>DAISZP010000379.1:0-5476 GCA_036824745.1 Luteolibacter sp.
TCGCTGAACTGGGTGAGGAGCGTGTTCACGCGGGTGGCGAACTGGGCCTGCGTTTCCCCGGAGCCGAGCAAGAGCGGCGTGGTGAGCATGGCGTTCGCCTGCGTCCAGCGCGAGCGCACGGAGTTCATGGCGCTCAGGAAGCTGCCTTGCCCCTCGTGGACTTTGGGAAGCTCCGGCAGGCGCGGGACGAGGTGGCGCAGCAGCCCGTTCTCGCGCACCTTGCGGCCGAATTCCTGCGCGGAGTCCAAGGCGGAGCGTTTCGCTTCCGCCAGCACGGCGTCCGCCACATCGCCGCGCGCCACCTCATCGGAGATGGTCAGCGCGAAGCCTTCCAGCTCGCTGATGAGATCATCCATCACCACGATGCCGAGGCGCGGGCCGGAGAGGTTCGCCGGATCGGTGATGGTGAAGGGACCGGAAGTATTCAGCTCGGTATCCACGGTTTCCCAGTGGGAGCGGAACGTGGTGAGCGTGGGCACATAGGATGAAGGACCTGATAGGGACATGATTTTAAGGATTCGGGATGATCACCGCCACGGCGGCGCCGAACTCCGGCACCCTTTCGTAACAGTTAGGAGATATCCAATCCGATCCCATGCGGAGATGGCAAGATCATTTCCAGAGCTGTTGTCATTTGCCATTCCCGCGCCGCCGCCCGCGGGGAGCGGGTTCCCGCCCTCGCGGGGAAATCCCACACTCCCGGCCTCCGCATCCCCCGCCCGCCCGCCTCATCAGCCGCCAGCCCCCGCCGCATTCCGCGCACTACACCCGGCATCCCCGGCCTGAACCGTCGCATCCCGACTCTTTCATCTCTCATACCCACCCAAAATTCCAAAAACCGTCAGGTATGGACACGTTCGGAGTAAGAATTTTTAGAATCTGAGCTGGTTTCCGCCGATTCGGAGTCGGTATTTTTAAAATTTCATCAGGTATGTCGCCCGTCTGACTGGGTATCCCGGCGATCAGGGCGGGTATTGCACAGGATTTGGCGGGTATTTGAATCAAACGGATGGTTTCCCGGTGTGCGAGGTGTGGTGAGGAGGAGTGAGCTGGTCCATGGCGCGTCATGAGTCCTCCGGACCCTGATCGGAGGATGTGGAACCAGTGAATCGATCAGGAATGAATACATTTCCAACGCGTGCTCATAGGGATTGGGCTCGGCGTGAACAGCCGCTGCGATCTCACGAAGCGACGGAGGAATCTTGACGCAATGAGCGCACAATCCGCCGTTGCTCTGGGCGGTCGCCGGGAGAACCATGCTGTCACAAATCCTGCATTTTACTCGCTCGTTCGCCATGTGTTTTGGAGCTGGCTCCTACATCGGTGACACGTTCATCTTCGATTGACGGCTTCCGAACTTCCATGTGTCGCCTTGGCGAATCAGCTCGAATCCCTGCATATGGGAAAACCGCTCCCCTTTCTGGTAGGTGCAAGTCACCAAGACGACTCTTTGATTCGTGACCCGATTCACGCGGCTACTATCGATTGAAAGCACCCGAAGATTCGGGTCCCTAGTCCAGACGACGTCATGAATCGCCTGAACATCCTTCTCTGACAGGTAGTGCACCCTGTCGTTAATCAAGACGTTCTCATCTCTCGTTCGTGCTGGCCACCCACCAATGCCGAATGTGCCATTGGCGCACGATGTCATCACAACGGCAATTGCCATGAGTTGCAGGACTTTTTTCATTTTTTGTAGCGAACAGTCTGGTTAGCCAGCCCCCCGGTCGGGATATCCGGCGTGATCCGTGTGGGATGGGTTTGGCAGGTATCCTTGGTTTCTCAAGGATTTTCCCGGGCTTGGTTTCAGCGGGTTGACGAGACGTCAACCCTCCTTACCGGTTCCGCGGATCTCGATCTCCACCACGGCATCCTTCAGCGAGGGTGCGGAAAACGTGGCCTTTGCCTTGCCCGGATGACCCGTCGCTTGCAGATAGGCGATGAGGGTGCCGCGATGGGTGCGCACGGGGTTGGCGAGTGGGTTTTGGAGGTCGCGGAGGTTTCCGGATTCCATGCCGAGCAGGCGCAGGGGGCCGGCGAGGGTGCAGGTGATTTCCTGATCCGCGGCGGGAACCGGTCGGCCCTGGGCATCGGTGATGTGGATCTCGACCTGGGAGACTCCGCCCGCGGCGAGAGGCGCGGCTTGCCAGATCCCGGCGCGGACGGCGTGGGCGGGGCCGGTGGTTTCCAGGACATCGATGACTTGCTCGCGGTCCTGGACGCGCCCGATGACTTCGAGTTTTCCGGGCTCGAAGGGAAGCCCCCATTCGATGAGTCCCGTGGAGTCATCGCGCTGCCGGGGCTCGCCGATGGGGCGGCCGTTGAGATGGAGGGAGGCACCGGGGAGATTGGTGTAACATAACACGCGGACTTTGGCTCCGGCTTCGTGGTTCCAGGAGCGCAGGGGCTCGCCGCCGCGGAAACCCCGCGCGCGGCCGGCGGGCTGGGTGACGAGTTTCGCCATCGGCTCGTCCGACCACAGGCTCTGGCGGAACCAGCCGCGGGATTTGACGAAGCCCGCCAGATCCAAGAGCCCGGCGGAGGATCCGCGCGAGGGCCATGGTCCGGCTTCGCCGAGGTAATCGACTCCGGTCCAGAGGAACTGGCCGAAGATCGCCTTGTCATCCCGCACGGCCTTCCATGCGTCCAGCGAGTGGCCGTTCTCGCTGCCATAGAAGACGCGCTTGGGGAAACGCTGTCGGTCCGCGGCATATCGCGCTTCGGAATAATTGTATCCCACCACGTCGAGCGCGTCCGGATAGGTGGTTTCGTTAGACATCACCGGCCCGGCAAGCCCGGCGGTGACGGGGCGCGTGGGATCATTCCCGCGCACCACGGCGGCGAGGCGGCGGGCGATTTCGCCGAGTCGATCGGCATGAGGCTGGTCCTTCTGATAGCCGCGGATGTGGGGCTGGCCGATGCTTTCCTTGTCGAGGACGGGATGGCTGTAGGGATCGTTCGGATAGTCGATCTCATTGCCGATGCTCCACATGAAGACCGACGGGTGATTGCGGTCGCGGAGCACGAAGTCGCGGAGATCGCGGTCGCTCCATTCCTTGAAAAACGAAGCGTGGCCTTGGAATCCGGGTTTCCCGACGTTCCATCCCTCCAGCCACTTTTTCTTCGGATGCTCCCATTCGTCGAAGGCCTCGTTGAGAACGAGCAGGCCAAGTTCGTCGCAGAGGTGAAGGAGGTCGGACGCCTGCGGGTTGTGGCTGGTGCGGATGGCGTTGCAGCCGAGGGATTTCAGCGTGACGAGCCGGCGTTTCCAGATCTCCGCGGGCACGGCGGCACCGAGCACGCCCGCATCGTGATGGAGGCAGACGCCTTTCACCTTGAGCGGTCCGCCATTGAGCAGAAACCCGCGGTCCGGCAGGAATTCCAAGGACCGGAAACCGACACGGATCTCGGATCGGTCCAAGGTTTCCCCATCGCGCGAGATCACGGTGCGCAGGGTGTAAAGCAACGGCGTGTCCGGCGACCAACGGCGCGGGCGGGCCAGCGTCATCGCCTGCGCCGCGGTGGAGGAAGCGCCCGCGGGAACGGATAGATCCACCGCGGTGCGGGCGGCGGTTTTCCCCTCGGGATCGAGCAACTCGTGTTCGACCTTCACCTTGGTTTCGCGATCCGTCGTGTTCGCCACCGTGGCATCGATCTTCGCGGCGGCGCTCTCCGCGGTGACGGACGGGGCGCGGAAAAACACACCGCGTTCGGCAAGATGGACCGGGCCGCACTCGATCCAGTGGACATTCCGATAGATGCCCGAGCCGGTGTACCAGCGGGAGTCCGCCGACTCGCTGTGATCCACACGGACCGCGAGGGTGTTCCTGCCTGGCTTGAGGCGTGAGGTCAGATCGTGGGTCACCGGGAGATAACCGTTAGGCCGCATGCCGAGGGGCTCGCCGTTGAGGAAGACCTCGCCATTCCGATAGATCCCCTCGAAGTGGATGTGGAAACGCCGGCCCTTGGTGAGATCGGGAGCCTCGAAGGATTTCCGATACCACGCGATGCCGCCGGGCAGATAGCCGGTCGCACTCGCGAGGGATTTCTCATGTGGCCCCTCGACGCTCCAATCGTGTGGCAGATCCAGTTTCCGCCATCCCGAGTCATCCAAATCCGGCCGAGACCACTCCACGGAATCGCCCTTTTGGAACTTCCAGCCCGTATTGAACAACGCGGCCTCGCCGAACGACGGTTGTCCGATGAGCGGGGAAACCAACAGGAGGAGAATGGCGAAGAGGCGGGTCATGGAGTGGCGGCAGGATACGGATTCCAGGCCGGGAAACAATCAGCCCGACTCCCGCTCATCCGACGCTTCCGCAGGCCATGTAGCGGTGCTGGGCTTCCGTTTCCGGGTTGTGAGACTTGGCGGCGTTTTCCTGTTTGGTGTCGGCGAGAAGCTCGTCGCGGAATTTGGCGATGATGGCTTCCACCGGCCAGGACGAGGCTTCGCCGAAGGCGCAGATGGTGCGGCCATCGATCTGATAGGCGACGCTTTCGAGGGTGGCGACGTCTTCCGGGCTGGCATCGCCGGAGACGATGCGGTCGGAGATTTTCTTCATCCAGGTGGAGCCCTCGCGGCAGGGCGTACACTGGCCGCAGGATTCGTGGGCGTAGAAGGAGTTCAGGTTGTTTAGGACCCACGACATCTTGCGCGAGTCATCGATGACGATGACGCCGCCGGAACCGGCCATGGAACCGCATGCGGCGAGGGTGTCGAAGTCGAGCGGGATGTCCCAGAAGTTCAACTGGCGCTCGGAGCCGTCCGGGTTCTTGAGTTTGAAGACCTCGTCGGCGCGGAGGATTTTCGAGGACGATCCGCCGGGGATGACGGCCTTGATTTCGCGGCCGTCCTTGGGTCCGCCGCAGAGGTCGTAGATCAGCTCGCGCATGGTGAGCTTGCCCACCTCGATCTCGAAATAACCGGGCTTTTTCACATCGCCGGAAACTCCGACGATGCGGGTGCCGGTGTTTCGCGCCACGCCGAGTTTCGCATACTCGTCGCCGCCCATGCGGATGATGTGTTTCACATGGCAGAGAGACTCGACGTTGTTGACGATCGTTGGGCACATGTAGAGGCCGAGCGCGGCGGGGAAATACGGAGGCTTGATGCGCGGATAGGGGCGCTTGCCCTCGAGCGACTCGATGAGGCCGGTCTCCTCGCCGCAGATGTAGGCTCCGGCACCGCGGTGCACGTAGATTTCCACATCGAAGCCGGAACCGAGCACGTTCTTGCCGACGAAATTGCGGGCGCGGGCTTCCTCGATGGCTTTCTCAACGATGAGCGCGGCTTCGGGAAACTCCTCGCGCAGATAGATGTAGGCGGTGTGCGCGCCGACGGCGTAACAGGAAATGACCATGCCCTCGACGAGCTGGTGCGGATCCTGATGGAGCACGTAGCGGTCCTTGAAGGTGCCGGGCTCGGATTCGTCGCCGTTGCAAATCAGATAGACGGGTTTCGTGTTGTTAGGAGGGA
>DAISZP010000380.1:0-5469 GCA_036824745.1 Luteolibacter sp.
GTCGAGCGTGATGCGTTCACCGAGTTCCTGTTCCAACCGCGCGCGTTCCTGCTGCCAGATTTCCATGGATGATGGTTGGAGTGCGGTGTGTTGAGTTGATGTCATCTGCGGGCGAATCACGGGGCCGGCTTCACGTTTTCCAGGAGGAACAGAGCGTCCTGATAGTCGCCGTTCGCCGCTTCCTCGAAGCCGACCACGTAGGCGTCCTTCAAGTCGCGCCCGGCGAGGCGGCGAGCCGGATAAACGCGGGCCGTGCGGGCGATCTTCGCTTGGGTCGGCATCTTGGGATCGGTGAAGGAAACGTATTGGTGGGCGTTCAGATACAACGCGAAACCCTCCACCGGCGGCTCGGCTTCGATCGAAGCCGCTCCACCCTCCAGCGGAGGAAACAAACACTGATGCGCGTCCACCACTTTTCCGGAATCGGCGAGCTTGCCTGTTTCTAACAACGCAGTCCCGCCCCTCGCCACCATGCCGAAAGGCGTGGCACCCGGCGGGGAAAAACGGGCCAGCGGAGTGATGCGGACTTTTCCATCACCCGCCTTCGAGAAATATCGGGCATCCACGCTGTCACCGATCGCATCCGCCTTGGTGTTCAGTTCCAACTTGCTTCCGCCCACATCGAGAGGAATACCCAGCGCATGGACGATCTCCTGAAGCGGCGGTTCGTTTTTCCCCTCGAATGCGGCGAGGCCGATGCCTTGCAGTGAAACGGGCAGCGTGCCGATCCGCAGCGTGGCAGAGTAACGCGCCGCGCCGCGCGCGGGGTCGAAGCGGATGGTGAGGTTCATCGATTCGCCGGCTCCCAAGGTCGCCGGACCCGCGTTCACACGGAAAGCCGCGGCGTCCGTTCCTTCGATGGAAACCCCGGCCGGCAGCGCGCGTTCCAGCGGGTTTCTAACCGTCAACGTCGCGGCACGGGCCGGCTTGTCCTTCACCGCGCTGAGGGCGACGTGGGTTTTGTCCGTGAGCAAGGTTTCCCCTGCCTCTGCGGATACCCACGAGACGGCCATGATTGCGAAAACGAATACCCGCATGAAGGCGAGGCAACCAGCCACCTACCCGCGCGGCAAGGAACTTGTCCGGAAAATCCGCACTGTCCGATCCGAACGGTTCCTCATCGCGCGGAGGAGACGATCTTCGCATAAAAGTCCTCGAACATCAGCCGCGTGTCGATGCGGGTGCAGACGCGGATGTTTCTCCCGGCGGAAGGGGCGGCGTATTGCCCGAGGTCATCGATGCGTGGCGCGGTCACTTGCATGAACGTGCTGGAGGATGGATCGGCCTCCCAAGACGATTGCAAGGCGGTGAGCAGGACGAGCGGGCTATCGCCTAACACATACGCCTCACCCAGCGAACCCTTGGCGCGTTTCATCAGGTCATCCAGCCGGTCGAGCAGGAAGCGGGACAGATTGTGCTGGTCCGGCCGCATCCGGAGTGCCAGCTCCGCATGGGAAACGAGCGCCTGCCGGTAGGTGGAGCGCGGGACCTGCCAGAGTGTGAGATCCGATTGGTTGAAGACCACCTGCGCCGCCTTGATGTCGATGCTGAGGTTGTATTCCACCCGCGCCGCTCCGGGTGGCGGCGGGGTTCCGGGGTATTCCGGTCCGCCGATCCAGATGAGCCGGATTTTTCCGGCGATCTCCGGCTTGGTGAGCCAGGCGCTGGCCGCATCCGTCAATCCCGCGCCGCACACCAGATAGAGGGGGGGGTTCACATCCTCCCTCATCGCTTCCCGGATGATGAAACGCACCGCCTCGTTATCCATCGGCGTGCGGGTGTCCGCCAGCGGTTGAGACGCGCCCTGATAGACCGGAATGCCGCCCTTCAGGTTTATCACGTCGAGAAGCTCGTCCGCCATCTCGGTGGCATGCTCCGCGGTCCCCGGAGAACCGTAAAAGCCCTGCGGATGATGATGCGAGCCGATGATTCCCCGGACCTCGACGGACGGGGATAGCAGGTGATGGGCGAGTTGGAACAAACCGTCCGGATCGCCGCCGAAGTCGTTGTCGATGATGACCCGCGCGCGCCGGGCGATGACTGGTGCGGCTGCAAGCTCCGTGCCCAGACACGAAGCCAGTGCCGCAGTGAGGAAAACCAATGGAATGAAACGCATGGCTGGTACTGTGAAGCTCCGCAGTAATCCCACACAAGTTCCCAATCGGGGGAACCGCGGCCGCGAGGCGTTGCGGCAGAGGTGACGTCGCGAAATGGGGATGCGTTTGCAGGAAACGATTCGGAAAAATTCGGGGGTTGGGTGGCAGAGGAGATTCGAGCCCGATCCCGCCACATGGATGATTTGGATTCCACCGCGTGGCGATCGTGTCCACGATCCGGCTGCCATGTGCCAAGGGCTTGTCATCTCTGATCTTCATCTCTTCTCCCGGCGCTCGCGGGCGGAGGAGTTGCTTGAGGAAATGCGGGATACGCTCGCGTCCGCCGATGTCCTCGTGCTCAACGGCGATGTGTTTGATTTCCGCTGGAGTGTCCTGCCGGACATGCGGGCGACGATCCATGCCGCCATGGATTGGCTGGACAACCTGATGGAAGTTCGCGCCGGAAGAACCGTCCACTACCTGTTAGGAAACCACGACTGCGTTTCCTGTTTCACGGAAGCTCTATCAGATTTCGCGCGGACGCGGCCTTCGCTGCATTGCCACGAATCGTTGCTGCGGATCGGCGGCAATGTCTTCCTGCATGGCGACTGCGCGAACCGGCGCATGGACGCGGAGTCGCATCGGCGATACCGCGAGGCATGGAGCAGGGACAAACAACGCGGCGCGGTCGGCAGGTTTTTCTATGACGCGGCGGATGCCTCGGGGGCCTCGCGGAAAGTTCATGATCTTTGGTTTCCTCAGGCCGGCACGGTTGCCCGCGTGGCTCATCACCTCGATCACATCCTGCCGCGTTGGCGGGGGGAAATCGGTCACTGTTATTTCGGCCACACCCACTTGCCATTCACCGGCCATCGCCACGATGGCGTCCTGTTTCACAACACCGGATCGGCGATTCGCGACATGGACTTCTTGCCTTTGGCCTTTACTTGCCCGTCCGCCACGGCCACAAGCTAGCTCCATGTCGGACGGAGACGGATATGCTCCCGCAAACGGCGAGGCGGCGATCAACTGCTACTCAGGCGGCGAGGGTGGTTTCATGGGGTGGTCGCAGTCTCTCCGCGGCCGTTGGCTCGGGCCGATGTTGGGGAGAATGGCCGCAATGGGATTGCGCGCGAACCACATCACGCTGCTATCCCTTCTGGCGGGACTCGCATTCTGCCCGGTGTTTCTATGGGGAAATCCCATCGCTGCTTTCACCTTGCTGCTGCTCCACGTGCTTCTCGACGGGCTGGACGGACCGCTCGCCCGGTTTTCCGGAAACGCATCCAACCGCGGTTCGTTCACCGATACCATGGCGGATCAACTTGTGGTGACGGCCGCCGCTCTCACGCTGATCCATTCCGGTCGCGCCGGCATCTGGCCCAGTGGGCTCTATATCTTTTTCTACACTGTGGTGGTGGCCTTCGCCTTCGTCCGCAGCGCGATGGCCGCCCCTTACTCATGGCTCTTCCGTCCGCGCTTTCTCGTCTTCATCTGGTATGTCGTCGAGTTCTACTGGCTGCCGGGAACCCTTGATTGGGTGCTCTGGGCATGCTCCGCGCTGCTCGCCATCAAATGCCTCACCGGCTTCATCCGCATCCGCCGCGGTATTTAAGAAGTGGGGCTGGGAACCGGCCGGGTGCTTTGCCGCCGGGATGGCGGATAAAACCCCGCGCCAGTCACGGAAGGGGAAGCGGATGTGAAGCCATTTCAGCCGTATGGAGCATCCCGCGCGCAGCATTCCGCAAACGATGCGCAGATCCGCAATGACCGGTCGATTACGGTGATATCGGGTATTTCGGTTTTTACTAACATGCAAACCCACTCAAATCCGCCCACTCGTCACTGCCCGGTTCCACACGCTGGTGCTCCGGTTCGCCACGCCACGAGGAGGAAATCCGCCGATGAGCGCTTGTATGAAAACTTCCTCGCGAACCTGCTGAAGGCCATCGTCGCCGTCATCGTGATCGCCCTCGTCTTCAAGGGAATCACCAGTCTGATGGATTCCAAAAAGCTGCCTCTACTCAAGGTTTCCGCCGAAGCTCTCGAAGGCGACGGGAAATTCACCCTCTCGACCGAATACGGATTGGTGCGGGACGCCTACAAGCCCAACGGAGCTAAAATGACGCCGGAGGAACTCAAGAAATTCGCCGAACAACCCGAGCCCAAGTTCGACTACGAACTCATTGGCGGGGACGCCCCAAGCCAATGATGGGCTGAATCTGTTAGCGGGTGCCCGGGGGCCGTCCATGGGAGCGCTTCTGAAAATACAAGTCGCCGCCCCCATTCCGGCAAGAAACCGGCGGCCCGCGCCGTAGTCCGGTTCCTATCATGAAATCAGCGCCCGCTCTGCCCCTCCGTTCCGCTCTTGTTCCCTTGGCGATGCTTGTCGCCGGCCTGCAACCGGCTTCCGCACAAGAGGTCATGTCAAAGCCGGTCATCACCACCGAGACCCGGAAAGACGACAAGGGCAACGACCTTCTCTACATGTTCATTGACGGCGTGAAGGTGCATGAAACGGATACCGCCAAGCAGCCCCTGCCTCCCGTTGTCACCCCGGGAAAAGATGCCGGGTTCGCCGCCGCGCCGTCCGACGCCGTGGTCCTCTTTGACGGCAGTGAGGCATCGCTCAAGAAGAACTGGACCGATACCAACGGAGGTCCCAGCCAGTGGAAGATCGTCGATGGCGCCCTCGAGTCGGTCAGCAGGGCCGGATATGTGCAGACCCGCGGAAACTTCGGTTCCTGCCAGCTTCACGTCGAATGGGCCTCGCCCTCGAAGCCCTCCGGCGATGGCCAGGGGCGTGGCAACAGCGGCGTCTTCCTCATGAACACCTACGAGGTCCAGGTGCTGGACAGCTACGAAAACCAAACCTACGCCGACGGCCAGGCCGCCGCACTCTACGGCCGGAGCAAACCGCTGGTGAACGCCTGCCGCAAACCCGGCGAATGGCAGGCATATGACATCATTTTCCACCGCCCCCTCTTCGATGCCCAGGGAAAAGTCGTGCGCCGCGCCACCTTCACCGTGATCCACAACGGCGTGCTCGTTCAGGACCACGTGGAGCTGAGCGGCGGCACCGGTTGGATGGGGCCTCACGCCGTCTCCGACTACAAGGCCCATCCCGACAAGCTGCCCATCGCCCTCCAGGACCACGGCAACCCCGTCCGCTTCCGCAACATCTGGCTGCGCGAACTCAAGGACCAGCCGCTCTGAGCATCCAGGGCCACGCAGGCGCGCTGGTGACAGCGCGAGAAGCCGTTGTGCGGCGAAAAAATCGCCGGAAAAGAAGGGCTGGAGTCGTTCATGGGTGGATGACGGAATCCCCAAGTGGCGTAAATTCGCCGCGTGTGGGTGAGTGTTCTTGGACTTT
>DAISZP010000381.1:0-5429 GCA_036824745.1 Luteolibacter sp.
CCACGGGGTTTTCGGTTTGTTGGATTCATGGAAGCGGGATCTGCCGAGGCGGCGGGCGGACCAATTCGACGAATGGCCCGCCATCGAACGCGCGCTTTCGGTTTCGGCAGAGGGAAACCTGGTGATTCCTGAAATCCAGTTCCTGATGCTCCAACCGATGATCCGGCATGGAGACTTCGCACGCTGGAACCTTCTCAGAAATACCGACGGCTCGATCCTCGCGCTCGATTGGGAATGGGGACACCCCGCTGCCATGCCAGGGCTCGATCTCGTCCATTATTTCCTGCAGGACCAGCGATTGGTCCGGCGGCTCCCCCACGCCGAAGGCATCGCGGCCACCCTGGTGCGGATGCGGGAAACCGGATCGTTTTCTTTGTTTCGCGAAGCCGGCTGGCCGAATGATCCGATGCTGCCGGTGATCGCCAGCCTTGCCTACAAACAGGGCGCGGGTCATCAGGAGAACTCCGCCGTCCTGACTGCGGCGCTGAGCCATTGGGCCGCGGCGCGATGAATCCCATTTCCTCCATGTCTTCCGAAAAACCTCATGTGCTTCTGATGGGCCAGACGCCTCCGCCCTGGCACGGGCAGGCGGTGGCCACGCAGATCCTTTTCGAACACGATTGGCCTGGCTTCGAGATCCACAGGCTGCGGATGGAATTCAGCGAGGAAATGCTGGAAGTCGGCCGCTTTCAGTGGAAGAAGATCCGCCACTTGTTGCACTTGATCCGCAAGGCTCGCGCGGTTCTCAATGCTCATCCGGGCTGCATCCTTTTCTATCCACCCGCCAGCGCGAAGTGGATTCCGTTTCTGCGGGATGTGATCTTTCTCGCATCGGTCAGGCCCTTGGCCGGATCGAGCGTGTTTATCTATCATGCGAGCGGACTGCCCGCGTTTGTCGGGGACGGAGCGTTGCGGCAGATGCTCGGCAAGATCGCTTACCACGGAGCGGATGTATCTTTGGAAGTCGCGCAGGAAACCATACCACCCCATGAGGTATTTGAAGCGCGATCCTGGCAGTGGTGCCCCTGTGCCATCGACGTCCCGGAACTCCCGCGCCAATCCCGCAAACCAGGCGAGCCGTTGAGAGTCTTGTTCGTGGGCAGCCTGCAGGAGGGAAAAGGCGTGCTCGAAGTGCTGAAAACCGCCGGCGCACTCAAACGCCGGGGACTGGAGCGCGATTTCCGTTTCCGCATCGTGGGCAAGTGGTTTTCCGAGGAATTCGAAGTCGCGGCACGCGTGCTTTGGAACGATCTGAAACTGGGGTCCATGGTCGAGTTCACCGGGCAGCTCACCGGCGATGACAAATGGAACGCCTACCGCGATGCCGATGTCTTTTTCTTCCCGACACACTATGCCTCGGAAGCCACGCCGATCGTCCTGATGGAAGCTCTCGGCGCGGGCTTGCCCATCATCTCCACCGAATGGGCCGGCATTCCGGCCATGATGAACGGATGCGTGGCGGCGACGCTGCTGCCTGTCCGCTCGCCTGAAGCCTATGCGGACGCGCTGAAGGAACTTCATGAAGACACCGGCGCGGGTGAGAGGAATTACGAAGCGGCAAGAGCGTTTCACCACGCCCATTTCAAACCCGAACGATTTGTGGAGAGAGTCGGGAAATCGTTTCTAACCGCTCTGGAACCTTCCCCGGCGACCCACAAGACACATCTCGCGGAAACTTCCACCACCGAGACCGGAGATCACGCCGACCTCACAAAGCCAGGAGAGTCCCCCGCCCTGCGGGTGGTGGCCTATCTGGCGGACCAGAACCCGGGACATGACCGCAGTTTCGGGATTTCACGGATGTCCCAGGTCGTTCTGGAAGCCTTGCACGATCATGGCGACGTGGTGGTGGACGCCATCGTTTCAAGGAGTTCCCAACAAGCCCCTTCCGCCATCGAAAACGTTTACACCCTGCCATGGGGCACGCGCCGCAAGTGGGTGCGCCTCATCACCGACCACTTCCACCCGCTGTTCAACCGCGGCACCATCTCCCCGAACCTCCATTACTTTCCGAAAGGATACCTGCCGCTGCTGAGCGTTTACTGCAAACCCTCGGTGGTCACGATCCACGACACGATCATACAGTATGACGAGGATCACTATCCGGAATGGCGCAACGCGTGGGAATACCGTTATTGGGCGATGATGCTCAAGCACACGCTTCACAGGGCGGACCGGGTTCTAACCGTTTCCGAGTCCGCGAAGCGGCAGATCCTCGACTTCATGGCCCGTCACCGGATTCCCCGCAAGCCGATCACGGTGACTTATGAGTCCTGCCCCTACGAGCACATCCCGCAGCCCGGGACGATTCGGAAGGAAAACTACGTCATCCATCTCGCCTCCTGCGAACCGCACAAACGAACCGCGCACCTGGTCCGCTGGTGGAGCGAGGCGGAGGCCGCTGGCAAAAGCCTGCCCATGCTGCATCTGATCGGCGCGGTGCCACCGGAAGTCCAAACGCTGCTCGCCAGATCCCGGACGATTTCCAAACGCCCGTTTCTTGAGGATGACGCCCTTCAAGCCGCATACATGGGCGCGAGAGCGCTCATCCTGCCCTCGGAGATCGAGGGATTCGGGCTGCCCGCGCTGGAATCCTACTATCTTGGAACACCGGTCTGTTTCGTGAAGGGAACTTCAGTGGAGGAGGTTCTCGGAGTCGCCACCCACAAGGGAGGCTTCACGTTGGACTCTTCCGAATCCCTCTTCACCGCACTGGACGAAATCATGTCGATGCCTCCCGATGAGGTCCGCGCGTGCGGTCTGACACTCAGGGAAACCTACGCCTCGGCGAAGGTCGTGAAACGCATGGTGGAAGTCTTCCACGAGGTTTCCAAAGCTTGGAACAACTCACCCAACCATCCATGATCCGGGCCATTTTGAGAAACTCGGGATTCCATCCCATGCGGCTGTTTGCTTCCGCCAAGGGCTGGCTGCGCTACGCGAACGAACGCAGGGCGTTCCAGCGCATGCCATCAGCGAAACCGCTGCCGTGGGGCAAGGAACTGCCCATACTGACCGAGTGGGGAGAATCCAGCGGTGCCCTCGGTGCCTATTTCTATCAGGACCGGCTCGTCGCTTCCTGGCTCCTTGCGGCCAATCCCGCGCGTCACGTGGACGTCGGATCACGCATCGACGGATTCGTGGGCACCGTTTCCGTTTTCCGTGAAGTGGACGTGATCGACATCCGTCCCCAGCCGATGAAGGTTCCCAATGTGAAGTTCCATCAACTCGACCTCATGGCCGGCCTTTCCGCCGCGTGGAAGGAATGCACGGACTCCTTGTCCTGCCTGCACACCATCGAACACTTCGGCCTCGGCAGATACGGAGATCCGCTCGATCCGGATGGGCATCTCAAGGGGCTTTCCCGGCTCAAGGACATGGTCGCCCGCGGCGGGCTCCTCTATCTTTCGACGCCGGTGGGAGAGGAGAGGATCGAATTCAACGCGCACCGGGTGTTCGCTCCGTCCACGATGCTCGGCTGGTTCGACGAGGGCTGGCACGTCGAAACGTCCGCCGTGATCGACGACGATTGCGAGGTCGCGAGCGGTTCAGGCGGCCATGTTCTCGCAAACGCGACCTGCCGCACGGGTGTGGGAATCGTCGCCGCCCGCAAACTCTGATAGATGGAGCGCATTCCATGATACGCATCGTCCTGCTAGGCCGCACGGGAAACCACTTGTTCCAATACGCCCTGGGACGGGTGCTGGCGGAGAAACACGGAGTTCCGCTGCTGTTAGACGCATCCTGGTTCAACGCGGAAGGATGGGCGGAAGTCTCCCATTTCCTGCGCCTGCCGATCCGGGCGAAAGTGCTGCGCCGGCTGCCGCTTGCCGCAAGGGCGCTGCGCAAGTTCACCGGGAAACATTATTGGGAATACGGACATTCCCCCCTGTTTCGTGAAAACCCGGATGACCAGTCGTTTGATCCGCGATTCCTGGACGCGCCGCCGGACTGCCTGCTCTTCGGCTATTTCCAGACACCCCGCTACTTCGAGGGAATCTCCACAGATCTGCGCCGCGAAATCAAAGGTCTGCTAAGCGATGCCTATCAGATTCAGACGGAAAGCGGCCCTGCTCCCCGGACTGGCCTCTTCGATTCGTTGGGCACCCCGGAATCCATTGGCATTCATGTCCGGCGGACGGATTACCTCACCCACCCCGTGTTTCAGGTTTGCGGAAGCCAATACTATCAATCCGCGATCCGGTTGATGCGTTCGCGAGTCCCCGGCGCGCGGTTTTTCGTTTTCTCCGATGATCCGGATTGGTGCCGCTCGCAGTTCAAGGATGAGGATCACGAGATTGTGGACAGCGGGCGCCACTCGAAAAACCCGCTGCATGACCTGCACCTCATGAGCCGGGCCTCGCACCACATCATCGCGAACAGCACCTACTCATGGTGGGCCGCCTGGCTCGCCGAAAAGCCGGGCCAGCAAGTCATGATGCCGGACCGCTGGTATGCCCGGGACATCCACGCTCCCATCGGGGAAAAATGTCTGCCGCACTGGGAGATCCTTCCGGTCTGAGGAAACACCGCCTCGACCTGTTTCAACCATGGATCCGGAAAAATCCAACAAGCCGCTCCAACTGTTCATCATCACCTTGATGGTGGCGGCCTGGTTCTCTCCGTGGTGGATCGGCGGCAAGGTGCTGGCCCCGCTGGATCTGCTCAACGGAGCGATGAGTCCGTGGCATCAGAATGCGGGAGCCTACCCCGCGAAGAACCATTTTGTTTCAGACGGGGTGGATCAATACCTCGTCTATCGGATGATCGCCGCGGAGAGTTTCCGCAAGGAAGGCTGGATTGGATGGAGTTCGCTGACCTACGGAGGCACGGCCCAGCATGCGAACACGATGGCGCTCTACTCGGACTGGACGATGCAGCTGCACCGCTGGTTCGACTTCTGGACCGCGTGGCATATCGGTCTTCTCTGCCAGATGTGGATCGCCGCCGCGGGCATGTGGTGGTGGCTGCAGGGAAGGAAAACCGGCGCCATCTGGTCGGTTTGCGGAGCCTTGCTGTTCGCCTTCAACTCGCAGTTCGTCACGTGGATCTATCATCGATGGACCCTGGGCTCCTTCTGCTGGGTTCCATGGATCCTCGCCTCGATGGACCGGCACGAGTCCGGCTCGAAAAAACACGGATTCATGGTCCCGGCGTTCATCGCCCTTTCGTTCCTCGGCGGGACGCTCCAGCACGCCGCGCTGGTGGTTCTCGTGGTGGCCATCCGCTGGATGGATCAGGCGTGGAGGAACAAGGCGCCGATCACGCATCCGGACGCCCGATTGAGCTCCGTCGTTGCAGGTGTGTTCCGCTCCGCCGCATGTCCGTTTTTGTTAGGAAGATTCGCCGTTTGGGGATGTACGGGCATCGGTTTGTCCGCCGGCATGTGGTTTCCGTGCGTCGCCGCGTTTCTCGAAAGCGAGCGCGTG
>DAISZP010000382.1:0-5404 GCA_036824745.1 Luteolibacter sp.
CGTCCATCCGCATCAACCGCGGTGGCCTCCGGATTTCGTCCAACGAAGCCCTCGGCAACGCGGCCAATACCGTCACCTTCGATTCCAATGCCGGCGCGGACCTGACCTTCGCCAGTGCGATGACCTACTCGCACGATACCGCGCTGCTCACCGCCACCGACTTCGACACGGGAGTGAACACGGTGACAGCAAGTGGAACCCTCAGCGGAACCGCCGCACTCACCAAAATCGGCAGCGGAATACTGATCATGAGCGGAGCTAACAGCTCAAGCGCCGCCACCACGGTTTCCGCGGGCACCCTGCAGGTGGATGGCACCTTCAACACCTCCGCCTCCGCCGTGACCGTGAACACCGGCGCCACTCTCTCCGGCAGCGGCACCATCAGCCGCCCCGTCACCGTCAACGGCAGCATCGCACCCGGCGCGGGCATCGGCACGCTCACCACCGGCACGGTCACCTTGAACGGAAACTACTCCTGCGAGGTGAACGGCGGCACTTCCGATGTCATCGCCGCCACGGACATCACCCTCGGCGCGGCATCCGCTCTAACAGTGAGCAACACCTCCGGCACCTTCCCGCGGGTGATCGCCACCTACAGCGGCACGCTCACGGGAACCTTCGCTTCCGTCACCTCCGGGTTCTCCGTCGATTACACCAGCACTCCCGGCCAGATTCTTCTAACACAAGGCACCGCCTACGACTCATGGGCCACCTCCAAGGGACTCACCGGACCGGACGCCGCCTTCGATGCGGATCCCGATGGGGACGGCATTTCAAACGGGCTAGAATTCGTCCTCGGCGGGGAACCGAATCCCGCGAACCCCGGCTCCAACTCCACCGCGATCCTGCCCACCCTAACCGTTTCCGGCGGAAACATGGTCTTCGCCTACAACCGCGCGGACGCCGCCGCCTATCTGAACCCCACCGTGGAATTCAACACCGGCCTGAGCGGTTCCTGGACCACCGCCGTGGATCCCGGAAACTCGACCATCAGCGTCACGGATGGCTCTCCCTCGGATACGGTGACGGTCACCATTCCGACGAGCGGCAATCCCCGCATGTTCGCACGCCTAAAGGTGTTGGAGGCACCTTGAAGCCGCGTTACAGGAATGGCCGTTTTGCCAATAAATAAGGCAAAACGGCCATTCCATTGTGACGAAACCGGAACATGATTCCGGCGTCATGTCCGTCACGACTTTCCTCTCCGCGTTTTTCCTAACGGCTTCTTCCGCCCTGCTGCTCGCGGGTCCCGGCACCTCCAATCCCTACGGCGGGAAACGCGTGCTGGTGATCGGCATCGACGGCTGCCGTCCTGACGCGCTCAAGCAGCAGGTCGATTCCAACAACGCGCCGAACATCAAAGCCCTCGTCAACAACGGCACCGTCACCTGGAACGCCTACGCCGGCGGCGATCTCGGCACCGCCACCCAGCAAGTGACCATGAGCGGCCCCGGCTGGACCAGCATTCTTACCGGCACCTGGATCGATAGGCACAACGTGAGCGGCAACAGCAGCCCGGCCTACGACCAACCAGCGGTTTCCAGTTCCTATCTGGTCAGCCAGGCACCGCATTTCGCCAGACTGCTCAAGGAGTCCGCTCCTGGCACTTACTGTAGTTCGATCGTCAGTTGGAACTGGATAGAGGACTACATCGTCGCCGCCCAGCCGTCATGGCTGGACCATCACGCGAAAGGCACGGGAAGCACGTATCCGCTGCGTGACGCGGATGTGGCAGCCCAAGCCGTGGCGCACCTCGGTTCCGCGGACCCGGATGTGTTGTTCCTCCATTTCGATCAAGTGGACGGAGCCGGCCATGCCAACGGATTTTCCCCCAGTCAGCCAGCCTACATGGCCGCCATCAGCAACGTTGATGCCCTGATCGGAAACATCATCTCCGCCATCAACGCCCGCCCGCAGATCACCTCGGAACAATGGCTGACGATCATCGTCGCCGACCACGGCGGAAACTCCAGCCACGGCGGTCAATCCACGGAAGAACGTACGATTCCTTTCATCGTCTCCGGTGGCGGCATGCCCGTGGCGGTGAGCGGCGCGAGCCCCGGCCATGTGGCGGTGGCACCCACCGTGATGCGCTATCTCGGTATCGGCATCCCCGCCTCGTGGCAGTTCGCGCAGAATGCGTTTGTCACCGGCCCTACCTTTGCCGCCACTGGCAGTTCCGGCGCAGTCCAACTCGATTGGTCTCTGCCCGCCGCAGGCATTCCCGGCGCGACCGGGTTCGAAATTTTCCGCAACGGCTCCAGCATCGGCACGTTTCCGCTCACGCAGACTTCGTTGACAGATCCGTTTTCCGGATCGGGCGTGGTCAACTATCAGCTCTCCTTCGTCGGCACCACCGAGGCGAAACTGAACGCATCCATCTACTTCGCGGCACCCGGCCAGATCGCGTGGGACGATACCAATTCCAACAACACCTGGAACACCAGCGACGCGAACTGGTCCGGCGGCAGCGTCTTCGCCAACGGACTCCAGGCATTGTTCCCATCCACAGGTGAAACCATCACCGTGTCAGCGGGCGGAGTCTCTCCGTCGGACACCAGCATCATCGGCAATGGGGCCTACACCTTCACCGGCGGACCGATCTCCGGCACCCTGACCAAGGGCGGCAGCGGCGTGCTCGCGTTGAATGCTTCTAACAACTTCACGGCCGCGGCCCTCAACGGCGGCAGCCTCGGCCTCGGAAACGCCGGCGCGCTCGGCAGCGGTGCGCTGACCGTGGCCACGGGAGCCTCCACGGACACCACCGGCGGGGCGATCCTCTCCACCACCGCCATCACGTCGAACGCGGTGATCCCGAACGCCATCACGCTGCCTTCCGACACCTCGGCCGCCAACCGCGCGCTTTACATGTATGGCACCGGAAACACCACCAACACCGTGGAGTTTTCCGGCAAGCTCAGCGGCGGCACTTCGTTCACCAAACTCTATCTGAACAACAACCAGAGCGGAGCCTACAACCCGCAGTTCATCCTCACGAACAGCACCAACGACTTCCGCGCGAACGTCTGGATCAACCGAGGCGGGCTGCAAATTTCTTCCAATGAAGCGCTCGGCAATCCATCTAACACCGTCACCTTCGACTCCAACAACGGAGCCGACCTCACGTTCAACAATTCCATGACCTACACCCGCGCCACCGCCCTGAGCACCGGCACGGACTTCGACACCAAGACCAACACCGTCACCGCCAGCGGTGTGATCAGCGGCAGCGGCGCGTTCACCAAACTCGGCTCCGGCACACTCAGCCTCACCGCGGCGAACACCTTCACCGGAGCCACCACCATCAGCGCGGGGACGCTTCGGATCACCTCCAGCGGCACCTCCGCCATCACCGCCAACAGCGGCGCGACCCTCAACGGCTCCGCCACCGGCAGCACCAACAAGCTGCTCACCCTCAACGCGGGAGCCTTCCTCGCGGCCGACACCACCGGAGCCTTCACCTCCAACGGCGTGAACCTCGCCGGAACCACCTCGCTGGTCTTCACCTCCACACCCGTCAGCGGGACCACCTACGACGTGCTGAAATACGGAGCCACCGGAGCCACCAATCCCACCAACCTGACCGCCGCCACCCGCGGCACAGTCACGCAGGACACGGTCAACAACAAGTTCACCTTCACCGCCGGCGCTGCGGCCACCCGCACTTGGAACGTTGCCTCCGGCACCTGGGATAACATGACCACCCCGAACTTCGCCGAAGGGGATTTGAAATTCTCCACCGGTGACACGGTCATCTTCAATAACCCGTCCGCCGCCGCCACGGTCACTCTATCAGGCCAGCTCTTCCCTGCATCTGTTTCCGTCACTAACACAAACGCCTACACGTTCTCCGGCACGGGCGGCATCGGCGGCACGGGTTCTCTCAGCAAATCCGGCACCGGAACCCTCACCCTCTCATCCGCTAACAGCTACTCCGGCGGCACCACCGTCAGTGGCGGACCGGACTCCGCCTCGACCGGATCCATCGCTGTGGGCAACTCGTCCGCACTTGGCACAGGCGGTGTCACGTTGAACAACACCGGCACCATGACCGCATTGTTTTTCCCGAGCGGATTCGCCAGCAACTCGCTTGCCAACAACATCACTTTTGCCAACGCCGCCATCACCACCAAACTGCTGACCACGGCCGGCATCAACCAGACGGTCACGCTTTCGGGAATCCTGAGCGGCGGCAATGCCGGCGCGACGATCTATCTCAACAACACGGCATCGGCAGGCGTTTCCAAACTCAGACTGAGCAATTCCTCCAACTCCATCCTCGGCAAATGGCAACTCAACCGCGGCGCGCTTGAGTTCACCAGCGACGCCGCCCTCGGCAATCCCGCCAACGATATCGTGCTCGATGTCACCAGCACCAACGCCGGCACCGGCCTGACCTTCGGAGCTAACAACATCACTCTCAACACCAACCGCTCGATCACCATTTCCAGCACCACCATCATCGACACGGGAGCCTTCACGGGTTCCAGGATCGATGGTGCTGTCGCCATCAACGGCCAGTTGATCAAACGCGGTGCCGGAGACCTCACCTTGAGCGCCGCCAACACCGGAAGCAGCGCCGTGCTGGTGAACGCCGGCACACTGCTTGTGAACGGCTCGATGACCACCTCCGCCAACGCCGTCACCGTTTCCGCAGGGGCCACACTCGGCGGCAGTGGAACCATCAACCGCCCGGTGATCATCACCGGCACCATCGCTCCCGGCGCGGGTATCGGCACGCTCACCACCGGAGCCACCACCATCGACAGCACCTACGCCTGCGAAGTCAGCGGTTCCACATCGGATCAAATCGCCGCCACCGATCTAACATTCGGCGCGTCGTCCGTCCTAGCCGTCACCGATTCATCAGGTGTGTTCCCGCGCATCATCGCCACTTACTCCGGCACGCTCACCGGCACCTTCTCCACCGTCTCCGCCGGATTCGTGGTGGACTACTCGACTCCACATCAGATCATCCTGAAACCAGCGGGCACCGCGTTTTCCAACTGGGCCGACTCAAAGGGTCTGGCAGGTTTGAACGCCGCCTTCAACGTGGACCCGGACGGCGACGGCATCGCCAATGGCATGGAATTCGTCCTCGGTGGCGAGCCAAACCCGGCCAACCCCGGCAGCAACTCCACGAGCCTGCTGCCGAACTGTTCCCTCGTTGGAAACAATCTGGTGTTCACCTATCACCGCGCTGATGCGGCGGCAGGCTATCCCGTCACGGTCGAGTTCACCAACAATCCGTCCACGCCATGGACCACCGCGGTGGATCCCGCGAACTCGACGATCACCGCTCAGGACGGCAGCCCGCTGGACACCATCACGGTCGCCATCCCCAAGGGTGCCGCCACAAAACTCTTCGCCCGGCTGAAGGTGGTGGCTCCGGACTAACAGCAGC
>DAISZP010000383.1:0-3563 GCA_036824745.1 Luteolibacter sp.
TAGTCGAACAAGCCCGGGCAATAGACGATGTCATAGTTCTCCAGGTCCTCGTCCCCTCCGCCTTGGGCCGCGGTGCGCAGGATCTGGTTCACCGAGCGTTGCAGGAAACGGATCTGAGTTTCCCGCCCGGCGGACATGCGCGCTTCGGTGAGGCGTTCCCGCGTGTATTCGAGGGTCTCCAGATTGAAGTCCAGCAGATCGAAATCCGTGAGGTCGCTCTCCTCGTGGTTGCGCAGGAAACGGCCGACCTCCACTGCGGGTCCGCAGGCCAGGTTGAAGACCCGGGTCTTGCCCTGCCGGACGCGCTTGCGGGTCTCGGTGCGCAGCATTTCCACCAGATAGTCGATGCGGTTCCGGTGGGCCACCACCGGCTCCGTGTGAAGCAGCGCGAAGTTCAGGAGCTTGGCGAACGCCGAGGATCCTTCATAGGGATTGCGCAGCATCATGTTCACCATCTCATAGTCGCCCGCATAACCTAACGGTTTTGTGTAGGTCCGATAGATGAACGGCGAGCAAAGCACGAGCGGATGCAGTTCACGGCGCAGATAGGCCTTGTGCAGCGCGATCTCGCCTTCGTTCACTTCTTTCGCCACATCCTCCAGGCGTTCCCACGACGGCATCACTTCTGCCACCGCCTGCTCCTGGATGCTTGAGAAAATCTCCTTCTCCAGCTCCTCTCGCGAGCGTGTCACCGTGGTCCGGATGCCGACGTCCACGCCCGTCATCCAGTGCTGGAGTCCGCTGAACATGTTCACCATGTCCGCCACCACCAGCTTGAAGGGATCCCGCACCTGGTTGGCGGATTTCCACTCCTCCATGAACGCGCCGAACTGCGTCGTCAGGTCGCCCTTGCCGCTCACCGTGGAGAGGAAGTCCACCTCCACCCAGCCGTCTTCCAGCGTTGCTTCGCAAACGAGGACGATGCCCGTGTTCAGCAGGTTGCTCACCACCGCCTTGCCGTGATAGAGCAGGCGTCTCGACGCCATGATGCGGAAATCCGAGAGAACTTCCGAGAGCTGCAGGATGCTGTAAGGATTGTAAACTTCGAAGACGACCGAATACCGCTTGATGCGCAGGAGATTCGCCGTCAACTCGGTTCCCTGGCTATTCCGGCAGGTGATGACGCTTTGTGATGATTCGCTCGTGATATCCATGTCCGCTGAGAGAGGCTGTCGGAGAATGTCAGGTCTGAAATTCTCCGCAAGCCACTTGAACGGAAATTTTTACGTTTCTTGACTATCCCGGCAAATCCTCTCATCCGGTCGGCCTTTTTTGCGAATACGGGCGGTTTTTTTGCCCGATATCCACAGCCTCAGGAAACCGAGCGCCGTTTTCTAACCGCCTCCGCCAGCACATCCAGCGTCTTCACCGTATCATCCCAGCCGAGGCAGGCGTCCGTGATGGACTGCCCGCGGGTCAGCGTGGAGAGGTCTTTAGGCAGCTTTTGCGCGCCTTCCACGAGATTGGATTCGATCATCACCGAGGTGATCACCTTGCAACCTTCCGCGATCTGATGGGCGATGTCCTTCGCCACCATCGGCTGGTTGCGGAAGTCCTTGAGCGAGTTCCCGTGCGAACAATCCACCATCACGGATTCCGCCATTCCCTGCTCGCGGAGCATCGTCGCCGCTTCATGGATGGCTTCCTTCTGGTAGTTCGGCCCGGTTTTGCCGCCGCGCAGGATCAGGTGGCACGACTCGTTTCCGGAGGTGGAAAAAATCGCGGACACTCCTTGTTTCGTCACCGAGAGGAAATGGTGCGGGCGTGAGGACGACTGGATCGCGTCCAAGGCGATCTGAATTGAGCCGCCTGTTCCGTTTTTGAAGCCCACCGGCATCGAAAGCCCGGAAGCCAACTCCCGGTGTACCTGCGATTCCGTCGTCCGAGCGCCGATGGCGCCCCACGCGATCAGATCCGCGATGTATTGCGGGGAAATCGCATCCAAGAACTCCGTCCCGGCCGGCACGCCCATGTTTGCGAGGTCCAGCAGGAGTCCGCGGGCCACTCGCAGGCCGCGGTTGATATCGAAGGAATCATCCAGGCCCGGATCATTGATCAGGCCCTTCCAGCCCACCGTCGTGCGCGGTTTTTCAAAATAAACCCGCATCACCACGAACACATCGTCCTTCAGCCGTTCCGCCTCCGCCTTCAGCTTCGCGCCGTATTCCAGCGCCGCTTCCGGATCGTGGATCGAGCACGGGCCCACCACCGCCAGCAAGCGGTCATCGGCACCACGCAGGATCGCATCGGCCTGCGAACGGGCGCTCGCCACCAATTCCGAAGCCGGCTCGGTCAATGGAAGATAATAAGCCAGCACCGCCGGAGAAATGAGCGGATTCAGGCCGGTGATTCGGAGGTCGTCGGTGCGGTGGCGCGTCACGGCGCGGATCGTTGACGGCGGATTTGGAAATACGCAAGAATCAAGTTCCTGCAAATCAACGCCCCGCAATCCCCCTTGTCCCGCCCGCGCCTCCCTGATTCGCTTCCGCCCCATGAAAACCGAACGCGCCGACGCCCTGCTCGTATCCCGCGGCCTCTGCGACTCCCGCGAGCAGGCAAAGCGCCTCATCCTCGCCGGCGAAATCCGATCCGGTGACCTCCCCATCACCAAGCCCAGCCACAAGCTCCCCCTCGACGCGCCGCTGGAAGTGAAGGAAAAACCCCGCTTCGTCGGCCGCGGCGGCCTCAAGCTCGAAGCCGCCCTCGACGCCTTCCACATCGACCCCACCGGCTGGACCTGCATCGACGTCGGAGCCTCCACCGGCGGTTTCACCGATTGCCTGCTCCAGCGCGGCGCCGCCCGCGTCCATGCCGTGGACGTCGGCACCAACCAGCTCGTCTGGAAACTGCGCACCGATCCCCGCGTCGTCGTCAAAGAGCAGTTCAACGCCCGCCACATGGAGCCCAAGGACATCGGCGAAAAAGTCCGCCTCGCCGTCATGGACCTCTCCTTCATCTCGCTCACCAAAGTCCTGCCCGCCGTCTTTTCCGTCCTCGACGAACAGGGGAGCGTCGTCCCCCTCATCAAGCCCCAGTTCGAGCTCCAGCGCGAAGACATCTCCAAGGGCGGCATCGTCCGCGATCCCGAGCTCCACCAACGGGCGATTGAAAAGATCCGCCGCTTCGTCACCGAAGAACACGGCCTCACCTGGCGCGGCCTCATCCCGTCCCCGATCACTGGCACCGATGGCAACCAGGAGTTCCTTGCATGGATCGGTCCGGCTTGTGAATAAGTTGGGAAAAGGTGTGGAAAACACTGAAAATCAGCGCGAAACAAGTGTCGCATTGGCCGATTCTCAAAACACTGATGTCCGTATTCGCAATGTCTTAATCGGTCGTTTGAAAATTCTGATTCAATGGTGAGTTTCATTTGTTGCATTTGGAAATCCACGCTGCCAGTTTCAAATGGCAAAGGCCTCCGGCAACTTGCCACAGCCATTTGAGTTTTCCCCACGGGCATTTGATTTTTCCCCACAGGCACGTGTACTTCTGCCATAGCCATTTGATTTTTCCCCACAGGCACGTGTACTTCTGCCATAGCCATTTGATTTTTCCCCACAGGC
>DAISZP010000383.1:3663-5403 GCA_036824745.1 Luteolibacter sp.
GGCGTTTGAGTCCACGCTTTAGCGTGCCCATCTCCGCTCCGCCACAAAAAGATCGGCTAAAGCCTCAGACTCATACCCCGTCATGGAAGAACGGCGTTTGAGTCCACGTTTCAGCGCGCCCCGCTCCGCATGGAGCCGGCTCAGAGCACGAATCGGGGCGATTGCCCGAGGAAACGCTTCGGGTTTTCCAGGATGACTTGCCGGATGGCCTCGGCGCTGTGTTTCCGGGCCTTCATTTGCAGCGCGCACTTCGGCACGGCGAGCGGATCGGAAACGCCCCAGTCGCAGGCGGAATTCATCCAAAGCCGGTCGGGGCCGTGGATTTCCAGAATATCGATGGCGCGGTCCAGCGAGCACTTGCTGTGCGGGTAGAGCGTCATGCCGGCCCAGTATCCGGAGTCCAGCACTGGGGAAACGGTGTGTTCCTCGACGTGGTCGATGATGACCTTGCCGCGGTCCAGTTTGGAAAAATTCGCCAGCGAATCGAGGATGAGGCGGGTGCCCTTCAGCTTGTCCTCCAGGTGCGGCGTGTGGATGAGGATGGGCAGGTCGTGATCCAGCGCGAGCTGCACGTGTTCCTCGAAAATGGCGAGCTCGTTGCGGGTGTTTTTGTTCAGCCCGATCTCGCCGATGCCGAGCACGTTCGGTTTCTCCAAAAACCCGGGGATGAGGCTCATGACCTCGCGGGCGAAGCCGGGATCGTCCGCTTCCTTCGGATTGATGCAGAGCCAGCAGAAGTGCTTGATGCCGAACTTGGCGGCGCGCTTCGGCTCATACTCGGTGAGCTGGCGGAAGTAGTCGTGGAAACCCTCGGCCGAGGAGCGGTCGAATCCGGCCCAGAACGCGGGCTCACAAAGCGCCTCACAACCGGCGAGCGCGAGTTTCTCGTAGTCATCCGTGCTGCGGCTGACCATGTGGGCGTGGGGCTCGATGTAGTTCATGGAAATCGGAGGGCGGAGGGCGGAGGTCAGAGTGCGGAGGACGGAGGGGCTCCGAAGGCTCCTTGGAAGGCGGCTTGGGGGATGGGCTCGGTGCTTTGATCGGAAAGGGCTTCGAGAATGGCCTTGGCGCGGTCCGGGCGGGATTCGAGCAGGATCGGCAGCGCGGCCTTCATCGCGGCGAGCCGGTAATCGGGCTCGCCCGGGTGGCGGTCGATGCGATCGAGAAACGCCGCGAGATCGAGCAGCTTGTGGCGCGTTTCGATGAACTGGAGATCGAGCAATTCCTGCTTGCTGGGCATGGAGGGAAGTTCGGCCTTCGGCGCATCGCGGTCAATCGGGAAGGCGGGGAGGATGTCGGCTTGCGCGGGGCGGGGGGATGGTGTGAGGTGCCCGCCGTGTTCGCGACTTACGTTCATAATCTGAATCCGGTGCTGCTGCGCATCACGGATGCGATCCAGCTCCGCTGGTACGGGCTGGCCTATCTGATGGGATTCGTGGCCGGGTTTTACCTGCTGCGCCACCTCGCGCGGAAGAAGCTTTGGGTGCTGAAGCCGGAGCAAACGGCGGATTTCATCGCGGCGGCGGCCTTGTTCGGCGTGTTCATCGGCGGGCGGGTGGGCTACATGCTTTTCTATCAGATCCCGAAAGCGGGATGGGCGGGGCTTGCGAAAGATCCGCTGATGGTGGTGCGCGTGTGGGAAGGCGGCATGGCCAGCCACGGCGGGATTCTGGGCTTGGTGATCTTCACGTGGTTTTACGCCAAGAAACACAAGGTCACTTGGACCGGCCTCGGTGACGG
>DAISZP010000384.1:0-5393 GCA_036824745.1 Luteolibacter sp.
TGCTGGAAGGAGTCAATCAGACTCTCACCGCGGTGACCACCGCCGGCACCGGCACCGCCAACGCCATCGTCGGCGGCAGCGCGACGGCTTCCACGCTGACGATCAACAACGCCTCCGCCACCACCCTTTCCGTGAATCTCGGCGGCACGGGCACGAACCACAACAACCTCATCCTCGCCAAGAGCGCGGCCGGAGTCCTAACAGTCAGCGGCGCGAACACCTACACCGGCGGCACCTCCATCAACGCGGGCACGCTCTCGCTCGGCAGCCTCGGAGCCCTCGGCTCCACCGGCGCCATCTCGCTCAATGGCGGCGCGCTCCAGTTCACCGCCACCAACACCACCGACTACACCGCATCCGGCAGGTTGAAGCTTGAAGACGGAGTATTGGGGGTGATCGATACCAACGGACAGAACGTCGAACTCGCCGGCGCGCTTGCGGTGGGCGGCCTCGGCACCGGCGGCCTCGGCAAATCCGGCACCGGCGGCCTCACGCTCTCCGCGAATCAGGTTTACACCGGCACCACCTCGGTCAATGCCGGCACCCTGACGCTGAACTACGCTTCCGCCAATGGTTCCAAACTCTCGGATAGCGGCGTGCTCACTCTCGCCGGCGGCACGCTCGATCTGGCAGGCGGCAGCCACCAGGAAATCGTGGGAAGCACCCAGGTGACCGGCATTTCCACCATCAGCCGAAGCTCCGGCAGCGCGACGATCAACCTCGGAAACATCACTCGCACCGCCAGCAACACGCTGAACATCCTTGGTGACAACATCGCCAAAACCTCGCTCGCCAACGACCTCAGCGGCAAGCTCCCGTCCTGGATCACCGTCAACGGCAGCCCCTGCGCCAATGATGGATCCGGAAACATCGTCAGCTTCTCCGGTTTCTACAACGTCACCCGCCTCGGCGGCTTGATTCCTAACAATCCGGCGAACAACGTCCAGATCGTCAACGGCGGAAGCTTCGGCGACATCACCACCGCCGTCGCGGGACTCACCGATGTTTCCACCCTCATCCAGGGTGCGAGCGCCGGTCCGGCCGTCATTTCCCTCAGCGGCAGTGACACGCTCCGTCTCGGAGCCGTCGGAGCCATCCAGGTGCCGGGCACTTCCGGAAGCCTCACCATCCAAGGCGGCTACCTCACCGCCGGCGGCGCGGACGATACCGCCGGAGACATCGCGGTGGACGCCGTTTCAGACCTCACGCTCGCCACGAACATCTCGGACAACGGCCTGGGCGCAGTGTCCTTGTCGAAGATCGGCGGCGGTGCGCTGACTCTCACGGAAGCCAGCGACTTCACGGGAGGCATCACCCTCAACGCGGGCCAGCTCCGCATCGACAACGCCCTCGGCCTCGGCCTCGGCGCGCTCACCATCAACGGCGGCTCGCTCGACAACACCTCGGGCTTCCCCGTTACCATCGGCGATACCATTCCGCAGTTCTGGAACGCCGACATCAACTTCGCCGGCTCCAACGACCTGCTCTTCGGACCGGGTGTCGTGACCCTTGGAGGAAACCGCAACGTCAACGTCGCCGCCAGCACGCTGCGCATCGGCGGCTCGCTCAACGGAGCCTTCTCCCTCAACAAAACGGGGGCAGGCACCTTCATCGTCGCAGGCGGCAACTGGAGCGGAACCACCACCGTTTCCAGCGGCATCCTCGAAGTGAACGCGAAGTCGGGAGACGTGCCATACGTCGTTGCTTCGGGTGCCACCCTCAAGCTCGGCTACACCACCGGCACCGGCTACGCCAATACCAACCTCAAGATCACCGGCGACGGCACCGCCGCCACCACCGGCCTCTACCTGAAAGGCAGCGCATCCTATAACACCAGCGGAACCATCGAACTGCTCGGAGCTCCCACGACCATCCGTCACGAAGGATCCGGCATGGCCCAGATCGGCCACTTCGACATCAACGGCACCGGCCTCACCACCGTTGCCGCCTCGTCCGGCTCGATCATTGATGCCGATATCGAAATCGTCAGCAAAGGCTACGGCATGTCCGTCAACATCGCCTCCGGTTCCGCCACCGCCACCGGAGACCTCGTCATCAACGGTCGCCTCAATGTCGGCAATGGCGGCTTCTACAAACGCGGCGCCGGATCCGTCGCTCTCAACGCGGCGGCCACCGGAGGCAACCTCGGCTTGAGGATCGAAGGCGGCTCGGTGATCACCGGCATTGCCAACGCCATCGGCTCCAACGCCGCACTGTCCGTTTCCAGCGGGGCGAAGCTCGTGATGAACGGTTTCAGCCAGAGCGCGTCCACGCTCTCCGGCGCGGGATCGATCGTGAACAACAGCGGAACCCCCGCCGTTCTATCAGTCACTCAGGCGGCCGATGGAACCTTCTCCGGCGTCGTCGGCGGATCCACCGCGAACGAAAGGAACCTCTCGCTCGTCAAGTCCGGCTCTAACAAGCTTACCCTATCCGGTGCGAACACCTACACGGGCGACACCACCGTAAATGCAGGCACCCTGTCGCTGTCCAACGCCTACCTCGCGGCTGCTTCGGATGTGATCCTTACCACCGGTGCGGTCCTCGACCTGACCACCGCCACCACCGATACCATCGACGAGCTCATCCTCGATGGCAGTCCCCAGGTCGCCGGCGTTTACGGAGCCATCGGATCGGGAGCCCAGTTCGAGCGTTCCTACATCACCGGCACCGGCACCCTCAGCGTGACCACCGGCCCTGCCGGCTACTCCTCATGGGAGACCGCCAACGGCATCACCGGCGCGGGAGCCGCGGCGGACTCGGACAACGACGGCATCCCTAACGGAATCGAATTCGTCATCGGAGGCGATCCCTCCGGCCCGGGCTCGGACTCCAGCTCGCTGTTGCCCACCATCACCGTGGATGCGAACTACCTGAACTTCACGTTCCGCCGCACCAGCGAATCGGCCGCCTACGATCCCTTCGTCGAATACGGTTCCACTCTCACCGGATGGACTCCCGCGGAGGGCGGAGTGAACGGTGTGATCATCAACGAAACCGCCGATTTCTACGGAGCCGGAACCGATCAAGTGGTCGTGAAAATCCCGAAGGCCGGAACCAAACTGTTCGCCCGCCTGCGGGTGGACATCGCTCCGTAACCATCAACCGATCCCGAATCATCCCAGGCCGCCCGCGCTTCACCGCGCGGGCGGCTTTTTTGTTCCAACTCGCCGTGCCGGCACCTTCTTCGGATCCCCGATGCCTGGGACACCATCCCGTTTCCGCCGGGTCGTAGGTTCAGGAAATGCATGATGTATGGCGATTGTGTATTCTTTGCTTGCCTGCCAGCCCATCCCCGGCTAGCGAATTCCGTTACTTGGTTTCTTTTGTTTCATCGCTTGAAAAACTTTGGGATGGGAGAAGCCGGTTTCAAAAACCCTAAAAAACCCCTATGAAACCCAAACGTTCCTGCCGGACGATTGTCCGTCTGCTTGGCGCCAGCATTGTCTCGTCCATCACCCTCACCGGAGCCGCCTCGGCTGCCGAGGTCGTGAAAGCCAACAACGCGGATGCGCTCAACCTCACCACCAGTTGGTCTCTCGGTGCCCTTCCCACCGCCTCCGATGTCGCCGTGTGGGACTCCACCGTCGCCGCCGCGAACAACCCCGCACTGGGCGCTGACACCAGTTGGGGAGGCATCAAGGTCACCAATCCCGGAGGGGCCGTAACCATCGGCACCGGTGCCAATGGTCTCACCATCGGAGCCTCCGGCGTGGACATGTCCACCGCCACACAAGACGTGGTGTTGAACCCCTCGTGGTTTGTCCTGAATGCCAACCAGACCTGGAACGTAGCCAGCGGTCGCAGCCTCCGGCTCTCCAAGGTCGCAGCCACCGCGGCAAGTTCGGATGTCGATGGCACCGGAAACCTCAACATCAGCGGCAGCGGCACCGTGGACGCCAACCAAGGGACCACCGGCAGCGGAGCCGGGTGGTCGAACTTCTCCGGAAAGATCACCGTCAACAGTGGCGCCACCCTCCGCGGCGTGGGTTCCAACGCCTTCGCCTGGGGCACCAGTACCGCAGCCGACGCCATCACCCTCAACGGCGGCACCCTCGCCACCGGCGGCCTCCTCGCCGGCGCCGTTGGGAACTGGACATGGAACAATCCCGTCACCCTGGCGGCCTCCACCACCTCGTATCTGGACAACATGAACGTCGCGGGCACCGGCCGCTCCCTCACCATGAGCGGTGTGATCTCCGGCTCCGGAAACATCGAGCTCAAGAACACCTCGGCGATCAACGACACCACCTTCCGCTACCTATTCAGCGCCACCAACACCTACTCCGGCACCACCACGGTCAACGGCACAAGCCGTGTCGTGGAGTTGACCGGATCCATCGGCACCACCGCTGGCGCGAAGTCTCCCTTCGGCACCAGCGCCGTCACCGCGAACAGCGCCATCGTGCGCCTTCAGGCCGGCTCCACCAGCAACGCGATGTCCATCGCGAACAACTTCAACCTGAACAGCTCCACCTTCATCTTCGACGACGCGGTCGTGACCTACGGCGGAACGTTCACCCTCACCGGAGCGAACACCTTCAACGTCCGCTGGGGCGGCAAAAACGGCATCCTCAACGGTGTCATTCAGGACGGTGGCAGCGCCGGCAGTTTCACCAAGATCACCGGCAGCACCAACCTCTATCTGAACGGCGTCAACACCTACACCGGCGGCACCACCAACACCGGCGGCAGCATCTTCGTTGGCAGCACCCAGGGCCTCGGAACCGGACTCGTGACCCTTGACGGCGGCATCCTCTACTTCAATCCCAACACCGTGGGAGCCACCTCCACCGTCAACTCGATCCGAACCCGCAACGACATCCTGTTAGGAAACGACGTGCTGCTCAACGTCTCCTCCGGCAATCTCCAGATGCGCATGACCGGCGGCTTCTGGATCAAGGCCTCAGGCACGGGCACCGTCGGCCGCCTGACCTCCAGCTCGGGCACGCTCAACCTCCCGTCGGTCGATGCATCCTGGATCACCACCACCGGCACGCTCACCTCCGCGGACCACCAGATCCAGACCGCCATTGTGGACTTCAACGGCAGCACGCCGCTCACCGTCACCAAAAGCGGTGTGAACGATCTGCTCCTCACCGTCGCAAACGCCTATACCGGCGGCACCACTATCAACAGCGGGCGCATCCGGGTGAACAGCACCTCCGGCTTCGGCACCGGCACCGTCACCGTGAACTCCGGCGGCACCGCCATGCTCAGCGGCGCGGGCACCTATGCGAACAACTTCACCATCGCCGGCACCGGCGTCACCGAAGCCACGGGCAATCTCGGAGCCCTCCGATTCGTCAACAACACGGTTTCCGGAAACGTCACCGTCGCTTCCGGCGGCGCCCGCATCGGCGGCCTGAATGCCGTTACCGGCCCAATCACCG
>DAISZP010000385.1:0-5374 GCA_036824745.1 Luteolibacter sp.
CGGCGACCGAATCGTCTTCGATCTCGCCCTCCAGGCAAGCAACCAGGTCGTAGGCCCCCTGCAACAAGGAGACCCGCGCACCAACCAGATCTACGTGATCAATTCCGATGGAACGAGGCTCCGCCAACTGCGCGGAAACCGGAACGGGACGCCAAGCTGGAGGTGAATTCCGCTTTCACACCACCAAGGCCCGCGATGCCTCAAGCTCGCGTTCGATGGTCGGGATGAGTTGCTCGAAGTCGCTGACGACGGTGAACTCGCCGTCATAACACCAGGTTTCCAGCAGCTTGATGAGCGGCGTCCAGAACGAGCGGCCCTGGGCGTCCACGCGGTCGAAGACAACCACGGGTTTGTTAGACATCGACGGGTGGTTCTGGTGTTTGAAGATCATCAGCGCGATCATTTCCTGCACGGTGCCCGAGCCGCCGGGGAAGATGACAAAGGCGTCCGAGCGCTCGATCATGATCTCCATGCGGGTGTAGATGTCGGGCTTGAGCCAGAAACTTGATAGACCTTCGGGCAGCCCCTCCAACTCGATGATGTGGGGCACGTTCGAGCCACCGGTCCAGCCACCGGCATCCACGGCTCCGCGCACGACTTCGCCCATGATGCCGGATTTACCGGCGCCGGAGACGCAGCCAAGTCCTGCTTTCGCAAGACGGCGTCCCAATTCATAGCCATCATGCAGATAGGCGGGATCCTCGATGGAGGCCGAACAGAAGACACAGACGTTGCCCTCGTGATTCGCGGGCAAGGGGGTTTCAAAGGATTCGATCGGAGAGGAGCCGGAACGCTCGCGCCCGGCATCCGGCAGGCCACGCTGGCGGACTTCATCAAGCGTGGCGATCACCTCATCCGGCGTGGCCACGGGTATGAGGAAATCCTCGTGGCGCTGCTTGACGGTTCCCATGCCGTTGAGGTGGGTGAGCAGCGAAATGAGACCGTCCCAAGATCCGTCGGAATTGAGCAGCACCGTCGGTTTCCCGGCGAGATGGCGGTCCAGCGTCTGGTAGCCGACGAAGATGGAGACGGCCTTGAACAAATCTTCCAGCGTGGCTCCGGGCGTGAAAACGAAGGCATCGGACTCGATGATCTTGCGCTCGATATTGGAGAGGGAGATGCGCTGGTCGCCGTTGGAGTTGTAGATGTCCCAGCCGCGGCTGAAGAGACTGTAGAGCAGGCGGGCGCGGATTTCGCGGTTCGGATCCCGTTCTCCGCGAACGGTTCCTGCAAGTCGGACTTTGGGCATGGTATCGGGTGGGTGAACGAATCAAACGAATCCCGCGCGGGGTGGATCACGCGGGCGGACAAGACGGGAATTAAACCACAAATCGGCGGCAGTGCAAGCAGGCTTCCACGCCTCATCGCTCTCCCGCAACCGCCATTTCCAGCGTATAGACCGAGTCCATCGCCGTGATGAAAAGCGTTTTGAGGGCCTTTCCGCCGAAGGTGACGTTGGCCGTCCAGCCTTCGGGCACGGGGATGTCGCCGAGTTTTTTGCCGTCCTTGTCGAACACGGTCACGCCCTTGCCGGTGAGGTAGAGGTTTCCGGCGGAATCGCGGGTCATGCCGTCGGAACCCATCTCACAGAAGAGCTTGCGGTTCTTCAACGAGTGATCGGCGGCGATTTCATACTGATAGGTTTTCTTCGCGCCGATGTCCGCGACAAAGAGCAGCTTGCCATCGGGCGTGCCGATGATGCCGTTCGGCTGAACGAGAGTCTCTTCGGCGATGACCGGAGCTTTCGCGCCTTTCGGCAGATAATAAACACGTTGTTTCTCCTGCTCCGGCTTGTCGCGGTCCTGCCAGTAGTCGCGCTTGTAAAACGGGTCGGTGAAATACATGCCGCCGTCCGGAGCGACCCACACGTCGTTAGGGCCGTTGAAGAGCTTTTCGTCGAATTTCTCTAACAACACTTCGGACTGCTTCGTTTCCGTATCCACCCTTCGCAGTTCGCCCTTTTCATCCGCGCAGGTGATCAATTTTCCTGCCTTGTCGAAATACAGGCCGTTCGCGCGGCCGCAGGGTTGCAGGAAGGTCTCCACCTTGCCGGTCTCGGCGGACCATTTCATGATGCGGTCGTTCGGCTGATCGGTGAAATACACGTCACCCGCCGGATCGACCGCCGGGCCTTCGGTGAACTTGTATCCCTCCGAAACGAGCTTGAGTTCCGCGCCGGGAGCCGCTGGCACCTGGGCGTGGAGGGAAACGGTTAGAGCAAACAACAGTGGAAGTGTGGGTTTCATCGTGGTGATTTACTTTCTCAGAAGTTCGGGCGGCAATTCGACTACTTTTTCACGCAAGGGAACGAAGAAGCGGTCGCCGTTTTCCGGCTCCATCACCGCGCCGCCGGTGAAACTGCCGAACGCGGGCAGGATCAGCGTATGTTTTCGCAGCAGGAAACACGGAAGTCGCAGCGAGGTCCGCTTGCCATCGGGGATCCGGGCGATCGGGTGCCAGTGCCCCGCCAGACTCAGGCCCTCGCCTTCCGCGTCTTTCGGATCGTGGAGGATTTTCACCCCGGCGCGCTCGATCACCGGCCGGGAAACCAACCCGCAGGGAAGCTCGTGGATCTTCGCATCGTGATTCCCACCGACGAGAAACAGCGGTCTCTCCAGTTTCTCCAGAAATCGGCCGAGTTCCTCCTCGATTTCCGGCGTGATCCCCGCGGGTCCGTGAAACAGGTCTCCCGCGATCACCAACTCGGCCGCCCCGTGCAGGCGGACAAGCTCCAGCAGCCGCCCGAGGTCCCGGGCGGTGTCACCTTCCGGCACCGGCAATCCATGCGCGCGGAAACCCGCGGATTTCCCGAGATGCACATCCGCGGCGACGAGCGTCGAGGTTTCTGATAGAAACACTCCCCCCTCGGGCAGCAGGTGGAGCGCGTGGCCGTGCAATTCGAAGCGGTTCATCCGGCCGCGAGATTGAGCTGTCGCAGCATCGATTCAAGCCGCGATGCGGCGTCGCCCGCCGGGAGCGTGGCGGAAAGGCGGTCCGCCCACAGCGGAAACGCCAGCGGACTGAGGCGCTCGGTCTCTATCAAAAACAGCGGACGCTTCGCCAGCGAGCGGATCGCGGCGGTGAGCCGGGTGAGTTCGAGCTGGCGCTCGAGGATCTCGCGCCGTGATTGGTGGAGCAGCAGGTTCTCCGGATCATAGCGCTGCAGCACCTCGAACAGGAGCGACGCACTCGTCTGGATCTCACGCTGCGTGCGCGAGGGTCTGCCCGGCTGCGCGTTCAGGATGAGGCCGGATACCCGCGCGATCTCTCGGAACTGCCGTCGGGCAAGCTCCGCCGTGTTCATGCACTCGATCAGATCATCCAGCAATCCCTCCTCCGCCAGCGCCGCGCGGATCTCCTCCTCGCCCACCAAGAGCCCGCGCTTCGCGGTCAGGGAAAAACCGTAGTCGTTCTGCGTGGTCTGGATCGATTCGCCGCACACCCGGGTGAGCCGGAACGCCATCAAGGCCGAAAGCCCCTCGTGGACCAGCCGCCCTGCCAGCGGATAGACGAACAGGTGCTCGCCTTCCCGCGATCGGGCGTGCTCGACAAGCAGCGATTCGTCGTCCGGCACCCGCGACCATTCGCGTTGGATTTCCAGGATCGGGGCGACGGCCTTCATTTCCGCGCAGGGTTTCCCCTCGCCACGCAGGCGGAGCGAAACGGCGTGGGCGAGCTCGGAGGAGAGCGGCATCTTGCTGCCTCCCCAGATGGCGACATGGCCTTTCACATTCTTTGGCGCCGCCCTCACGGTCGCCGTCCGCTGGTGGAGCCGCACCAGGACCAGATGCCGGCCTCCGAAGACGAGCGTGGATCCGGGCTTCAGCCTTGAAACGAAGGATTCCTCGACCGTTCCGAGCGTGTGGCCGTTGGCGAAGCGGATCGAAACCGTGGCGTCGCTGGTGATCGTGCCGATGCTGAAACGGTGCTGCTGGATCAGGCGCTTGTCGTCCACCACGTAGCGGCCGCCCTCGAGCCGCGCCTTGCGGTAGCGCGGGTAGTTCGCCAGCGCCGAGCCGCCGCTGGAGATGAATCCGAGCGCCCACCGCCACTCGTCGTCGGTTAGATCCTGATAGGCGAGGGTGGAGCGGATCTCACGGAGCATCGCGTCCGGCTCGAAGGGCGCGCCGATCGCGCAGGTCACGAGATGCTGCACCAGCACGTCGAGCGGCTTGAGCAAGGGCCTGCGGCATTCGATCCGCTTCGCCGACGCCGCGTCACGGGCCGCCGCGAACTCGATCAACTCGATGGCATGGGTGGGCACGCCGAGCACGCGCGAGGGCCGGCCCGGCGAGTGTCCCGAACGCCCGGCGCGCTGGAGCAGCCGCGCGACTCCCTTCGGCGATCCCACCTGGATGACCTGATCCACCGGTGAGAAATCCACGCCGAGATCGAGCGAAGAGGTGGCCACCACGCAGCGCACCGATCCCGCCCTCAGGCCCTCTTCCGCCTTGCTCCGCTCCGCGGCATCCAGCGATCCGTGGTGCATCGCGATGGATTCGCTCCACTCCGGCCGCAGTCCTAACAACTCCTGGAACCACAGCTCGGTCTGCGAGCGGGTGTTGGTGAAAAGCAGCGTGGTGTCCGCCTTTTCGATCTCACGGACCACCGCCGCCGCGAGGTTCAGCCCGAGATGGCCGGACCACGGAAATCGCTCGATCTCCCGCGGGATCAGCGTGTCGATGATGATCGGCTTCTTCGTCGCCGCGGCCACCTCCACCGATCCGGCCGCCGCGTTTCCTAACAACACCTCGCGGGCCTCGGCCAGGTTGCCCAGCGTGGCGGAGAGCCCCCACACGCGGACCGCGGGAAACCACGCCCTCAGTCTGGCGAGACACAGCTCCGTCTGCACGCCTCGTTTCGTTCCTAACAACTCATGCCACTCGTCCACGATCACGCAGCGCAGTCCGCCGAGTTTCTCCGGAAAATCGTCATGCGTCAGCATGAGCGAGAGCGATTCAGGCGTGGTGACCAGCGTGTGGGGAAGCCTGCGCCGGAGCTTCGCCCGCGTCGCCGGACTGGAATCTCCGGTGCGCATCTCAGCGGTGAGGGAAGGGGCGAGCTCCGCCATCGGCTCGCGCAGGGCCCGCAGGGTGTCCGCGGCCAGCGCCTTCAGCGGCGTGATCCACAACACGCGGCACTCGTCCGGTCCATCCAAGGTTTCCGCCAGCGGCCCGAGAAACACCGCCAGCGTCTTCCCCTGCCCCGTCGGCGCGTGGAGCAGCCCGGATTTGCCATCCAGAAACGCACGCCACGTTTCCTTCTGAAACGCGAACGGCTTCCACCAGCGGCGGCCATACCGGCTTCGGCGGCGGCGCTGCCACCGCCACAACGGCTGCGACGGCCTTTTTCTTCGGCGCGGCCTTCTTGGCTT
>DAISZP010000386.1:0-5359 GCA_036824745.1 Luteolibacter sp.
CGTTGCCTTGGCAGAGCAGGACCCATTCGTCACCGGCCTGATCATACCAGAAGTCCGGCGGGCTGGGCTCGCCGCGGGAAACGATCCGCTCAAGCCGGAAACCCGGGCGCGACAGGATTTCATCGATCGTTTCCATGGCGGAGGCTGGGGAATCATCTTTCAGAAATGGGAAAACCTCGTTCATGTGCGCATCATCCCAGCCGGATGGAATCCTGCAAGGCGGACTCTCTATTCCCATCGCCGCCGACCGATCTCTGATCAAGGAAGAGCGGCCGGAATGTCTTCCACACTTTCTGAGGGATTTTGTCAGTTTGCGGTGGCATTCGTCGCGCTTTTTCGCCAAAAGATCCCCAAGTGGAATAAAAACTTCTATCGCCCTCCCGATGTCTGCCAAAGCGAAGCCCGAGAAACCCCGCATCCTCATCGTTACGCCGGAAATCACCTACCTCCCGCCCGGCATGGGGAACCTGACGCAAAGGATGTCCGCGAAAGCCGGTGGCCTGGCCGATGTTTCCGCCTCGCTGGTTTCCGCGCTCTTTGAACTCGGCGCCGATGTTCACGTGGCCCTGCCGAACTACCGGCGCATGTTCCAAGGCGATGTCTTCAACCTCCACGACAAGGAGCTGCGGAAATATCATGAGGTGCTGCCGGACACGCACATCCATCTGGCGGAAGACCGGATCTTTTACTATCGGGATCAGGTTTACAGCAACCACTCCGAAGAATCGATGCGCATTGCCCTCGTGTTCCAGCGCGAGGTGATCAACCACATCATTCCGAAAGTCCGGCCGGACCTGATCCATTGCAACGACTGGATGACCGCCCTGATTCCCGCCATGGCGCGCCGCCGCGGGATCAAGAGCCTCTTCACCGTGCACAACATCCACACCCGCCAGGTCTCGCTGGCGCGGGTGGAGGAAGCCGGCATCGATGCCGCCGAGTTCTGGATGAACCTGTATTTCTGCGGCCATCCCATCAATTACTACCACGCCCGCGGAAACGTGCCGATCGACCTGCTGACCTCCGGCATCTTCTCCGCGCACTACATCAACACGGTGAGTCCCCGTTTCCTGTGGGAGATCGTCGAGGGCTGGCACTCGGTGGTACCGGACTCGGTGCGCGCCGAGTTGAGAAACAAATACTTCGCCGGTTGTTCCGCCGGCATCCTCAACGCTCCGGATCCCACCAACCGACCGGAGGTGGACGAGTATCTGGATCGCAAGTTCACCCCGGATGATTTCATGCAGGGCAAGGCGGACAACAAGCTCAAGCTCCAGCAGGAACTTCACCTCAAGCAGGACCCGAACGCGCCGATCTTCTACTGGCCGTCACGCCTCGATCCCGTCCAGAAGGGACCGCAGCTCCTCACCGAGATCCTGCACAAGCTCGTTTCCGACTATTGGGAGGAAAACCTCCAGATCGTCATCGTGGCGAACGGACCCCATCAGCCGTATTTCGAGAAAATCGTCGCCGCCTTCGATCTCTACGAACGCGTGGCCGTGGTGGACTTCGATGAACGTCTGTCCCGCCTGGCCTACGCGGGCTCGGACTTCATGCTGATGCCCTCCTTGTTCGAACCCTGCGGACTGCCGCAGATGACGTCTCCGCTCTATGGCTCGCTCCCCGTGGTCCACTCCACCGGCGGACTTTACGACACCATCCGTCCGCTCGATGTGGAACACTCGACAGGTAACGGTTTCCGCTTCGATTACTACAGTCCGGACGGCCTGCGCTGGGCCATCGATCAAGCGATGGAATTCCACCGCCTGCCCTACGAGACCCGCGAGCGCGAGATCCGCCGCATCATGGTGGAAAGCTCCAAGGAATTCAGCCACAAGGCGGTGGCCGCGCGCTACATCGAGATCTACGAGCAGATGTTGGAGCGCCCGCTGGTCGAGACCGAATCCGGCGAGTACATCAAATCCATCGCCGAAGCCGAGCGCGTCGGGACGGATGCCTGAAACGGCTCACCGTTCCGCCACCGTCTTCTGCCAGAGCGGAGACGGGGGCAGATCCGCCGGACGGCAAATGACCATTCCGGCGTGCTTGCCGCCTTCGTTGAGGTAATCCGTGATCGGACGATCAATCACCACCATGCGGCCCTTGTCGTGATCCGAGGTGGCGTGCATGAAGTAGGCGCGATCTCCGATGCGGGTGATCAGGCCGACGTGCGAGGTGTAGCTGCTCTCGTGTTTCGAGGTGATGGCGCAGATGTCCCCGTTCTGGAGATATTTCTCCACGCCGCGCACCTTCGCCTTCGGGACCTGATAGACCGGCAGTTTGGAAACCTGCGCCTCGATCCTGCCCATCGGCTCGATCAGCGAGGGATTGGACTTGAGGTAGCGGTAGGCTTTCCACTGCACGGTCATTTCCCGGATTTCGCGCTGCATCCGCTCCGCACCCGGCAGGCGGGGGGTGATGTTCACCGCGTATCCGCGGCGCTGGTTGTCGTAAAACACCTCCTCAAGGTGGTGCATGCGGCTCAGATAGCTGCCGGTGCACACGCCGTTGCGGTAGCGTTCCACCTCGATCATTTGCAGCATGTCCGTCGGCTTGTAGGGACCGGGCTTGAAGCGAAGCATCCGGGAAATCGCCAGCGCGTTCTCATAAAACGTCCAGCAATCCATCGCCCTGAGGTTCGCCACCGGCGATTCGATGCGGTCATCCACCTCCAGCGTGTAGTTTTTGTAGGGAGTGCCGACCATTTCCCGGGCGACACGGATCGTGCGCTCGCCGATGGGCAGTTTCCGCCAGTTCTCGCGTTCGGCCTTGGCCACGATGGCGTAAAACTTGGACTCCCCCTGAAACACCGTCGCCATCGGCAGGCGCGGAGCCGAATTCGCGGGCACCGGTTTCTGAGCCATCGCCGGAGCGGCGAGCAGCGCAAGAAGCGCGGCGGACAGGCGGAACAGCTTGGATTGCATCCTTCGCTTGTAGCCGATTTCACGCCACGCGCAAAGGGAACATTTGAAGCGCGATCATGACGGCTGAGTCCTTCAGAAACCCCGAACCAACCCGAATGGGGGGTGCGGGCAAATGTCCGCATTGACGCGATAATCCACGGACGCGGGCTTTTTCGCTCGCAGATTGGCTGAAAACCTAAACCATGAGGCGATTTTACGCGTTTGAATTGATGTTCCGATTTACCCTTTTTGTTTGGCTTCTCGTTGTATCCGGGCTTTCCGGAGCCCCCGTAATTTCGGAATTCATGGCGAGCAACCAGTCCGGTTTGAAGGACGCGGACGGGGATTTTTCCGACTGGGTGGAGATCCAAAATCCTGACAACACGGCCTTGAATCTTGACGGTTGGTATCTCACGGACAACGCCGCACAGCCGAAGAAATGGAAGTTCCCTGCGACGGTCATCCCGGCAGGCGGCTACAAGGTGATCTTCGCCTCAGGGAAAAACCGCACGGTTTCCGGCTCCGAACTGCACACGAATTTCTCGCTCTCCGCCGGCGGCGAATACCTCGGCTTGATCGCTGCCGACGGCACGACGGTCGTGCATGCCTACGCACCGCAGTTTCCGGGACAGTCCCAGGACATTTCCTACGGCATCCCGTCCCAGGTGGTGACGGAGACCATCGTTCCTTCGTCGACTTCCGCGCGCTGGATCGTTCCGACGAGCAGCTCGAACCCTGCCTCGACGTGGAGGAATGTCGGATTCGATCATTCCGGGTGGAATCAGGCGGTGATGGGCATCGGCTATGATCGCAACACATCGCCCGTCAACTTTCTGACCGAGATCGGCTCCGGCGGAAACACGGAGAGCGCGATGTATAACATCCTCCAGACCTGCTACCTCCGCATCCCGTTTGAGTTGGAAACTCCGACGGATGTGTTGAGCCTGAGGCTGCGGCTGATGTATGACGATGGATTCGCAGCCTATCTCAATGGCCAGGCGCTGCTTTCCGGCGGCACCGCATTGAAGCGCAACGCGCCAACAACACTTTCATGGAACAGCGGCGCGACGACCACTCATGAGGATTTGGATGCGATGGCTTATGTGGACTTCGATGTCTCCTCATCGGTCGGCCAGTTGTCGTCCGACAACGTACTGGCGTTCCAAGTGCTGAACCGGAACACGGGAAGCAGCGACTTTCTTTTCAAGGCCGAGTTGGTCGCCGAACTCGCGCGCAATCTGGCCGCGGACCTGATCAAAGCCTATCCCGTGCCGCTGGCGCCTGCCGTTGTGCCGGATTATGCGGCCGGGCGCGTCCTGTATGCCGAGCATTGCGCGAACTGTCATGGTGCCCGCGGCAACGGCAAGGGACCTGCAGCAGCCGACCTCAAGCCCCCTCCCATCGACTTCACCGATAAGGAGCGCGCCATCGAGCGTAGCCTCTTCGCACTCTACCAAGTGATAGAGCAGGGCCTCGACGGCACCAGCATGGCGAGTTTCGCGCACTTGCCGTCCCAGGACCGCTGGGCACTTGCCCTTTACGTCGGCTCGCTGGCCTTTCCCGCTGCGGACGCCGCTAAAGGGCAGCAGCTCTGGCAGAGCGACGCGGACCTTCGCCAGCAGATGAACCTGATCAACCTGGTCGGCGAGCGGCCGGCGGTGCTGGCCAGTCGTGTGGGCGACGAAAAGGCAAGCGCCCTTCTGGCCTATCTTCGGCGCAATCCGGCGGCCGTAATACCCTCGACCAACGCCTCGCTTGCGCTCGTCCGCACGCGGCTGACCTCTGCAGTCCTTTCCTACGAACAAGGCGACCGTCGCGCTGCGACGGACTTTGCCCTGTCCGCCTATCTCGACGGCTTCGAACCCGTCGAGCCTTTGCTCTCGGCGCGCAACAAAGACCTCATGATCAGCATTGAAGGCGCCATGGGAGAAGTGCGCGCCGCGATCGGAAGGGGAGCAACTGTGGACGCCGTTCGCACGCAGTCAAAAACAATCGACGGTCTAGTGGACCAAGCCGAAGAGGCGCTCGACCCCCGCCATGCGAGCAGTGCATCGAGCTTTTTCGGCGCCTTCACCCTGCTTCTCCGCGAAGCCCTCGAAGCGCTCTTGATCGTGGTCGTCATGCTGACCATGTTGCGCAAAGCCGACCGACCGGAAGCCACTCGATATGTTCATGGCGGCTGGATCGCGGCCTTGGCCGTCGGCTTCCTCACATGGGGCCTCGCCACGTATGCAATTTCCATCAGTGGCGCGGATCGCGAGTTGACCGAGGGCTTCGGATCTCTCTTCGCTGCCCTGATTTTGCTGTGGGTCGGGATCTGGATGCATGGCAAGAGCCAAGCCGGCGAATGGCAGCGCTACATCCGTGACAAGCTCAATCGCGCACTCTCGCGCGAGTCGATGTGGGGTCTGTTCGGGCTGACCTTCGTCGTCATCTATCGCGAGGTCTTCGAGACC
>DAISZP010000387.1:0-5347 GCA_036824745.1 Luteolibacter sp.
CGCCGCGAGACGGACCAACTCCAGCTCTCACTCGGCTGGCACACGCCCGGCCGCCACGCCGGGTGCCGCCACGCGTTGCGCCTTCTCAGCCTGATGCTAGGGGAAACCGCGAGTTCGCGCCTGTTTCTCGAACTCCGCGAGGAACGCGGCCTCTGCTATCAGATCAGCAGCGACGTCACCTTCTTCGATGAAACCGGAGCCTTCGAGATCAACGCGGGGCTTGATCCGGAAAGCCGCGACGAGGCGCTCGCCTGCATCGAACGCGAGATCCGAGATCTCTCCACCCATGGTCCGCGCGATGGCGAACTGGCCCGCGCGAAGCGCCTCGCCATCTCCCAAAGCAAGCAGTCGTTAGAAAGCACCGCCGCCCACGCGGCTTGGGCGGGAGAAGGCGTGCTCGACTTCGGCCGCATCCCCGAGGTGGACGAATGGCGCGGGCAGGTCCAAGCGGTGACCGAGCACGATGTCCGCGACGCAGCGCGCATGATTTTCGAAAACACCCGTCCGTCCCACGCCGAGATCCGCCCGCTCTAACATTCCACATGGACTATCCGGCGTTCAAACCTTTCACACAAGAACATGCCGTCACCGTGGGCATCGGCTTCTTCGCGATCGGGGTGTTGATCTTCGCAGGCAAACGAAGCGGGACGGGCAGGAAGCTCAGCACCGCGGTCCTGGGCACCGCGGGATTGATGTCCTATCCACTGAGCCTCGCCGCGTGGATGTCGCTCGGCAGATCGGTCGCCATCGACAACCTGATCCCGCTGCACCTCTGCGACATCACGGCCTTCATCGCGGGATTCGCCATTCTCACCAAACGTCCGTTGCTGTGTGCGTTGACCTATTTCTGGGGACTCGCCGCAACGATGCAGGCTTTGTTGACTCCCGCCATCAACATCGGTTTCCCCGCCTGGCCGTTCGTGATGTTTTTCATCCAACACTTCGCCATCGTCGGCGCGGCACTCTATCTGCCGATCGTGGAAGGGTGGCGGCCAAGGCAGCCATTCTGGAAAAGTCCGCTGGAGGTTTACGCGTGGTCCGTGGCTTACATGGCGCTCGCACTGCTGGTGAACTGGTTGTTAGGAACCAACTTCGGATTCGTCACCCGCCCGCCGGAAAACCCCAGCCTGATCGACCATCTCGGCGCCTGGCCGTGGTATCTGGTTTCCTTCCAGTTCATCGCCCTCGGCTTGTATTTGTTGCTAGCGCTGCCATTCGCCGGCAAGGGCCGGAAACCCTGAAGAGATTTGGATGGATTGCGGCCCGCGACGTGCTAGACTGGCAAACATGATTCAATCAGGAAGCAGTCACATTCCATTGCGAGGAAAGGAACTCACCCGCGTCGTCAGCATTCAGAAACTCCCCAAGGTCCTGCTCCACGAACATCTCGACGGCGGTCTCAGACCCGCGACCGTGATCGAACTCGCCAAGGAGACCGGCTATCAGGGACTGCCCACCACCGATCCCCATGATCTGGCGGATTGGTTCCATCGCGGCGCCCAGCGGGGAAACCTGCCAGAGTATCTTGAGGGATTCCAACACACGACCGGTGTGATGCAGACGCCCGAGGCGCTGGAACGTATCGCCTTCGAGTTCATCGAGGACATGCACCAGGACGGCGTGGTCTATGCGGAAGTTCGCTTTGCCCCGGTTTTCCATACCTCGGGCGGGCTCACCCAGGACGAAGTGGTCCACGCCGTCATCAACGGCTTGAAACGCGGCGAACGCACCTACGGCGTGCAGTGGGGGCTGATCATCTGCGCCATGCGGCACATGAACACCTCGCTGGAAGCGGCGGAACTCGCCATCCGCTGCCGTGATCTCGGAGTGGTCGGCTTCGACCTGGCGGGAGGTGAGGATGGTTTCCCGCCGAAGAAACACGTCGAGGCGTTCCAGGCGATCGAGCGCGCGAACTTCTACATCACCATCCACGCGGGCGAGGCCTACGGTCCGGAGTCCATCTGGCAGGCGCTGCAATACTGCGGAGCGCACCGGTTAGGCCACGCGACGCGGCTGCGGGACGACATCCGGTTTTTCCCGGACGGCAGCATGCACCTCGGTCCCCTCGCCCAATACATTCTTGATCGCCGTGTTCCGTTAGAGATGTGCCTGCTCAGCAACCTTCACACCGGAGCCTGCGCCAGCCTTGAGGAACACCCGTTCGCCACGTTCTTCCGCCGCGGCTTCCGCGTCTGCCTGAACACGGACGACCGGCTGATGAGCGACACCACGATGACCAAGGAAACCACGCTGGCCACGGAGATGTTCGACCTGAGCCTGGCGGAGTTGGAGAAACTCACGCTCAACGCGATGAAGAGCGCCTTCGCCCCCTTCGACAAGCGGCTGCGCATCATATTCGACACCATCAAACCGGAGTTCGCCAGGGTCCGCGCGGGGCTTTTGTGAGGTTGATAGAAAAGAAGGATGAACGTGCTCTTCGTGTGTTCGCAAAACAAGCTGCGCAGCCCGACGGCGGCGCAGGTGTTTGCGGATGAACCGGGCATCGAGACCGACTCCGCGGGCACGAACCGCGGCGCGGAGGTGGAACTCTGCGAGGAACATATCCTGTGGGCGGAGGTGATCTTCGCGATGGAACCGGAGCATGTCCGGCGCATCCGCGCGAAATTCCGGAAGCAGCTCCGCAACCAGCGATTGATCAGCCTCGGGATACCGGACGACTATGGCTTCATGGATCCGGCATTGGTTTCGCTGCTGAGAAAGAAAGTGACGCCACACTTGAGGTAGCTTCAACACACATTACTTTTCCAGATCCAGTTCCCCGATAGGATGGCGGCACGATCATGACGCTCCAACACTCAATCTCCGCGATCACCATCGCCGCTGTGTGTTCATCTTGTTCGCTCGACCATCCTCCCCAAGAACGTGAAATCACTTTGGTCACCAAGCCCACATTCAAGACCGATTCATTGGACGAGGTGGGCGGCGGCGACGTCAGAATCAACACCTTGAAAACCAGCGCGGGCGGGACCGAGCGGTCCATCTACTGGCCGGAAGACGCCCCTCAGCCGCATACCCTTTCCAAGACAAGAAAATACACCATCGATCTGGTGGAGGAAGAACACAGGTTTGGTCATGAGAGCGTATGGACTCCTGAACTCGTCCGTGTGAAGGATGGTGAACGAGTGATTTTTGATGCCTCGGTGTGCCGGGTTCACAAACGCCAGATGACACGAGAGAAAGTGAGGATCTTCTACGGATTCCCCTCGTTTGATCGTGATTACATTCAGCAAGCGAAGGCGTTTCCCAACACCGGCCTGAGCCTTGGCGGTTGCTGTGTAAGCGAAATCGATCCTCAGACGTCACGGGAATGGATCTGTCCGGAGTGCCTCGCGGCGCAGAAACAGTGGAAAGACATACACCCGGAAAAGGCACGGAGTGTGCCAGCGGATCCACGGATTGGCGTGAAGCTATTCTGAGATCCGAAACCACGACCGATTAACCACTTCAGGTTATGGTCGGCGTGATCGTTATTGGGCGAACATCCGCCTGCCGACCCACATGTACCTCCGACCATGAAACGGATCTCCGTCACTTTGGTTTCCTTGCTCTGCGTGATTCGTCTGTGCGCCGAGGATGCGCCCACGATCCACATGATCGGTGATTCGACGATGGCGGACAAACCCAGGCTGGATCTCCCCGAGCGCGGCTGGGGGCAGCTGTTTCCGGAATTCGTCATGCCTCCGGCCAAGGTGGACAACCACGCGCTGAACGGCCGCAGCAGCAAGAGTTTCATCAACGAGAAGCGCTGGGAAACGGTGCTCGCCTCACTGAAACCCGGCGATTGGTTGATCATCCAGTTCGGCCACAACGATCAAAAGGCTGACAAGCCGGGCACCTACGCGGCGGCCGATGGCGAATACCGCGACAACCTGCGCAGGTTTGTTAGAGAGACGCGGGAGAAATCGGCCTTTCCCATCATCGCCACCCCGGTGGTGAGGCGGAAATGGGATGCGGACGGGAAGTTCATCGACACTCTGGGCAAATATCCCGCCGCGGCACGGGCGGTGTCCGAGGAAGAGAAGGTGCCGCTGCTGGAACTGCACGATCTCACCTTGAAAATGGAGTCCGGTGCCGGAGTCGAAGGTTCCATGCGGCTTCATTTCAAAGGCGATGACACCCATTTCTCGGAAACCGGAGCCCGCGAGGTATCGGCGCTCGCGGCGGCGGAAATCCACCGGCTCAGGCTGCCGCTGGCGCGATGGATTCGCACGCTGCCCCGGGATTGAATCGAATCCGTGGGTTGACGGAGCGCGGGAAGCACCGATGTTCTTGGCCATGCCGGTGATTTCCAGTTCCCAACCCGTTCTCGACGATTCGGACGAAGCAACCTCGTGGCAGGAACTCACGGAGGTGGGGACCTATCCGACGCTTGATGAGGCCCATGAGCACGGACTGGTGATCCTCGCGATGCGCGAACCCTGCTGGGTGGAGGATCAACGGCCGACCGGCGACTACGCGCTGCATGCATCGAGCGATGCGGCTCCGAAAATCGCCCGGGAGCTGGAGGCCTATCAGATCGAACAAGCCGGGCACGCCCCGGTTTCCACGCCGCAGGTGGAACTGTTCCACCACGGTCCGGGCTGGTCCGTCTATCTGATCTGGGCCGCCCTGCTGGCCGTGGTGTTCGTCATGCAGGGGCGGTTTCCTTCGCTCGCCGATGACGGCGCGTCGTCCAACATCGGGTTGCTCGCGAAATACGAATGGTGGCGGCCCTTCACCGGCTTGTTCCTGCACGCGGATCTTCCTCACCTGTTAGGAAATCTGCTGAGCGGATTGATCTTCGGAACGCTCGTCGCCCGCTGTATCGGGGCGTGGCTCGGCTGGGCCCTGATCTTCGTTTGCGGAACGCTGGGCAACGTGATCACATCGATCGTCACCTGGCCGGATCCCTTCGTTTCCATCGGAGCCTCCACCGCGGTCTTCGGCGCGCTCGGCATGCTCGCGGGGCTGGGCTTCTCGAACCTGTTGAAGAACCGCGTGCGCCTGCCCTGGGCCAGAACGGTCGCGCCGGTGCTGGCGGGCATTGTTCTGTTAGGCTGGCTCGGCGGTGGTTCAGAGGGAGGAAACACGGACGTGCTCGGCCACGTCTTCGGCTTCGGATCGGGTGTGGCGATGGGTTTCTCGATCGGCCATTTCAGCCCGGCCACTGAAGGTCCATCGAGCGGCGGAACCTCGACGGCGGCACATGGTGCACGGATTTGAACACGCGGGAGAAGTGGAAGGCGTCCTTGAAGCCCATGGCCTCGGCCACCGACTTCACGGTGTCCCCGCCCTCCAGCAGCATGCGCGAGGCGTGGTCCATGCGCAGCCTTGTTAGAAACTGATA
>DAISZP010000388.1:0-5346 GCA_036824745.1 Luteolibacter sp.
GGACCCCGGCCCCTGTTCCTGATCCACCACCCGCAGACGGCCCACCCGCGCATCGAAAGCCACCCCTTCAAACTCGATCCCCGAGAGCGTCACCCTCGTCGCCCTCGTTGCCTCCAGCGGTCCCTGTGAAACCTCCGCCGCCTCCACAACCGGTGCCGCCACCTCAGCCGCCGGCCGCTCCACCTTCTCCGCTGCCGCCGGCTCATGCCGCACCGCGCAGCTCGACACCACCCACACCACGGCCAAGGGAAACATCCATCGCATGCCCCGCAGTTTCTCCACCGATCCCTCCATGGCAAGCCGCTCCCTTCTTTCCTTGGCAGCCCGCATCGCCCTCCCTATTCGTCTCGCACGATGCCGAAAATCCTCCGCTTTCTCATTTGGTTCGCCATTTCCGCCCTCGGGGCTGCCGCCATGCTCGTCGCCTCCTTCCAGCGCGGCGAACCCGTCAACGCCCTCTGGCTCGTCATCGCCGGCGTCTGCACCTTCGCCGTCGCCTATCGGTTCTACTCCGCCTGGCTCGTCGCCAAAGTCCTCACCATCGATGAAACCCGCGCCCCCGCCGCCGTCACCAAGGCGGATGGCAAAGACTTCGTTCCCACGCCCAAGTGGGTCGTCTTCGGCCACCACTTCGCCGCCATCGCCGGACCCGGACCGCTCGTCGGTCCGGTGCTCGCCGCGCAGTTCGGCTACCTGCCCGGCACCTTGTGGATTCTGATAGGCGCCACCCTCGGCGGCGGCGTGCACGATGCCGTCATCCTCTTCGCCAGCATGCGCCGCGACGGCAAATCGCTCGGCCAGATGCTCAAGGAGGAGATCAATCCGGTCATCGGCTTCATCGCGATGATCTCGCTGCTGGCCATCATGACCATTCTGTTAGCCGTGCTCGGATTGGTCGTGGTCAAAGCCCTCGCCGAGAGCCCGTGGGGACTCTTCACCATCGCCGCCACCATTCCGCTGGCCATGATCATGGGCATCCTGCTGCGCTCCGGAGCCATGAAGGTCACCGGCGTTTCCATCCTCGGCGTGCTCGGACTCTTCGCCGCCGTCGTCGCCGGAAAATACCTGCCGGATAGCTGGAACGAAGCCCTCAAGCTGGACGCACCCACGCTTGCCTGGGCCATCATGATCTACGGCTTCGCCGCCTCCGTGCTGCCCGTCTGGCTTCTGTTAGCCCCGCGCGATTACCTCAGCACCTTCATGAAACTCGGCACAGTCGCCGTGCTCGGAGTCTTCATCGTCATCGCCATGCCGCCGCTCCACATGCCGGCCGTCACCCCGTTCATCGATGGCTCGGGCTTCGTGGTTCCCGGTCCCGTGTTTCCCTTCGTCTGCATCACCATCGCCTGCGGTGCGGTGAGCGGTTTCCACGCGCTCATCTCCTCCGGCACCACGCCGAAACTGTTAGCGCGCGAGAAGGACATCCGGCTCATCGGATACGGAGCCATGGTCACCGAGATGCTTGTCGCCCTCATGGCCATCATCGCCGCCGCCGCCCTGCCTCCCGGACAATACTTCGCCATCAATTCCCCCATCAATCCCCGCGACCCCGTGGCCGTGGAGCAACAGATCGCCAAGATCAACTCCTACGGTCCCGAATACAAGGTCACCCAAGCCGAGATGGAGAAACTCGCACACGATCTCCAGGAGCCCACCATCATCGGCCGCACCGGCGGCGCGCCCACCTTCGCCGTCGGCATGGCCTCCATGTTCGCCAAGGTCATCCCCGGGCAGACCGCCATCTCGCTCTGGTATCACTTCGCCATCATGTTCGAGGCCTTGTTCATCCTCACCACGCTCGATGCCGGCACGCGCGTGGGCCGCTTCATCCTCCAGGACTTGTTAGGGCAGGTCTGGAAACCCCTCGGCGACACCCGCTCATGGCTCGGCAACGTCACCGCCACCGGCCTGCTCGTCGCCGCCTGGGGCTGGTTCCTCTATCAGGGAGCCATCGATCCCGAGGGCATCGCCAAGAGCCTCTGGCCCATCTTCGGCATTTCCAATCAACTACTCGCCGTCATCGCCTTCTGCCTCGGCACCACCCTGCTCATCAAGTCCGGCAAGGCGCGTTACTGCTGGGTCACCCTCGTGCCTCTCGGCTTCCTCGCCTCCGTCACCTTCGCCGCCGGCTGGATGAAGATCTTCTCGCCCAAAGCCGCCGGTTTCCTGCCCGCCGTGAGGAAACTCGAAGCCCAGCTCGCCGCCGGCGTTCCCGCGGAGAAGCTCAAAGCCGTCGAGACCGCCCTCTTCAACGCTAGGGTGGACATCGCCGTCGTCGCCGTCTTCCTCACCTTCGTCGCCCTCATCATCCTTGGCTGCGCCTGGGAATGGTTCCGCATTCTATCAGGAGCCAAACAAGCCCGCACCCACGAAGCCCCCTACGTCCCACTCGGAACGGAAGCCGTCACCGCCCGGCATTGAGGCACCCACACCAACGGCGTGATCGGTGATAGCAAGCCCGCCGCGAACCCGGAGGGTTCCCAGCCATTAGCCGGGGGTCGAGGCGCGGCAGCGCCGATACCCCCGGATCCCGATGCGCAATGAACCGCATCCCGGCGGGATGCCAGCCCGGCTGCGATCCCTCCGGGATCGAATGGTTTTTCGCGCGCTTTCCGGGGGTATCGCTTCGCTCGACCCCCGGCTAATGGCTGCCATCCCTCCGGGATAAATTCCCTCCCCACGCCAACGGCGTGAACGGTGATGGCGAAGGGTGACCGCAGGGAACCCTGGAAACCCGCCCTCCTCACCAACCGCGCCCCGAAGCGGGCGCACGGACGGCATTGCGCGACCCATGACCGCCTTATTTCTTATCGAGGTATTGGTCGGAATCAAAGTCGGAGACGTTGAATTCAAACACTACGTTGCCTTGCTGATAGAAAGGCACCGCAATCTTCACCTTCTTCGCCTTCAGCATCTTGCCGACGAAGCCCTGATAGTCTCTGAAGAAAAGAGAAGTGGTGCTGTGGTCTTCCGGGCCGACGACCCTGTAGCTGATCGGTGATCCTTCATCGAAGACCACTTTGACTGTCGTATCTTGATAGGACTGGATGAGCATCTGCCCCTTCTCGATCTTTAAAATCAGATCTTTCCCGTATTGAGGGTGGGTCCGCAGCATCAGCGCACCCCGCTGTGCGCCCTGATACGGAAAATCGAAATTGATCTGATTGATGCTCTGCACCACCGCCAAATACGTTGGCTTGCTGGTGAGCTCGTCCTTCGTGACTTGATACCTCCACTTGAATTCGGCCAGCCTCGCTTCCAATGCTAGGCGATCCTGCTCGGCCCGCTCGCGATCCCGTTCCGCTCGCTCGCGATCCCGGCGTTCGAGATCCGCCTTTTGCTCCGCCTCCCGTTTCGCTTGGGCTTCCTCCTCGCGTTTCTTCATCTTCTCCCGAATCGCTGTGAGCTCTTCGGGGAATTCCTTTGTGTTAGGCTCCAGCCCCAGCAGGCGCTCCAGCTTCTTTTCCCGCTCCTCTCCCTGAGCGGAATGGATCTCAGACACCAGTCTCGTGACCAATTCCGCATGCGCCCGCTCCGCTGCGGCTTTTCTCAAGTCCTGAGCCTTGGCTACCAGCGCGTTCAACTCCGGATCATTCCGCGATTGGTGGGGATCTGCCAGAAGAATGGCCCTGTTGTAATCTCCGCCTTCCACCGCCTGCTCCACCGAGTGAACAATGTTGGGGCGATCATTCTTCCACTTCCTGTCGGATGCCAGATTCCCCAGCACGCCGATGAGAACCATTGCGCCGAACCCGGCAACCACGAGAGTGAGGCATCCGCCTGCACATCCCTTCTTCTTCGGCTGGTGGATGAGAGGAGGTGGCGTGGCCATGGATTGTTAGGGAGTGGTTGGGGTAAAGGACTGACGCCGGATGGATTTATTGGTATTGATCAGAAACCGAAGCTTTATGAGATTCTATCAAGGAACTTTTCGGATTCATCCCTCTTGATCTGCGTCCACTTGTCAGCCTTCGAGAATTTCGTCTGCGATATGTTGCTCCCGCCAAGGGCCCGAATCAACAAAGCTTCGATGTCCCTGATCACGGTGCTGGACGCACCAAGCTGCAACTTGCCGGATCCATCCCGTATTTTTCGAAGTCCGTATTCATCCTTGCCCTTGAGGACCTGATTGAATCCAAACCAAGAGAATCGGTCCCAATTTTCATCGTGGTGATCCTGCACATGATCCTTGAGTCGCTTTCCAAGTCCCTGCTTGTCGGTCAAACCAACATAGTAAGCTCCATAGTTTCCATACAGAATGTAGATTCCGCGTTGATACCTGAAGTCCGTGACTTGTAGTTTCGGAGAGTGGGCGCCAAGTCGCCCCAGCAATCGAAACTGCCCTCCTTGGCCCGGGAACCATTCGACTTCGTCGCGCTGCCAGAAGAGGCCGAAGTTTTTAATGAACATCTTGGTTTTCTGCTGAGTGGGAATCGGTGAATCGCAACTCCACCCTCACGCCGTGCGCGTGACGGTGACCGCGTTCGATCCATGCTCGTTGCCCTCGGCGGTGATGGAGTAGAGCTTGAAGGTGGTGGCGGTGCCGGGGGCGGCGAGGCCCCAGAGGCCGCTCCAGGCGGGCGGGGTGGTGCCGGCGGGGAAGGTGGCCACGATGCTCTCGTCCTCCGCATCATACTCGGGGCCGGCGGAGGTGCGGAGCTGGAGGGTGGTGACGGATTCGTCGGTGACGGGGCTCCAGGCGAGGTCTGCCTGGGTGGTGGCGGGGTTCCAGGTGCCGGAGAGGACGACGGCGTCCGGGGTGGCTCCATCGGGCGGGGTGAGGCGGGGGAGGGTTTCCAGGATGGGGCTGCCCTCGGGGAACTCGCTGGGGATGCGCTGGCGGTACTGGACGAGGATGGCGCGGATTTTGTTCTCCGTCTCGGTGCGCTTGGCGCGGGCGAGGGCGAGCTCGTTCTTGGCGGCGCTCCAGGCGGGGTAGGCGGCCTTGAGGCTGTCCAGATCCGCGGTGAAGTCGGCGAAGTCGTAGCCGTTCATGAGGAGGAGGGGGGTGGCGGGGTGGGCGGCGTTGTAGCGGTCCCACACGTCGGAGAGGTCGTCCAGCGGGGGCAGTACGCGGCCCATGCCCTCGCCCTGGGTGTAGGCTTTGGGGCGCAGGCGCATGAAGGGGCTGTCCGGGGCGAGGCTGGCGAGTTTGAGGTTGAACTGGTTGAGGCGCTCGAGCAGGCCGGCCTTGAGGATCTCGATCTGGGCGCGGGCGAGTTCCACGCCGTTGCGGGTGCTCTCGACGGCGGCGCGCTGGGTCTCAAGATCGGCGCGCAGGGTGCTGAGGGTGGTGAGGGTGGCGGCGGCGGCGAGGACGATGGGCGTGGCGGGCGGCAGTGCGGC
>DAISZP010000389.1:0-5332 GCA_036824745.1 Luteolibacter sp.
CGAGGATGTCGATGAAGGCGTCTTCCAGATTGCGCTGCTCGCGGTGGAACTCGATCACGCGGAGTTGGTCCTTCACCATCCGCGCGAGCACTTCCGCGGCCTTGGCGGGCTCATCGCTATCGATGCGGATGCGCCCGCCGTGTTTGCGGGATTCGAGGAACTCGACGTTCGGGTTGAGCGCGCACCAGTCGGAGACGGCCTGCGGATCGCCATCCACCTGGATGTCGTAAAGCGATCCTCCGACCTGATCCGAGCCGCGTTTCAAGGTCTCGGCATCGCCGTGATGGACGATGCGGCCGTTGTTGATGAACAGCAGCGAATCGCACATCTCGCCGAGTTCTGATAGAATGTGGGAGGAGATGAAGATCGTCTTGCCCTCCTGGGCGAGCACGCGGATGAGGTGCTTGAGCTCCACCCGGGCCTTGGGGTCGAGGCCGGCGGCGGGTTCGTCCATGATGAGCACCTCGGGATCGTGGAGCAGCGCGCGGCCGAGGCCGAGCCGCTGGGTCATGCCTTTGGAGAGTTTGTTGGAGAAGCGGTCGGCGAGCGAGCCGAGGTCGGTGAAGTCCATCACCTCCTGGATGCGTTGTTTGCGCTCGGCTCCCTTGTAGCCGAGGGCGCGGGCGTAGAAGTCGAGATACTCCAGCACGGTCATGTGCTCGTAGTTTCCGAAATGGTCCGGCATCCATCCGATGAGGCGGCGCACCTCGGCGGGCTGGCTGATCACGTTGAACCCGCAGACTTCCGCGCTGCCGAGCGTGGGATAATCGAGCGTGGCGAGGATGCGCATGGTGGTGGTTTTTCCCGCGCCGTTCGCGCCGACGAATCCGCAGACGGAGCCCTTCGGAATCTCGAAGGTGACTCCGTTGACCGCTTGCAGCGTGCCGAAGTAGCGGTAGAGGTTGTTGACCTTGAGGGCGGACATGAAGGTGGCTGTTAGGGCTGTGCCAGAGGGCCGGTGATCACGGTGCGGGTATCCAGCCACTTGATGCCGGGCAGCGTATCGATGCCGGGGGCCTGATCGGTGACGGCGATGAAGTGGTCGCCCGCGCGGTTCGACGCGCGTTCGAGCATGCGGCTGTTCCGCTGACTGAATGAATCGGCGAGCGCGGCGATCTCCGGGCCGGCCATACTGTGATCCACTGAAACGAGGGTGAACGGCTTGCCGGTGGTGATGTTCTCGGCGCGGAACCACTTGTTGTCCTTGCTACGGAGGTAGAGTTTCTGGATCGGGAAATCGAAGGTGGAGACGAGTTGGTCGGGGCTGGAAGCCCGTTCGATCCGCCCGCGGGTGGGGAGCACGGCGCTGAGGGTGTGGCCTTGTTCCGAGCGGCTCTTCCACCAATCGCCAGAGGCCTGCATTTTGCCATCGCGGAGCTCCAGATTGAATGCTCCGTGGGTGTTCCGGTCATCGAAACGCGACCACGGGCTGTGGCTGATCGGCACCGGCGAGAAATAACACGCGGGATCCACGGTGAAGTCGTTTCCTAACAAAACTCCGGTCCGGCTGAACTGTTCCTGATGGACGAAGGCCGAGTGGAGTCCTCTGTCCGCGCGCACTTCCATGAGCGCGATGCGCATGCCGCGACCGCCGAAACCGTCCTGGAAAATGATCAGTGCGATGAGCAACAGGCTGGCCGCGAGAGAAATGATCGGAGTGGTGATGAACAACCGATGCCGGCGCGTGGACTTGGCGAGCACGAAGAGATTCACCGGGCCTACCATGATCGCGAACAGGATCAGCACGGCGATGAACAAGCCGTATTGGAAACCCTGCGAGCCGAACTTCGACTGGAGATCCCACGAGGAAAGGTAGTGCGTTCTGGAGGAGAGGTTGCGGTTGCTGGTCGGATTGACGCTATCCACCGCGCTGACCGTGTCCGAGGCATTGAGATCGAGACTGGAATGGATCGACTTGATCAAGAGGCTTCCGAAGCCCGTGTCTTCCGGGAAACCGAGACTCGCGGGAGTGGATGTCGTCTGGCTGTGGATGACCATTTGCCCGCCGAGGATCATCCAGGAAATGAGCGCGCTTTTCGCTCCGGCGGGGACGTTCGTCCAATCCGAGTCGGTCATCAGCACGCTGTCGAATCCGCTGAATGCCTGCCAGTCGGAGGGAAGTTGTTTGGGATCGAAACGGCTGGAGAATGGAAGGCTTCCATAACCGCCTCCCTTGGTGCGCTCCGCATCGAGTTTCGAGGCGTTGGGTGAAAACAAGGACTCGCTGAGAAGCACGCAGGGCTTGTCCGGTTGGATCTGGGCGCGGATGGTGTTGTCATCGGTGCCCAAGGTGCCGCTCATGTTGGCGGTCACTTCAATCTGGCCGGATGAGGCTGTGTTGGTGCTTGCCGGGCAGAGCGGGACGAGGATGTCACGCGTGACGGTCTTGTGCGCATCCGCGGAGAAGGAGAATGAGGAATTCGAATTGAGGCGGTTCGAATAATCCGAGCTGCTTCTGAAATCGAGGCGGATGGACCGGTTGGAGTCGAGGTTGTTGGCGATCTTGACTCTAACGGGCAGGAATCCGCTGCTCGGTGGGATGGAGAACAAGGATGTGATCTCGACGTGGGTGTCCGTCTTCGTGTCATACACCTTGCGGATCATGGTTTCCTGTCCGGCGAGCGGAAGCAGGAAGGCTAACAGAAACAGGAGCGGACGCATCATGCGGCGGGTGGTTTCAGGATTTCGCGCTGAGCACGCGTGGTGTGGCGTTCGCCTGGAACGGCACCTCGTCCAGCAGGTCGCGGATCACATCGCCGGTGCCGCGACCCTCGATGCGGGCGTTGTAGTCCAGCACGATGCGGTGGCGCAGCACGGCGGGAGCGATGGCCTTCACATCCTCGAAGCTCGCGTGCGTGCGCTCGTGGATCAGAGCCCGCGCCCTTGCGCCGGAAGCCAGCGCCAGTGCCGCGCGCGGGCTGGAGCCGTAGCGGATGCCCTTCGCCGCGGCGGATTGGCCGGGATGGGTGGAGTCCACGAGGCGGGCGATGTAGTTCGCCACCACGTCCGGCAGGAAGATCTTGCGGGTGAGGTCTAACAACGAGTTGAAGGTTTCCTCCGTCATCACCGGATCGACCTTCGGCTCGGTGCCGAGTTCTCGCTGGGAAACGATGCGCTGCAGGGTGGCCACATCGTTGCGGGTGACTTCGAGTTTGAAGAGGAAGCGGTCGAGCTGCGCCTCGGGCAGGGGATAGGTGCCTTCGAGCTCGATCGGGTTCTGCGTGGCGAGCACGAAGAACGGTTTCGGCAGCTCGTGGGTTCTGCCGAGCACGGTGACGCGGCGTTCCTGCATCGCCTCCAACAAGGCGGATTGCGTCTTCGGCGATGCGCGGTTGATTTCATCCGCGAGCACGATGTTGGTGAAGAGCGGGCCGGGTTGGAACACGAACTCGCGGCGGCCATCCACTTCCTGCAGGACCGGGTTTCCCGTGATGTCTCCGGGCAGCAGGTCGGGCGTGAACTGGACGCGCTTGGTATCGAGGTGCAGGAGTTTCGAGAGCCCCTTGACCAACTCGGTTTTGCCAAGCCCCGGCAGACCCTCTAACAAGATGTGGCCGCGGGCGAGGATGCCGGTGATGACGAGGTCGATGAGTTCCTGCTGCCCGAAGAGGACCTCGTTGAGGCCGCTTGAAAGCGTGCGGAGATGTTTGGCGGCTTCTGCGACTTCCGTTTCGGTGGCGTGGTCCATGTTTTTTGGAGAATCGCCGGGAAACTAGCAGGTCCGCCGGGTTTGGGAATGAAGAAGCGATGAAATTTCGGCGAAGCCCGCCACATTCAAGCCGTGGGCTCCAGAGTGTAGTTCTCCTTGCCGTCCTTCATCAGCCAGCCCGCCGCCGTGAGTTCGGCGCGGAGGCGGTCGGACTCCGCCCAGTTTTTCGCGAGGCGTGCCTGCCAGCGGGTTTCGGCCAAGGTCCGGATCTCCTCAGGCACATCAACCGATTCCTCTTTCTCCTCGGGAAGCGTGAGTCCGAGCGCGCGCAGGATGCGGTTGAATCCGGCGAGCGCGGCTGCGGCGTCTTTTCCTGATAGAGCGGAGGCCTCGCGTAATCCTGTGAACAGCCCGCCCAGCGCGGCCGGGGTGTTGAGGTCGTCGTTTAGGTTGTCCCACGCCGCCTGGAAGGGGCCGAAATCCACGGAATCCAGCATCGTTTCGCCGCCGGTCTTCGCGGCGAGCGAGCGGGCGCCCTTTGCGAGTTTTGCCAAGGCCTCGCGCGCGGCGTGCAGCGAATCGAGCGTGAAGTTGAGTTGTTTCCGGTAATGGCCGCCGATGAGCACGTAGCGGGTTTCCATCGCGGTGAAACCTTTCGTTTCCAGATCCGTTAGAGTGTAAAGGTTGCCGAGCGATTTCGACATCTTGCCGCCATCGACGAGCAGGTGCGTGATGTGGAACCAATGCTCGGCGAAATGACCGCCGCAGGCGCAGGTGCTTTGCGCGATCTCGTTTTCATGGTGCGGAAACACCAGATCCACGCCACCGGAATGCAGGTCGAAACTGTCGCCCAGATATTCCTGGATCATCGCCGAGCATTCGAGGTGCCAGCCCGGCCGTCCTTCGCCCCATGGCGAGGGCCAGTAGTTCGCTCCGTCTTCCTCGCGGCGCGCCTTCCACAGTACGAAGTCTGAAATGCTGTCCTTTTCGTATTCGTCGGAGTTCGCGCGGGCGTTCTGGGTTTTGCCAAGGTCCAGTTCCCGTTCGTCGAGGCGTGAGAGTTTCCCGTATCCCGGAAACGACGAGATCTTGAAATACACCGAGCCGTCATCCGAGGCATAAGCGTGCCCTTTTGCCACCAGCGCTTCGATCATCCCGATCTGCTGCGGAATGTGCTCCACCGCGCCCGGCTCGATGTGCGGTGGCAAGAGGCCGAGTTGCTCGCAATCCGCATGAAACTTCTCGGTCCAGCCGCGGGTGAAGTCCTCCAGCGATTTCCCGGCTTTCTGCGAATCGCGGATCGTCTTGTCGTCCACGTCCGTGATGTTGCGGACATGCAGCGTGCGGGTGCCGCCGGTTTCCAGCGTGCGGCGCAGCACGTCCTGAAGCACGAAGGTGCGGAAGTTCCCGATGTGCGCCGGGCCGTAAACCGTTGGGCCGCAGCAGTAGAAACGGAAGGTTTGTCCGTCGATCGGGCGAAGGTCGCGTTCGGTCCGCGTCAGCGTGTCAAAAAGCCGCATGGCCGGGATTTAGGGACACAAATCCCGCCCGCCAAGAGCGAACAAGCCCCGCCTGTTATTTTCCGGCCGCGCGCTTGCGGTGGAAGAGCAGCAGCGCGGATATCAAACCCAGCGGCAGTAGACCCGGCTCCGGCACCGATTGCACCGGCATGTTCACGTAAAC
>DAISZP010000390.1:0-5312 GCA_036824745.1 Luteolibacter sp.
GTGAAAACCTCCGTCAAAGGCCAATACGGCCAATCCTCCCCCAACACCCGCGCCGTCACCGCCATGCGCTGGTGAGGTGGAAATCACAGCCGCGTGTAAAACAACGTCTGAAAGCGGATTTCCCGATCTAGGAGCTGGCGACATTCATTTCTTTTCTCCACCCTTGCGGGTACTGAACCGATTCGATAGAGCCTCCGGTGCAACAACTGTTCAGTCCGAAAATCATCTCATGAAAATTCGCCTTTCCTATCGCTACGTGCCTGTGCTGCTCGCATCTAGCATGGCCCTTTCAACCTCAGCAGACGCTTCGATACTTCTCACCATTACAGAACTGGCTAATGGCAAAACCAAGTGGCAAATGACCACCTCAGAGGCACCTTTTGTGGTAGGACAATTTTCACCGACCGGGAATTACTTTGAGAACATTATTCTGCCTCAGAATGCATTCGATTTCGATTACTCGGCACCATTCTCGATCACCTTTCCTGCTCCCATCGGACAAATCAGAAATGTGACCACAGGGGCGACGATCGATCTGACTGGCATTGGATACAGCAATGTCGGCGGCTTACGCTTTGAGGGAGGGCTAATGTCACATGCCTTGGGAAATAGTTTTGAGATCGTGGATCTACCCTCAATCAGTTTAGATGTCCCGTTTTCGGATATTTTGACGACCGGGTCCACAGCATATTCCGTCAATGGTGCTTGGCACCAAGTTGGACAAGTTGAGGTCACAGTCGTTCCAATTCCTGAGACTTCCGCACCTTTGATGGCTGTGTTCGGCAGCTTGATCTTGTGCGGATTTCGCCGCAAGAGAGCAGGTGCTTTTTGAAATCATATCGCGATGAATATCAACGACGAAGAATCGACAAATGGAATCTGTGATCAATGCACTGAGCCACTTGCGAAGTGCGATTGCGATATCTATTGCGCCAAATGTGAGGATGTCATGCCACGACGCCACAAATGCGCGCAAGATTCAGAGGTTTGCGAGTTTTGCGATGAACCAATTGAAGACTGCCACTGTCAGCCAAGCGGGCACTTTGATTAGGTCTCGTTAGGCCTCGCCAACAGCATCGATACTCTCTCGACTGCCGCGTGCGCCCCGTTGGGGCGTTGCAGGCATTGGGAAGTGAATTCAGGGTTTCGGCTTGTTTCCTTACACCACAGCATCGCTTTCGCCGTTCACGCCGTTGGCGTCGAAGATGCCGCGTTCCACAGGTCATGACGGTGATGGCTAAGCAAGGTTGGCTAACGGGAACCGCAGAGTAGGTGAACGCGACCGATCCGCTTTCTGAAGTGGCGCACAGGGCGTTGCGATGGCCCGCGGTCGTGTTAGAGGGGACGAGACGTCCCCGCTCCTCACCAACCCCACGTTTCCTCGGTCCCGGCATTGACGGGAGGGATGAATCCCGCTCAGATTCCGCCCCCGCCGGAAAACGGCTTTCTCATGGACTATCAAGCGAAAATCGCCCGCAACGTCGCCTCGATCCCCCGCTCGGGGATCCGCGACTTCTTTGAACTCGTGCAGGGCCGCGACGACGTGATCTCTCTCGGCGTCGGCGAGCCGGACTTCGTGACTCCCTGGCACATCCGTGAGGCCGCCATTTATTCGTTGGAAAAAGGACAGACGACCTACACCTCGAACCTGGGCCTGCTCTCGCTGCGCAAATCGATCGCGAAATACGTGGAGAACTTCTTCGGCGTGTCCTACGAGGCCGCGAAGGAAGTGCTCGTCACCGTCGGCGTTTCCGAGGCGATCGACATCGCCCTGCGCGCGCTGCTCAATCCGGGCGACGAGGTGATCTATCACGAGCCCTGCTACGTTTCCTACAGCCCGAGCATCGTGATGGCCCACGCGGTGGCCGTGCCGGTGGTGACGACCAAGGAGCACGGGTTTTCTCTGAAACCGGAGGCCGTGGCCGCGGCGATCACGCCGAAGACGCGGCTGATCATGCTCAATTTCCCGACGAACCCGACCGGTGCCTGCGCAAGCCGCGAGGATCTGGAGGGAATCGCCAAACTCGCCATCGAGCATGACCTCATCGTTCTCACGGATGAGATCTACAGTGAACTGCGCTACGATGCGGAGGAGCCGCACGTTTCCATCGGATCACTGCCGGGCATGCAGGAGCGCACGATCCTGCTGCACGGATTCTCCAAAGCCTTCGCGATGACCGGTTTTCGCCTCGGCTACGCCTGCGCGCCACAGCCGATCATCGAGGCGATGATGAAGATCCACCAATACGCGATGCTCTGCGCGCCGATCATGAGCCAGAACGCGGCCATCGAGGCGTTGGAAAACGGCACGCCCGCGATGATCGAAATGCGCAACAGCTATCACCAGCGCCGGGATTTCCTCGTGCGCCGGCTCAATGAGATCGGGCTCGACTGCCACCTGCCTGGCGGGGCGTTCTATGTGTTTCCGGACATCCGCAGCACGGGCCTCACCAGCAAGGAGTTCGCCTTCCGGCTTCTTGAAAAGGAAAACGTCGCCTGCGTCCCGGGCAGCGCGTTCGGCGAATCCGGCGAGGGTTTCCTCCGCTGCTGCTACGCCACGGCCTTCGAGGACATCCGCACGGCGACGGACCGCATCGAGCGCTTCGTCAAGAGTCTCTAACGGACATGAGCGCGCGCCCCCGGACTACGGACCCCGCGCGATTGACGAAGGCGCACGTCACGCCCTTCGCGGTGTTCATGGGCTTCATGCTCCTGCTGGCTTTCGGTGCCCAGCTCATCGAGTGGAAACACCCGGACGCCCCATGGTGGCGGCAGAATCCGGCGCATTTCGTCTATCCGATCCAGACGCTGGTCTCGCTCGGCGTGCTGGTCCGCTATTGGAAGGACTATACGTTTGACTGGTCGCTCAAATGGAGCCTCGCGGGCTTGGTTTTCGGCGTGGTGGGCATCGGTTTCTGGCTGCTGCCGACGCATCTTTACGACACGTGGGGCCTGACCGGCGCAACCAAGGGCTGGATGCATTGGCTGGGAATCGCCTCGCGCCGCGGAGATGGTTACGATCCGTCGATCTTCGCGGATCCCGGCGCGTGGTGGACCATCGTCACGCTGCGCTTCCTGCGCGCGGCGGTGGTGGTGGCCTTGGTGGAGGAGATTTTCTGGCGCGGGTTTCTCATGCGCTTCGTCTGCGATTGGGAGGGCGATTACTGGAAACAACCGTTCGGCCGGCCACACTGGCTGTCCTACCTCATCGTCACCGGCTTGTTCATCATGGCCCACGGCGGACCGGATCGTCCCGCGGCATTCGTTTACGGCAGCCTCACCTACCTGCTCTGCGTTTGGAGTAAGAACCTCGGGGCCTGCGTGATCATGCACGCCACCGCCAATCTCCTGATGTGCCTCTACATCCTCCAAACCGGGAAATTCGGGCTGTGGTGACATTTTGTTAGATGCCGATGAGCCCGCCCCGCCTGAGAATCGCGATCATCGGCTGCGGCAGCGCGGGCCCGGCGGCGGCCATCCTTCTGAAGCGCCAGGGGCATGAGGTTTGCCTGTTCGAGCGGGCTCCGGAATGCCGGGCCGTCGGCGCGGGTTTCCTGCTGCAGCCGTCCGGCATGAAGGTGCTGCGCGAGATCGGGATTCACGACGAAGTGCTCGCCCACGCCTCGAAGGTGGACCGCCTCCACGTGGTGGATGACGAGGGAGACACCTTGCTGGACCTCGACTATCGCGAGATCTCACCGGAGCACTTCGCGGCCGGGCTGCACCGGCCAGTGCTGCTGCATTTCCTCATCGAAGCGATGCGCCGGGATCACATCGAAGCGCGCTGGGGCTGGGAAATCGATGGGGTTTCAACCGATGGAAAAACGTGGTCAGTCCTAACAACCAACTGCCGCGAGGCCGGTGGATTCGACCTGTTGATCGTGGCGGACGGCGCGAGATCCAGACTGCGTGACCAACTCGCGCCGGACGCCGTCAATCGCGGCTATCCGTGGGGCGCCCATTGGTTCATCGGAGCCAACCAAGGAGTGTTTCCGGAAAACGAACTCTATCAACTGGTCCGCGGCACACGGCGGCTCGGCGGATTCCTCGCCACCGGTCATGACCTCGCAGGCGGCGAACGCTTGGTCAGCCTGTTCTGGAGCATCAAGATCGCCGATGACGAAGCCATCCGTGCCCGGGGACTGGATGCATGGAAACACGAGATTCTCACTCTGTGCCCGAAGGCGGAAACCCTGCTCGGCCAGATCCACTCGTGGGACCAAGTGCTCACCGCGCGATACGGAGACGTCCGGATGCGCCGTTGGCACGGAGAACGAATCGTCTTCCTCGGAGATGCCGCCCACGCCATGAGCCCGCAGCTCGGACAAGGGGTGAATCTCGCCCTGGCCGATGCCTCGTGCCTCGCCGATTGCCTGAAACACCAGCCGCTGCCGGATGCGCTCCGGCTTTATCAAAAACGGCGGACACTCGCCCTGCGCTACTACCAGTTCTCCACCCGGATGCTGACGCCGTGGTTTCAGTCCGATCACGAATGGCTGGCCCCGGTGCGAGCCGCCGCATTCGGGCTGGGCCGGCGCATGGAGTGGAGCCGTAAAATCATGACACTCTCCATGGCCGGAAGCATCGGCGCGGACGGCTGAATCCCCCCTCGCCCGCTGGAAGCAAGTTTTTCGGATTTCCGGACGGTTTTCCCTTGTCAAAGCCCGGCGTGAAACCCATACATCCGCGCCCGCCGCAAGCGGGTTGGTGAAAGGGTAGATGCCCGAGTGGCTAAAGGGGGCAGACTGTAAATCTGCTGGCTTACGCCTACGCTGGTTCGAATCCAGCTCTGCCCACCATCATCCCTGTCCTCGCAAGTTTGAGGACTGGTTTCCGGAGTGCCAGATCATGGCCCCAAGTTTGCCGAGCTGATCCGCGATTCTCCGTCTGTCCGCTCATATTCGTGGAAAAGAAAAAGCGCGCTGGAATTCCCCCCGGATTTCTCAGCGCGCCTTTTATCGAGGTTTTTCGCTTTGCCGCGCTCGGATGATTTCCCCCCGGAATTCAGTCCGTCAGTGAGCGGCTCGGCTTTTGTGGCCTCGCGTTCCACCAGCGGCGGAACATGGATAGAATGACTGAAATTCAGGGTTTGAGAAGGATTTTGAGGGGGCAGTTCCGGCCAAGAAGTCCCAAAATCGGCCATAAGCGGCTGCGGGTGCGCCGTTTGCCGATTGTTTCCGATTTCGTGAAACTCCGGCTCCGTGGAAACCCAAGAATCCTTCGGTCCGCCGATTGACTTTTTCGTCACCCCGCTCCATACCGCGCCCATGTCGAACGCGTTGCCGCCGAAACCCCGGATTATCGGGCCAAAA
>DAISZP010000391.1:0-5309 GCA_036824745.1 Luteolibacter sp.
ACCTCAACTTCTTCACCTCCGGATACAACTATCTGATCCAGCTTATCCCGGTATTCATCGTCGCGCCGATGTTCATCGACGGAAAAGTCGAGTTCGGCGTCATCGGTCAATCCGCGATGGCATTCGCCACCCTGTTAGGCGCGTTCTCGCTGGTGATCACCCAGTTCCAGGCGATTTCCTCCTACGCCTCGGTCGTCGCCCGGCTGAGCGAGTTCGTCGAACACGCGGAGAAGAGCGAGGCGCGGTGCGCTTGACGGATCAAGCCGGCTTGAACACGGCCTCGCGGACCACCTTCCCATCCAAGTCGCGCATCACGAGCGTCAGCCCGTTTTCATCCGCCTTGCCTTCGATCCATCGTGCCGCTTCCGGTTTCGGGCCGCCGGAAACCATCTGGGCGTAGGGAAACTTGTCGTTTGCCGGAATCCAGGCGTCCTGATGCGTGTGGCCGGAGATCACCACCTGCGCGCCCCACGCAACCAGCGCGTCGTGCCAATGATCGCGGCTCGATTTAGCATAACCATCATAGCCGCCTTTGTCGTAAGCGACGTCCGCGGTTTCCTTGATCAATCTCAGCGGAATATGGCAGAACACCACCTTATAAGGCGCGTCCTTGATGTCCGGCCGGGCGGTCACTTCCTTCAACCACTCCGCCTGTTCGTGGCGCAGCGGCTCGAAGGCCACGCGACCACCGAAACTCGGGTGATCGTCCGGTTTGTCCTCGCCGGTGTGCAAACAAATGACGGCCACCGGCCCGTTGCGGAACGCATAAAACGGACGCCCCTGGGGCATCGCCATCAGGTCCTTCACCTTGAAGGCCCACTTGCCGCGCACGTCGTGGTTTCCCCATGTTAGAAACAAGGGCCGGCCCGCGGTGATGTCCTGTCCCGCCGGGCTCAGCAAGGTCGGCACCAGCCATTCCTCCTTGTGCCAGTCGTTGCAGGTGTCGCCGTTCCATAACAGAAAGTCCGCGGGCGGTGTGGCCGCATGCAAACGGCGGATCGTTTCGTGGTTCTCATGCGTGTCGTTCCACATCACGAAGTGCGATTCTTTCGCGGATGGATCGATCGTGCGGAAGCTTTTCCACGGGCTCTCCTCGCGCGCCTTAGCTCCATCGCCGGACTCCACCACCACGCGGACCTCGTATGCCGTCCCGGGATTCAAACCATCGATCCTCACTCGCATCACATGATCACCCTGCGGGACAAACCCGAAATCATCCGTCGCGAACTTCGCCACGTTTCCTCCCGCCGTCCTGCATTCCACCCAGCCGCGGCACAGCCGGCTCACCACCCACACCACCTCCACCCCATCCGTCCGAGGAGCCATCACCACCGCCGGGGTGAGCATCAGCGGTTTGTTCTCTGTTTCACCCGCATCCGGCGCGCCGAACGCCACCGCTCCCACACCGCCTGCCATCGATCCTGTCAAAAATGAACGCCGTTTCATAAAGCCACCCATACTGCCGTGGTGATGCCCGCATTTCATCCGCCGGAAAACCAAGTCTCGCCATCGCCCGCCGCTCCTTCCTAAACTTCCGCCGTGATCGCCCGCCGCAAAATCCGCTACCCCGTTTCGCAGGCGTTGCGCCAGTATCTCTATCACTTCGACCGCCAGCGGGAGATCCCGAAGATCTACAACGACCTTCTGCGTTTCTCCGGTGCCATTCCCTACGAAGACCCCAGCGGGCGGGAAACCCTGTGGCTCACCGTGATGTATCCGCAGCAGGTGTTCGCCGAACTGCGGCCGCGCCTCACCGCCATCTACACCGAGCTCAAACTCGGCCGTGACGCCCAACAGCACGAACACCTGCTCGTCGATCGCATCGACTTCGGGGACTTCGGAAACTCCCGCCCCTTCCGCATCCGCATCACCAACCTCTTCAACGACAACTCGGACTACTTCTACGTCAAACACGCCGACGCCTCGCGCATCTACGGTCTGGAGCTGGAGCACATCCTCTCGCCCAACCGCATGAACTACCTCGTCAACGGCAACACCCTCATCGAGGAACACATCGCCGGCGTGCCGGGTGATGTCTTCCTGCGCGATTATCTGAAACAACCCGGCCTCAACAAGGTGCGCATAGCCAAGGAGTTCACCAAGTTCAACGAGCGCACCTTCATCCGCCTGTTAGGCGACATGCGCAGCGTCAACTACGTGGTGGACATCACGCCGGACTTCGAGGAGGTGCAATACCGCGTGCGCGCCATCGACTTCGACCAGCAGTCCTACGAGGGCAAGGGCAACATCTACCTCGCCTTCCGTTTCAAATCGAACCGCACCATCACCAAGCTCGCCTTCGACGTGCTCAACCGCAAGAGCATCGACCAATACGTGGCCGAGGAGCACGCCCAGATGGCGCGCCGCGCCAAGGTGGAGGCGGGAAGATTGAGGGCTCTGTTAGGTATCATGTGCCGCGAGGAACTCGCGCCGCGCGAACATGTCGGCACGCTCGCCCGCGAGCTGGACCGCATGCACGGCGGCGGTTCCCACTACCGCGATTGCCAGACCATGGGCGAACTCACCGCGCGCCACATTTCCACCATGCTCGAGATCCCGCCCGGCGAGTCCGCGTGGGAAACGCAGTATTGAACGGCGGCCTCCCCCATAAACAGGTAGGTCGCGCGCCGCAACAAGGCGGCAGGGGGACTCGTAATGTTCCCATGCGCCCTTGGCTGACCCTCCTCACCGCACTCTCGCTTTCCGCCCTGCACGCGGAGACCCTTGAAGAATCCTTCGCCAGTCCGCCTCCATCCGCCCGGCCTCACACGTGGTGGCACTGGATGCATGGAAACGTGACCAAGGAAGGCATCACGCTCGACCTTGAGGCGATGGCCCGCGTCGGCATCGGCGGCGCGCAGATCTTCAACGTGGCGGACAACGATTCGTGCAACATTCCCAAGGGCCCCGCCGACTACATGAGCCCGTTGTTTCTCGATCTGGTGAAACACGCGGCTCTGGAAGGCAAGCGCCTCGGCGTGGAGATCTGCATGCATAACTGCCCCGGCTGGTCCTCCTCCGGCGGCCCGTGGATCGATGCCGCGCACTCGATGCAGTTGCTCGTCTCCTCCGAGGTCCAGGCGGATCTCGGCGACAACGTGAAGCTCCCGCAGCCGGAAACGAGGCGCGGTTTCTATCAGGACGTCGCCGTGCTGGCCATCCCCACGCCGGAGGACGCCGCATATCGGATTCCGGATCTCGGCACGCTCACATCCGCCGCGCTGCGCTACAATCCGCCGACCTCCGTGATTCCCTCACCGGCCACGGCCGCGGTGGAGGCGAAAAAGGTTGTGGATCTAACAATCAAGCTCAAGCCGGACGGCTCGCTCGATTGGAATCCGCCGGCCGGCAAGTGGACGGTCATCCGCTTCGGCCACACCACCTCCGGCAAGACGAACCATCCCGCGTCCGGCGCGGGCCTCGGCTTGGAGTGCGACAAGCTCAGCCGCGAGGCGATGGACCTGCACTGGAACAAGGGCATCCAGCCGATCCTCGACCACCTCGGCCCCGTCGGCACGCACGCGCTGAACAATCTGTTAGTCGATTCCTACGAAGTCGGCCCCAACACCTGGACACCGAAGTTCCGCGAGGAGTTCCGCAAGCGCCGCGGCTATGACATGCTGCCCTACATGCCCGCGCTCGCCGGCCATGTCATCGGAGACGGGGAAACGAGTGCCCGTTTCCTGTGGGACTACCGCCGCACCATCGCCGACCTGTTTGCGGACAACTACTACGCCTACTTCGCCGAGCGCTGCCACAAGGTGGGTCTGTTAGCCTCGGTGGAACCCTACGACGGCCCCTTCGAGTGCCTTGCCAACGGCCGCGGCTACGACATCACCATGGGCGAGTTCTGGACGAACATCAGCGAACCGAATCCCGACTATCCCTGGGCCTCCACCATCAACCACTCGTGCAAGATCGCCTCGTCCGTCGCCCACGTGAACGGCCGCAACATCGTCGGCGCGGAGTCGTTCACCTCCGGTCCTCCGAATGGCCGCTGGCAGAACTATCCGGGCCTGCTCAAGCAGCTCGGAGACGCCGTCTGGTGCCTCGGCGTGAACCGTTACATCTTCCACCGCTACGCCCAGCAGCCGTGGTCGCCGGACGTCGTGCCCGGCATGACCATGGGCCAGTGGGGCACCCACTTCGACCGCACCAACACCTGGTGGGAACCGTCCCGCGAGTGGATGAGATATATCGCCCGCTCGCAGTTCCTGCTGCAACAAGGCCGCTTCGGCGCGAACGTTCTGTTCTTCGGCGGTGAGAACGCCCCCGCCTCCGGCATCAATCATCCCGGGCTGAAACGCGCGGGCCACGACTATGACGCGGTCGGCACCGATCTGATAGAGAAACTCAGCGTGGAGAATGGCGAACTCGTCCTTCCCGGCGGCATGCGTTACCAACTGCTGGTCCTGCCCGACGAGCCGACCATGACTCCGAAGCTGGTGGCGAAACTCCGCGCGCTCGTGGAGAACGGCGCGCAGGTGTTAGGCCCCAGGCCGCAGCGTTCGCCGGGACTCAACCAAGGCGGATTCGCGGACAACGCCGATGCCCTCTGGGGAAACCCCGCGGCCGCAGCCGGAACGATCCGCAAGGTGGGCAAGGGCGTCGTGCTCGGCGGTGTGGGCGTGTAAAAAGCCGTTGGGTTGTTAGGCATCCGTCCGCAGGTCGTGGCGCCATCACAGATCCACTGGATCCAGCGCGTCACGGGGAGCGAAAAGATCTTCTTCCTCTCCAACCAATCCTCAAAACCCTTCGAGGGCGAGATCTTGTTCCCCGGCGGCGGCAGCGGCGTCTCGCTGTTCGATCCCATGACGGGCGAATCCCATCCGGCACCGGTGGTCAGACAAACCAAGGACGGCCCCGGCGTGACCGTCTCGCTCCCTGCGGAAGGCTCGGTCTTCGTGGTGTTTGCAACGAAAGCACCCGAAGCCGCTCGTTTCGCCGCGCATGGATACAAAACTCTAACACCCGCGCCGGACCGGCCGGAGGAGACGCACCATCTCGTCGTGAAGAAGGCGCGCTATGGAGTCCTCAAGGCCGCGTTTCCCAACTCCGTGGATGTGACGACCGCGCTGCGCAAGTCGCTGAAGGACGGCGCGCTCAAGATCCACGCGAACAACGATCTCGCCGGTGATCCCGCGGTGCTCACACCCAAGAGCTTGTTCGTGAAATACACCGCCGCCGGAGTTCCCAAGTCCATGAAGATTTCCGAGGGGGCCGAGTTGAAACTGCCGGCCATCGGGGAGAACGGACCGGTCGAAATCATCGGCGCGATCTACGGCGATCTGCCGGGGCATCTGCACGAT
>DAISZP010000392.1:0-5304 GCA_036824745.1 Luteolibacter sp.
GAGCATCCAGTCGCGGGTGCGGTCGTAGATCGCGTTGTTGCGGAGGTTGGCGGAAGCCCCGTGGCTGGTGCGGATGAGCGGGAATTTCTTCTGCGCCCCGCCGAAGGTCTCCGCGGCGATGACTTCGCTGCCTGCGTTGACAAGAATCGGGGCGTCAGGCGGAAGCTGTACTTTCAAGGTCTGGGTAAGCGCGGCACGGTCGCCGGTGGTTTCTGATAGACCGACCCGCGCGCCTTGCGGCAGCGTGAGCAGCGGAGCGCCGCCATAGGTGAGCGTGGCGGAACCGGCTGCGCGGACCAATCCGCTGTTAGGCGGCGCGGCGGGATCGTCCGGCGGCGAGGGCGGCGACCACTCGGCGGGCGCGCTTCCGCTGTAAGTGATGACGGGCTCGATCCAGTCCGCGTGGTCGGAGTTGTTGCCGTCACCGGCATCGGTCACGGACAGAACAAGCGAGCGGACATTGGCGAGCGGAACATCGCAGGAAACCGGTTCTTTGCCGCCTTTGACGATGCCGCTGGTCCACAGCTCGCGGCCGTCGCCAATGAGTTTGAACTCCACGGAAGCGGCGCTTTTGTTCGCGTAGTCATCCACTCCGACCTTGGCGGTGAAACGGGTGGCCTTGCCATCGAGCGTGAGCAGATAGGAACTCGGCGCGTGGGTGCCGATGCCATGGGAATAACTTTTCCCGGCCACTTTGATCTCACCACCGCTGATGGATTTTCCGGGTTTCGGAGTTCCCCAGCCGGATGAAAGCGTGCGCAGCGGGAGGGTTTCGAGTTTCAACTCGGCTGCCCAAGCCGGGACGAGCGATGTGAGGACAAGGATCGGAAGACATCTCATGGGAATCGGACATCAGGTTGCACAAATCAAACGCGGAGAAGTCTGATGCGATCCGGATGGAGTTCAACCGCGGATTTGCCTGAAAAGGACACCATGCAACGAACGAAACTGCTTATGGCGCACCCCAGAACGTCTGCTCGGTGTTGACCGAGTTGTTAAAATCATTGATCAACCCTTGTAACTCCGCCACCACGGCGGGTTCCTGCGCACGGCGGTCGAAGCGCTCGTGCGGGTCTTGTTCCACGTTGAAGAGCAGTGGCGTGCCTTGGGAAGCGGTGAAGCCGTAGTTGTTGCCGGTTTGCGAGTAGAGAGCGATGTGGAGTTTCCACGGACCTTTGCGCGCCGCATAGATTCCGTTGCTGCTTGCGCCGGTGTAGACGTGTTGGAAGGTGGGAACCGTTCCGGAAAACGTGTTAGAACTGAGAAAGGGCCGGATGTCGCGGCCATCGATCGTGCGACCCGACGGCAGTGCTTCGCCCGCGAGCGCGAAGGCGGTGGGCAGGACATCCATGGTCGAGGCCGGTGTCTTCACCACGGTGCGCGGAGCGATCACACCGGGCCAATACCAAACGCCGGGAACCCGGACGCCGCCTTCCCAGGTCGAACCTTTGCCATCGCGGAACGGCTGGGCGGATCCAACGTGCAACCGCGTGTCGCCATATGAGGAATTCGCGTTGTTTTCGTAAAGAATCCACTGACCGTTGTCCGAACTGAAGATGACCAGCGTGTTTTGCGCGATGCCCTCGGTTTCCAAGGTGGAAACGATGGTGCCGACCATCGCGTCGATTTCCTCCATGCAGTCGCCGAGCACGCCGGCCAGTGATTTGCCGTGGAACGCGCTTCCGGCGTGAATGGGCAGGTGCGGCATGTTCGGCGCGCAATACAACAGGAACGGATTGTTTTTGTTCGCCTTGATGAAATCCACCGAAAGGTCGCGGTATCGGCGCGTGAGGTCCTCGTAGGCCGCGACATTGGTAAGCAGGTTGGACGCGAGGATTTCATAACCGGCGATGGGTTGGGTACCTGCCGGATTGCTGCCCACGAGCATGGCGTTTGAATAGTCGTGCGAAACGTTGGTGAAAACACAGCTGTCAAAGCCGTGGGCGAGAGGGAAGGCATTTGGAGTGTTGCCGTTGTTAGAGTTCGGCGAGCCGAGGTGCCACTTTCCGAAAAAGCCGGTTGCGTATCCCCGGTCCTTTAGGCCCTCTGCGAGGGTCACTTCATTCGGGTGGATGTATTTGGCGGATGCGGGATCGAGCACCCACGCGCCAAGGCCGGAACGGCGCGGGTTGCGTCCGGTCATCAGGGAGTAGCGTGATGCCGAGCACGCCGGCGAAGCGGAGTAGAACTGAGGGAAATTCGCGCCCTCCTGCACCAGGCGCGAAACGTTGGGCGTGTGGATTGTCGGGTTGCCGGTGTGGGAGAGGAAGCCGTATCCGCAGTCGTCGAGGAAAACGACGACGATGTTCGGCTTGTCCAGCACAGGACGTCCATGCAGCGGGTTGACCAGCAGAAGCGTCAGGAGAAGAGGCAGCAGTCTCATCGGGTGCGTAATTTGTCAGGGACGCGCGGACTTGAGGCGGACGAAGAATTTCGGCGCGTGTCCCGAAAGGGTTTCGAGCGGAACGGTGACCTCGACGTTCTCCGTGTCTGCATTTCCCGGAGTGACGACGATGTAGGGATCAATGGAAAGATCGGTCCAGCCATTCAGGTCGTTGCCGGTTTGCAGAGTGTAATGATCGTTCAACGAATCCTTCGGCCGCGAGAAAGTGAACGTGGCCGTGTTTTCCGTCAGGCGGGAAGTCGAAGACCGCACGGGGCCGAGGAACGCATCACGGGCGACGGGCAATTGCGGTACGGGCGAGGTGAAGGTCGCTTCATGCGCGGCCAACGTCTGCTGGAGCGATGTGACGACCGAAGGCAGATCGGTGGATCGGTTGACGTGCTCGGTGGGATCCTGCAACAGGTCGAAGAGCAGTGGGGTAGTGGTGGAAGCGGTGTTTTCAGGATCGGTGTTGATTGCTGCGAGATGCAGTTTCCACGGACCGCTGCGGACGGCCTGCAAAGCATACGAGCTGCCCGTGTGGCGGTGCAGGAACAGTTTGGTGCCATCATCCGGACGAGTGCGCACACCTAACAGCACATCCGGACGTGAAACGCCGTCGAACGGTCGGTCGTCAGGCTGGTAGCCGTTGATGATGTCGATCAAGGTGCGGTGGAGGTCCGGTTGCCAGAGCACGGCCTGGTTGATGCCCGGAGGGATCACACCGGGCCAGCGGACGATGAACGGGCCGCGCACGCCGCCCTCCCACGTGCTGCCCTTGCCATCGCGGAGTTGTCCATTGGAGCCGCTCGGATACATGGAGACATTCCGGTTAGCACCACCATCGGAGGCGAAGATCACGAGGGTGTTGTTAGAAACTCCGGAGGTGGTCAGTTGGTCAAGCAGGCGGCCGGTGGCGGTGTCGATGGCCTCGATCCAGTTTCCGTAAGTGCCGAGAAGTGAGTTGCCGGTTGTGGGCAAGGAGGGTGGCTGGAAGACGATGAGAAACGGGCTGGCGGCGCGCGCGGCGATTTCACTCTCGGCGCGCGTGACCAGCGATTCCATTATGTTGGAAGGCGTTGGGTTCAGGACGTTTCCGTTCTCCATCAAAGGTGGCGCGGGAATGAGGGTCGATGCCCATGGCAAGCCGTGAAACAACGCGAATCCCTGGTCGTTGGGGCCGGATCCGGGCTGATTCCCGAGCAACCATGAACCGATGAAAGCCGTGTGATAACCGGCCTTTCGGAACGCCTCGGCGAACGTCCACTCGCGGGTGTCGATACCGATGCCGCCTGGTTGCACGGTTGGCGCAACGTTGCCGCGTTTCGCGAGCCGTCCGGTAAGCAACGCAAACTGGCTTGAGGCCTCACCCGGCCCCGTGGTGGTGAATTGGGTGAAACGCTGTCCTTCATAGGAAAGCCAGTCGAGCCGGGGAGTGGCCACGCTTGCCGCGCCATAACAGCCGAGATCATTGAACCCAAAATCGTCGGCAACGATCAGAAGCACGTTCGGCGGATTGTTCGGTATGCGCAGGAAAGTGGCGGCGGTCACCGGGCCCAACCGCGCGCCGTCGGTGACGCGTGACTTCACCGTGGTGGTGGTTGATAGATCGAGCGCCGTATCGTAAACCTGTGAATTCGCCGTCGGCTCCGATCCATCGAGCGTGTAGCGGATGACGGCTCCCGGAGTGGAAGTCAGTGAGACGGTTTGGCTTCCTCGCAGGATCGTTCCGGGGACCGGACTGACCGCCACGCCAGGCAGGGGAGCCACCGCCGGATAGAGGGTGAGGATCGGCACGCCTCCATTTGCATTGATCGCCGCGATCTCCGCGGGAGTGAGCAGGCGCTTGAAGAACGCAACGTCATCCAACTGCCCTTTGGCGGCATCGGTGCCGTTGAAACCGCCGATGTAGAGGTTCTGATCCGGTGTGATGGCACCGGCGAGCGAGGCGATGTTCACGCCGCCGATGGGAGCGACCTCGGCACCATCCACGTAGAAACGCGCGCGTTTGGCGCTGCGATCGACGGTGACGATGATGTTTCGCCAGTTGTTGAGCGAGAGCTGGCTCGATGTGGTGTCCGCGTTGACCGTATTGCCCAAGTTGTCATCGAGGCGCAGCCGGAGCGTGTCGTTGCCCTGATAGAAAAGCTGCCAACCCGACACGGCGGCACCGCTGAGCGCGTCCAACAGCCCGGCCACGCCGGTGTCGTCCGAGGTTCGGCGCGACCACATCGAGAGGGAGAAGTCACCGAGGCCCGGATCGAGCGCGGTCTGGTTGGTGGCGGACAGATAAGGTGTATTCACTCCATTGGCGAGAATGTCGCCGAATCCGGAGCGCGTGCTCCACGAGGAGGCTCCATTTGCTTCCGCCAGCGAAAGTGAAGTCCGCTTGTAGGCCTCCGCCAGGCGGTCCGGCGGATCGAACGACCAATGAGCCGCCGGGTCCCTGGTGTCCGCGGTGACGGAAATATTATCGATCCATCCGGTGTTGGCGAAATTGTTTCCTCCTTGATTGGGGGAACCCGTGGCGGTGATCCGCAATGCGAGAGTGTCCCCGACAAGCCCCGGTTGGGTGGCATCATAGCTGATGGAAACCCGGTTGCCCGTGCTGATGACGGTGTAAGTGTTGGTGATCGCCGCGGCGGGAACCGGGAACGAATACACCGCAGTGCCGAGAACCGTATTGTCAGTGACATCGACCAGTGCGAATTCGACTTGAAAGCCGGTCGCCGTCGGCTTGTTGAATCCGCGCCAACCGGAGTCGAAGGAGATGGAGAAGAAGCCCTGGCTGTCCGCTGTAAGTTCCGACGTCGAGAACGATTGGCTGGCTGTGGCTCCCGCGCCCCAGAAAGCGAGCACGTTGCTTGTGCCGGCATAGACATACACCGAACTGACGCTTCCGGCATTGGTCTCGGTGGCGG
>DAISZP010000393.1:0-5297 GCA_036824745.1 Luteolibacter sp.
ATCAAGAACCTCTCGCCGCTGCTGCCGAAGAATCTGCTGTGACGACCGACCCACCAAACTCCCCCCACCCCGCGCTCGGCATCGACCATGGCGATGCCCGGATCGGCGTGGCGGCGACGGATGATTTCGGCATCCTCGCCCATCCGGTGGAAACGATCGACCGCGCGAAAACCGATCCCGTTTCCCGCATCGCGGAGTTGGTGGAGCGGAGGAAGATCCGCACGCTGGTCGTCGGCCTGCCGCTGCGCATGGATGGCAGCGAGGGTGACTCCGCCGCGAAAGTGCGTGCTTTTGCGGACCTGTTGCGCGAGCGCCTTCCTGCGATCCCGCTCGTGTTCACGGATGAATCCCTAACAACTTCCGCAGCCGCCGCCAAGCTGCGCGAGGCCGGGCGCAAGACCAAGCAGCAGAAATCCGTGATCGATCAGGCCGCCGCGGTGGAAATCCTGACAACCTGGATGGGCCCTCCCCCACTTGGGGGGCTACTGTAATCCGCTTAGGGGGTTGCCAGTTTTCCGCACCACGGCGACCTTCAAAGGCCCGCAACTTTCTGAAATTGAACAAGAAGGGTGCCGCGGGAAACCCAACCCAGATCATGAGGACTTCCATCCCGGGCAGGACCGTACCCAGAACCTTCCGCGCCATTTGCCAACCACCTGCCGGCTTCAGGATGATGGCCCTCCTGTTTATCTCCGCACTCCATACGGCGGCGGGCATCGTTTCGTTCACTGCGTCCCGCTCGACGTTCCTGCCCGGGCAGGAGGTTCTGCTGAATTGGGCAATCACACCGGGCGACGTGGCATCGATCGCACCCACCGTGGGCACGCTCGCCACTTCCTCCGGCACCATTTCGGTCATCCCGACCGCGGACACGACCTACACCCTCACGAATACGACATCCGGCACCAACGCCACGGTTTCCGTCACAATGATCAAGGCCGGCACCGTGAAGAACCGCTGGTCCTTCAACGAAGGCTCGGGAACCACGGTGATCGATTCGGTCGGCGCGCAAAACGGAGTGATCATTCCTTCCTCCTTTGGAAACAACTACAGCCGCACGGCCAGCACGGTCAATCTGCCCGGCGGAAGCTCCGGCACAAAGGCCTACATCGATCTTCCCAACAACCTGCTCTCTGGACTGGAAGCCGTGACACTCGAAGGATGGATGACCCCGACCGGAAGCAGGACCTGGCAACGCGCATTCGATTTCGGAACGAACACCGCCGGAGAAGTCACTACCCGAGGAGGAAGCTTCAACGGAACGGAATACCTGTTCCTCGCCTTGCAAAAAGATGCCGACACCGCCGTCAAGGTCCCAGGCATCAAATACAACAACAGCGAGCAAAACAACACGGTGGCGGACGCCCTGAACACCAACACGGAGTTCCACTTTGCCTACGTCTATGATCCCGTCGGAAACTCCGGCAGCCCGCAGATCCGCTACTACAAGAACGGCACGCTCATCACCTCGGTGAACACGGCCCACATTCTGGGAAACATCACGAACAACAACAACTGGCTCGGCCGCTCCAACTGGGCCGCTGACAACAACACCCAGGCGAACTACAACGAGTTCCGCATCTGGAACCGCGCGCTGAACGCCCAGCGCATCGTGGACAACTCCACCGCCGGCGCCGACGCCCTTCCCACAAACGCCGCCATCGAATCCTTCACCGCGTTTCCCTCCACCACGGTGGAAACCGGGCAGCCGGTCCGGCTTTCCTACGTCATCGCCAACCCATCGGGCGGCTCGATTGTTTCCACCATCAACCAGGGAGTCGGCACCGTCACGGGAACCGAAGGCTATGTGACGGTGACACCCGCCGCCACCACCACCTACACGCTCTCCGTCACGGCGGGCGGAGTCACCCGCACCGAAAACGTCACCATCACCACCCAGGCGGGTTCCGCGCCCGTCGCGGAAACCCTGCAGGTCCGCACGCCATGGCAAACCGCCGTCCCCGTCACATTGATCGCGAACGACTATCAGACCACCTCGCTCACCTACAACGTCGTCACGCCTCCATCCTTCGGAGGTCTATCAGGTTCACCGCCGAACCTGACCTACACTCCGAACGCCGGCTTTTCGGGACAGGACGCGTTCACCTATCTGGCCAGTGACGGAGGCTATCAATCGAACACCGCGGCCGTCTCCATCACCGTGCTTCCCGCTCCCGCCGCCCCCACCGCGGTGACCTTGAGCGAAAACGTGATCTACAGCGACTACGTGGCGGGCAGCTTCGTCGGCCGCCTGCGGAGCACCGACGTGAATCCGGACGACTCGTTCACCTACACGCTCGTCCCGGGCACCGGCAACACGCACAACGCCTGGTTCACCATCAACAACGGACAGTTGCTCGCGAACCACTCGTTTTCCGGCGATGTGGGCACCACCGTTTCGATCCGCGTCCGCAGCCAGGACTCCTCGGGGCTCTCCGTGGAGCAGGTTCTGTTAGTTCCGGTGGCGCAACGCCCGCTCTCCGTCGTGATCAACGAGATCAACTACAACCCGGCGGACAACTCGCAGGAAACCGAATACATCGAACTCCACAACCCCGGCCAATCCGCGGTGGACGTCGGCAACTGGCGTCTCGCGAACGCGGTGGCCTTCACGATCCCCCCCGGCACGTCGATTCCCGCCGGCGGCTATCTGGTGATCTCCGAAAACCCCGGCGAACTATCCAAATGGTACAGCACGACCTCGCTTGGCCCCTGGACCGGGAACCTCGCCTCCGAAGGCGAGCTCATCGAACTCCGCGACGCCGGCGGCCTGCTGATTGACAGCGCGGAATACGGCAACACCGCTCCCTGGCCCGCCACGCCTAACGGAAGCGGCCCCTCGCTGGAACTCGCGAATCCGTTGTTGGAGAACAACCTCGGTGGAAACTGGAACGCTTCCACCGTTTCCCTGGGCAGCACGGTGTATTTCACGAAGGGAGCCACGGACTGGAAATACTTCAAAGGCACCGTCGAACCCTCCTCTCCCATCGGAAACTGGCGCAACGAAGGCTTCGCGGACGCCTCATGGCTCACCGGCCAGACGCCTATCGGAATTTTCAAGCAGAACAGCAACACCGCCTCCAGCGGCAATGCCGAGACCGGCGTCACGCTCGCCACCCAGATCAATGACATGGCCACCTATTCCGGCAGCTCGTTCGGGGTCTCCTACCGCAGCGTCTATCTGCGCAAGACGTTCAACGTTTCCGGAGCCATCCCATCCGCTCTGACGATGCGTGTGATGCATAACGATGCGGCCATCGTTTATGTCAACGGCGTCGAGATCGCGCGCTTCGGTTTCACTCCCGGCTCTCCTGCGGACGTGCCCTTCAACTACACCGGCATCTACGAAAACGGCAATGATCCATGGAGCGAATTCCTCTGGGTCAATCCCGGCAGCGTTCTTCATCAGGGAACCAACACCATCGCCATCCAGGCCTTCGCCAAACCTCCCACGCTCCGCAGCGATCAGGAGGACTGGGGCTCCTACAATGTCTTCGACTTCTGCGTGGACGCCGAACTGCGCACACCCACTGAAGCGGTCGGCACTCCGGGTTCCCAGAACTCCACCTACACCGCGAACTCGACACCACCGGTGCGCGATGTGAACCATTCACCCAAGGCACCGAAACCCTGGGAACCCATCAAGGTGACCGCGCGCATCTCGGACGCGCAGGGACTCGGCAACATCCAGCTCGCCTATCAGCTCTGCACGCCGGGCAACTACATCCCCGCCACCCTTCCGCGCACGGTCTCACAGATCCTCGCCGCCCCCTACGACTCCGCGCCGGAGAACCCCGCTTTCGAGGATTCCGCGAACTGGACGCTCATCAACATGACCGACAACGGCGGCCTATCCGACACGGCGAACGACGGAGTTTTCACCGCCACCATTCCCGCCCAGCCGCACCGCACGCTCATCCGCTATCGCATCATCGCCACCGATCTATCAGGAAACTCGGTGAGGATTCCATCCGCAACGGACCCGCGGAGGAATTTCGCCGCTTATTCCTACAACCGCGTGCCCACCTATACTGCCGGCGGCACCACGTTCGGCCCCGCCTCGTTGGAATCGCTGCCGGTCTATCAGTGGCTCACACGCGCCTCGGATTTCTCCAGCCTGCTCGCCTACAACGGCTCGGAACAATTCGCGAACTCGATCTCGCTCGGTGCCCTTGAAGCCCGGAGAAACGAAAACTTCGTCGGCACCATGGTGGTCGGCGATCAGGTGATGGACCACACCGAGGTCCGTCTGCGCGGTGGAAACTCGCGCTACATGGGCAGCGGGAAACGCCACTTCCGTTTCAATTTCCCGAAGGGCACCTACCTCGAAGCGCGCGATGAAAAAGGCAAGAAACTCCCGGGGCGCTGGGAATCCCTGCTTTTCAACAAATGTTTCGGAAACAAGGGCGCCTATGATTTCGGGCTGCCGTACGAAGTCGGCGGCAAGCTGTGGAGCCTGCAAGGCGTGCCCATGCCCGAGTCGGTCTTCATCCACTTCCGCGTCGTGCGGGACAGCGACGAGAACAACGCCAGCAACGGCGATTTCTGGGGTCTCTATCAGGCGCTCGAACTTCCCGAGGGAAACAATTTCCTCGATGCCCGCAACCTTCCCGCAGGAAACTTCTACAAGACCAGCGACTGGATGCAGAATGCCGAGATGGACAAGCGCTACCAGGCCAAGGGCGGCGTGCGCTTCGGCGAGGACTTCGACAACATCCGCTACAACATCCACCAGACCACGCCGCAAGCCGATGTGGAGAATTACATCAACATACCGCTGTGGTACAAATACAACGCGGTGCAGGAAGCCATCCGCCACTACGACATCTTCACCGAACCCACCGGACGCCACCGCGTGAAGAACCTCATCTGGTATTTCCAACCCAAGACCGGAACCAACGGCCTCGGCCAGCTCTGGTACATCCCATATGACTGGGACGCCTCTTTCGGACCGAACTGGAACAGCGGTTGGTGTAACACCCACAATGCCATCTACGATCACAACAACATCACCGACTCGCCGACCTGGGTCCTGCCAAAAGTCGATCGCAGCCCGATGAAGATCGAGCACCGCAACCACATCCGCGAGTTCCGCGACCTGCTGTGGTACCGCGACACCTCCAGCGGGCGCGGCCCGGTGGACGACATCCTTGATGACGCCTTCAACGCGATCTCCCAGTTCTATCAGGCGGACATGGCGCGCTGGCCTAACAACACCGGCGCCGCCGCGCACTTCGCGGGCGGAGCACCCGCAAAGGTCCAGGACATGAAAAACTTCGCCTTTGTCGGCTGGACCG
>DAISZP010000394.1:0-5260 GCA_036824745.1 Luteolibacter sp.
CGGTGAACTCGCCGAGCGAGAGACCCGCGGCGGCGAGCGGGGTGAAGTTCGGGAGCCGCTCGCGAAGCAGAGCGAGGGCCATCAGGCCGTGCAGATAGAGCGCGGGTTGGCAACGCGAGGTTTTTGTGAGTTCGTCTTCCGGCCCTTCGAACATGATTTGGGATATGGAAAACCCGAGAGCTTGATCGGCCTTCACGGCCATGTCGCGGGCGGTGGCGGAGTTTTCCGCGAAATCCTTGCCCATGCCCACTTTCTGGGCGCCTTGACCGGAGAAAAGAAGAACGAATTGGTTCATGTCGGGGGGCTGCATAGGGGAATGCGCCCGCGGAGGAAAGAGGAATTGCGGACACAACCGGGAGCGTCCGGCGGGGTTTGAATGGTGACGTATTTGTAACCCATCACAAAACCATGAAAACCTGTTTTCGAAACCCCATCGGCCTGCTTGCGGGATTCAGTCTGAGTTTGATGCCTCTCGCCGTGAACGCGCAGGAGGATCGCCCCATGCCACCACCGCCGGGTCCGGAGCGTCCCATGGTCCACCCGGAACAAGCTCAGGGCGAACGCATGCGTGCGGAAATGCGGCGGGAAAGGGAGCGATTGATGGAACGCCAGGCCGCCAAGGAGAACGCGGATCGCAGGGAGGAGCGGAGGTTGATTGAGGACTCCATCGAGGCCTATCGCCGCGGTGATCCGGCGGGTGCCGTCCGCATGCGGGAATCGATGCGGAATCCGGTCGAAAAGCGTGTTCGTAAGGCCGCGGAAAAGGAAATCCTCAGGAAACATCCAGCCCAACCGGCCCCCCCGCGCGTCAGGATCCAGCATCTGCGCCAGGCGGCCGAACACTTGCAGGCCGCAGGATTTCCCGACTATGCGGACAAGGCTCGCAAGGAAGCGGAACGCATCGCCGAGGAAGCCCGCAAGCAGCCGAAGAACGACGCGAATCCGGAGCTCACGGAAAAAGTCAACAAGCTGAGCCGCCAAGTGGAGGAACTCCGCGAGCAGATCCGCCGTATGAAGGCCGATGAAACTCCGAAGCCGCCGCAACCGTGATGCGGTTTCCATGAACCAAGAAGGCGCGGAGATTTCTCCGCGCCTTCTTTTTTGATCGAACTTGAATCTATCAGACCAGCTCCGGATCGGTTCCGATCATGCCGATGAGGTTGTGGCGGTATTCCGCGGAGCCGACGTATTCGCGGGACGAGCGGGCTTTCTCCAAACGCTCCTGGACCTTGAGCCGGCGCAGTTCGCTCTGATAGTTCGGTTTTTGCAGGAACGCTTCGAGGTAGGCGATGTGGCGGTCCCACAGCGCGGTATCCACCTTCACCTTGGCGTCGAGACGGGCCTGATACCAATCGGACTTGAGCAGGTTTTCCCGGGTGAACAGCTGGCGGATCTCGGGATCCTTGAGTGATTTGCCCTCGTACTCGCCGTAGGCCATGATGTGGAGCAGCGCCTTGAGCGGGGGACAGGCGGCCTCCACGCCGCCGTCCGCGAAGTAGTTGAGCGCCACGGTTCGCTGGGTCTCGATGATGTTGTCCAGTCCATCGACGAAGTCTTCCATCGATTGCAGCTCCGGCTTGAGCATCTCCTCGTTGAACACCGTGTCCGGTGCCGAGAAAATGCGGCCGAAGAAGGTGGCGACGAAACGATCCGTGATGCGGTATCCCAAGCGGCTGGCTTCGATGGTTTTTCCTTCGTGTTCGAAGTCCTCCACCTTTTCGAGGTAGCCGTTCTTGATGAGATATTCCGGCTCGCGTTCGGGGATGAACATGCGGGACCAGACTTCGGGAACGAGCAGGCTGATGTCGTGATCGACCCGATACTTGCGGCCGATGTGGCCGGCGGCGGTGGTGAAGCCGGGTGACTCGGTGAGAAGGAAGGAAACCAGCGCCGCGTTGACGTCGTGGATCGGCAGCAGCGCGTTGAACGGGCCTTTTGTGAGAGCGCCCTCGCTGCCCGCGCCGGTGGTGGACGGGCTCTTGCCTGTTAGCGAGGCGATGAAGTCCATGAACAACTCCGGCAGTTCCTGATAGTGGATCGGGTTGTAAACGGCCAGCGCGCGGATGCCCGCCTTTTCGTCCGGCGGATTGTTGCGGCGGCCCGCGAGCACCGAGTTCACGGGAAGCGGCACATCCGTTTCCAGCGGAATGCGGCGGAAGAAGCGCTTGCCAAGGATGCCGAGATAGAGCGCGCGGGGGTCCTCAAGATCCGGGCGGTTCTGGAGGTAACGCGGGTTCTTTGTCGGCTTGCCATCCACGATCCGCGGTTGGTGCGAGCTGATGACGTATTCCGGCTTTCCGGCTTTCACGAAGGCGCTGAGCATGTCGCGCATCGGCGGGGTGAACTGCTCGAAACGGATGGCGTCCTTGAGCATGGCGGAGGCACCGCCGCGATTGATCGGCTCGTAGTTCGAAAAGAACAATCCGGCTTTGCTGAAATCGCTCTCGGTCTTCTTGTCGTAGCCGCGGATGATCGCGTCGTCAGGGCGTTGGAAGAGGCGGTATTCGCAGTTCTTGATGAACTTGAGTGAGGGGTTGAGCACCTCGGGATGCGCGCCGTTGACGAGATTGCGCGGCACCACCATCGAGGCGCTGATGTCGTCCTCCGTCTGGATCTTCTTCGCCGGGGCGAAGTCCTTGCGCACGGTGAAGGTGCGCCAGGTGCCTTCCTCGGTGAAACCGACGCGGAGATACTGGGTCATCAGGCGCTGGCGGCGATAGATGAGCTGGCGTCCCGGTTTGCCGTTGATGAGATCCACGCTGAAACGATCCCGCCAGTTGTCGCCCCAGTCCTCCTTGTAGAAGCGCTTGATGAGGAAAACAAGGTCCTTCACCGAGCTTGGGATTTTGGAAACCCACTCGTTGTAATCCGGTGTGAACGCCGGGCTCGGGGAGAGCAGGCGGATCACCGAGCCGAGCGAGCGGCTCGGGCTCAGCAGCGGGCGGCTTGGTTTGTTAGGATCGGGCGGGTCCGGATAACGGTCCTCGAAATTGTGGTGGATGATCTTCTCCGCGGCGTCAAGATCGTTGCTGAGATCCTGGACGAGCAGGGAGGCGGTGATCATCGCGTCCGAGATGGATTTGGAGATCTCCGACTTGCCGCCGCCGGAGACGGTGCAGGGCTTGTGGCAGAAGGTGCCTTCGGCGTTGGTGCCGATGAGCCGCCAGCGCATGCCGGCGGATGGCTTGGCCATCTCGACCTTGTATCCGGATGGCAGCACGTAGGTGATGCCGGGTTCCAACGGGATCTTCTGCGGGCCGTCGTCGTTCACCCAGCTCACCGACTGGCCGTTGAGCTCGATGCGGACGTTTTCCGGGACATAGTAGATGTCCGGGAAACGCTTATCAATGCCGTAACCCTGCTCCTGGAGGTTGAAGAGCTTGTGGTAGCGCTTCAACACTCCGCCGAAGGTGTGGTCCACCGTCGGCGCGAAGTCGCTGAGCGAGAAGTCCTCGCCGAGGTCGAAGGCCGGGAAGGCGATCGCGCCGCCGGCGTGTTCCTCCTCGGCGTTGCCGAAAAGGTTCGCCGCATAGCTGATCTGCGTTTTCACCTCTTTCTTGCAGTAGCCGTAGTAGTTGTCCGCGATGATAGTGACGACGACACCACGCTTGTCGCGGCAGGTTATCTTGAAGGCGCTGCCTCCGTTGTAGAGCTCGTCCTCGTTTTCCCAGCACATGCCGTCGCGTTTCTGGCGCTCGGTGGCGTTCTTGACGTTTGGCAGGCCAAGTTCCTTCTTGGTGAGCGTGACGAGGTGCGGCGCGAGGATGACGCAGCCGCTGTGGCCGGACCAGCGGTCGGAATCCAGGCGGGAGTCGTTGTCTGGCAGATAGGGATCGCCGGCGTTGCCGAAGATGCTTTCCACGAAGTCCAGGTTGCTGACCAGGTTGCCCGGTGCGAAGAAACGCACCTCCATGGATTTCTCCGGAGAAACGCCCGGCACTTCCGGCGCGATCACAGGGCGCAGCAGCAGGGAAACGAACACCTTCGCGGGAGATGGCGAGGTTCCGGTGAACGGCAGAACCATCAAGTCCTCAGGCGGCGTGAGCGCGTGGCTCAACAATCGGGCGAAGGTTTCCTTCGGCACCGCTTTTTTGTCAGCCGGGATCGGCAGTCCGCCTTCCGTGACGTGAAACACGCCTTCCGTTGTGCGCCGGTCGCTCGCGGGATTGTGGCAGACGCCCTGATGCACGCGGTAGGAACTCAGGATCGACGACTTGAACTCATCCTTGTCCGGCGGCAGCGAAAGCATGCGCGCGATGCCGTGCCGTTCCATGACCAGCGCCCCCACGGGCAGCAGTTGTTTGCGCTCGCCGAACACTTCGGAAACCAGTTCCTCGCCGAGGTAATCATTCAGGAAGGAATCGATCGCCGCATCCACCGGACAGAGGTAGTCCGACAACAAGCGGGTCTTCTCCTGGAAGTTGGCGATCAAGCATCGGCCGAGTTCAAGAAATGGATAGTCTTCTTCGTTTCCAACGATCGAGTATCCCCGTGCGGCGAGCTTGAGATTCACAAACTCGCGAAGGCGGTTTTCCTCGTCTGGAGAGGCGATGGCCGGGCCGTTCTGGGTGAATCCGATCTGGTCTTTGAGATGTGGCATGTCTGTGGAGGGCCTGCTTCAGGCGGCGGGAAGATGAGCAGGCATCGCGCCAAGGGCTAGTGGAAAAAACGCTCCACCGATTGCTCAAATCACGGTTTTTCGACCTTCAAACGGATGAAGCGACGATATGCGGAGTTTTTCAGAACCGAATCCCGCGCCTCGAAGCTGCCCGCATTGTCAGTCAGCGTCACCGCCGGGGTCCAGGCCTGCGCATCCGGGGAAACTTCCGCCGACCAGACGAGGTCCGCAGCCGCCGGATTCTTGGACGTGGAGATGGCCAGATAGCCGTCGATTTCGGAAGCGGTCACCGTCGCGACGCCGGCGGTTTTTGGCGGTTTGTTCAGGGCGTATTCGAGCAGGTTGGATAGCTGGTCTCCATCCGGATCCGCGGCCGCCGCGCTGATCGATGGATTGGCGAGTTCGACGGACGTGAAATTCGCGAATCGCCACGCGTCGAACGGTTTGTCCTCGATGGTCACTTCCGCGCTTGTTCCGCCGATCACGTAAGTGAAATCCGCATTCACCGAAACGGTCACCGTGCGAGCGCCCTGTGCCATATCATCCGCGATCGGTGCGACCTGAATCGAAACGGACGACTGTCCCGGAGGAATCGTGGTGGTGGCGGGAAACGCGACAAAATGGGTTCCTGAAATCGCCGTG
>DAISZP010000395.1:0-5251 GCA_036824745.1 Luteolibacter sp.
AACCAGTCTCTTCCCCGGGGAGGTGATCCGCGCGCCCGGGAATCTGCTCACCGCCCTGAGGAACCCGATGGATTCCCCCGGGAACCCGTGCCCGCACCGGGGAGTCGCGCTCGGCCCCTCGGGAACCGGTCCACGACCCAGGGGATGCAGCGTGCCGGGCGGGGGAAATTCCGCTGTTCGCGCTGGCAGAATCCCATATTTCCGAGGGTTTGCAGGAGTGGCGGGGTATTACAAATCACTCCGCGGGATTTCCCGACATCACAAGCATCCGCCAAGTGTCACCCGCGATCAAACCATTGAAGATCAAACAGCCATGAAATCCATATCAAGCACCATCCGCGCACTGGCGGCGTCCGCCGCCTTCGGAGCGCTCGCCACCATCGCCAGCGCGGGTCCCGGGATCCAATATTGGAAGTCCCTCGGCAAGGAATCCCAGTTCAAGGAATTGAAACCGGGACAATCCGTGACCTATGTCTGCACCGAGTGCAAAACGCTCTCCGACGTGCCCATCAAGTCCCATGAACAATCCATGAGCTACTGCAAGGTGGACTCCACCGTCACCTGCCCGTCCTGCAAGATGCAGGCCAAGGTGGTCAGGAAGACCGAGCGCAACCAGGCGGGCACCCATGTCGTGGTGACCTATGTGAACAAGGACGGCAAGGAATGCGCGTTCTTCGCGAAGGCATCCGAAAAGAAATGAAAGTCCGGAGTTCCCGGATTACAGGTTCCATCCACAACACACAAAATCCCATGAAAACCAAACTCACCACACTCATTGCCGCCGCGCTCGTCGCGGGATTCACAGGAACGGTAGCCGCCGCGCCTCCGGGAAAGGGTCTTCCCGGAACGAAGACCTACAAACACGCCGCCACCGAGGAGCAGATCCTCAGCATCAAGAAGGGCGACCGCTATGCCGTGGTATGCACGGACTGCAAGTCCATCACGGTCAAACAAGCCGCTGATGACAAGGAGGCGCAGGCCTTGTGCCATGACGGCGGAAGTCTCCATTGCGACGCTTGCAAACAAAAGGCGACGATCAAGCGGACCGGGCCTCCCGGCAAGGGAACAACCTCGACCCGAATCACCGTGGTCAACAAGGATGGAAAGGAATGCATGTTCATCGTTCCGATGAAGGACTGATCCCGGTTTCCCACTGTTGGCAAATGATCCGTCCGGTGCCTCGCTGCGCCGGGCGGTTTTTTTGTTGAGGGATGCTGACAGTGAGCGGATGGCGGGATCGGTCACCGGACATCCGGGAGTCACGATCCGAGGATGGAGGGCCGCGATGTTTCCCAAAACCACGCCCCATCCCCGGCGATGCGCAGGATGCCGTCAAACAGCGCGGCCTCGCCTCCCGCGCGGCCGAAGGTCACACAGCCGATGCCGCGGGCCGGCAGCGCCGCGAAAACCCTCCGCTGCCGTTCCGGATCCAACGTGGCACCAGGATGATCGAGCACCACCATGACGGGCTTGGCGAGCAGTGCCCGGGCCACGGCCAGCAGCGCCTGTTCATCAAGGGACAGCTCCTCGCTCCATGGCCGGGCCTGGTCCCAGCTCCCGCAGCGCGTGGACATGTCCGACAGCCCGACAGCTTCCAACACACCCTCCATCTCCGCGAGCGTGGCGGAAGCAGATTGACCGTCGGCAGTCAGCAGGCACTGGAGCGAACTCTCCGGCAGATAGGGACTTTCCGTTAGAAACTGGGTGGACTGCGGCCGGTGGATTCTTCCCTCGCCCTCGCCTCCTAGGCCGGCAAGCGCTCGGAAGAACGCCCGCCCGGCCCGGTGATCTTGCGCGACGATCAAAAGCCGCGCATCCGCCGGCATCTCGAAAGTGAGGTTCCGCACCAGACATCGGCCGTCAGAAGCCTTGAGGCTCAGGTTTTCACAGGCCAGCCGCCGTTCGTCCGGCAGCAGGCGGATTGGCTCCTCGCCGTCGGTGGCCGCGGCGTCAAGCGCCTCACCGAGCACGCGGATGCGCGTGGCGACGGCGGCGTAGGTCGAGAGCGATTGAAACTGCGTGATGATGAGCGAGAAGGCTCCCATGAGCTGCACGAACGCCATGGAAGACTGGGTGATCACGCCGAACTCGACCTGCCCCCACATGAACAAGTGCGCCACCACGAACACCGGAATGACCGGGATCAGATAGTTGTAGCCGGTGGTGAAGAACGACACATTGCGGTTCACCGAGATCACCCGCCGGGCGTTCGCCACGATTTCGTCGAAACGATCGGACAACCGCCCCGCGGCCTGCCCTTCCCTGTGCAGCAGGGCCATGACCTCGGCGTTCTCACGCACATGCAGAAGCTCGGAGCGGAACACCGCCTCCTTGTCCGCCTGCAGGCTGTTCAATCCCACCAGACGTCTTCCTAACAGAATTGTCACCAGCGTGCCCAGCGCGCCATAAACCACCGCGCCGACGAACAACCACGGGCTGATCGACCACATCACGCCGGAAAACGCGATGACTGTGAAGACCGCGTTCAAGGTCATCAGGAAAACCGACAGGGAAAAGACAGCGAAGTTTCTCACATCCTCGGCGATGCGCTGGTCCGGATTCCCCACCCCGCCGCCGGAAGCGAGCCGCAGATACGCGCGGCCGGCCAGGTAGCGGCCGAGCAGCCGCCGCGTCTGCCACTCGCGCCAGAGCAGCGCCAGCCGCTCCTCGACGAACCGATAGAACACCGCCACCACCGTGCAAACGCCGAACACCAGCACATATACCAGCGACACCCACATGAAGCGCGGCATGTCGCGCGACTCCACCGAGGAGATGAAATCCCGGCCCACGTAGCTGTTCACCACGTTGAGGGCGTTGATGGAAAGCATGCAGGCGATCAGCAGCGCGAAAAGCCGCTTCGCCGCGCCACCGGACTCCGATCCCAGGAACTCCGACAGGGCCCGGCGGATCCGCCGCCAGACCAGTGACATCGGTTTGGTTTCAGTCTCCATCATTCGGGCAATCTCGATCACGGGTTGAACGATGCGACGGCCGCGCCTTCTTTTCTCCTCCGATTCCATCGCTCATTGGCGCGGCGATGGCAATCACCCAATTCGTGCGATGAGCGGGTTTGCTCCATTCCCCGCCCGGTCTGAAAAAAATTCATCATTCTCCGAGGGTTTCCTGCCGCTCTGGTTTACCACCCTGTGAAGACGGTGTTCAAAGACCATGAGGACCCATCCAAACGGGAACACCGCAGAAAATAGAAATCCATGTGATGAAAACGACACGTATCGCCAGCCTGTTCGCCGCCGCCCTGTCACTCCTGTTTGCCGCCTCGGTCTCGGCCGCGCCCGCGAGCAAGCGCAGCGGCCCCGCTGTTTCCAGCGGCACATCCACCACCAGCACCGCCCCTGTCGAACACAAGGCCATGAGGAACGTCGGCCCGGTGGGCAAAGGTTATCGTTGCACCCGGTAATCCCCGGGTAAGCCGGAATGAAACATCGCCCGGGAGCGTCCGCTTCCGGGCTTTTTTGTTAGGTAGGTCAGGCTTCGCCGCAGGTGCAATCGAGGCAGCCGTGTTTGGCGCAGGCCTTGCAGTTCTGCGAGAGCGCGTCGCGCAGGTGGCCGCGGGCGCGGTGGAGGCGGACGTTCAGGTTGTTGCGGGTGAGGCCGAGCGCGGTGGCGACTTGTGAGGCATCCTCGCCATCGAGGTCGACGCGCTGGAGCAACTCGCGGTACTGCGGCGGCACCGCGGGCAAGAGCCGAATGAAACATTGGCAGAGGGTGGTTTCATCCTCGACCGGCGCTTGTTCGGGAAGCTCGTGCTGAAAGCGGTCGAGCGCGCGGCCGCGGGCGGCATCGCGGCGGTAGAGGTCGATGATGGAACGGCGCAGGATTCGATAGAACCAAGCGACGGTGTTTTCATCGTCGTCCGGCGGGTTTGCGGAGGCGAGGGCCTTGATGAGACTGTCCTGCACCACATCCTCGGCGAGTTGCGGATCACCGACCCGGCTGCGGGCGAAGGCGGTGAAGGTTTGCAAGTTGGCGAGCAAGGCCTCTTCCATGCGGCTCATGGGGTGTAGACTAGGCGTGAAGGATCGGACGTCCAAGAAATGAAAATTCCGTGTAATCGATCCCGACCGGCTGCGTCTGCCCGGGTGTATGAAGACGCTCGAATCTCCAAGTTGCTGCCAAAGTCCCATGAAAGCGCACACCCACAAGCATGCGCCGGTGACGCCCTCCGCCACGGCGAAATTCTTCTGCCCGATGTGCCCCGGCGTGGAGTCGGACGAACCTGGTGATTGCCCGATCTGCGGCATGGCGCTGGAACGGAATCCGGCATGGCAACCCGCGGCGGGCGAGGAGGATCACGACGATGGAAACGACGAATTGCGCGACATGACGCGGCGTTTCCGGGTGGCGGTGGCGTTGACGCTTCCGGTGTTTCTGCTGGCGATGGCGCACTGGGTTCCCGGCCTGGCGGATCAGGCGTGGGTGGATGGCGGCGTTTCCCGCTGGACGCAGTTCGCCCTGTCCACGCCGGTGGTGCTGTGGGCGGGATGGCCGTTTTTCCGCCGCGGATGGAAATCCGTTCTCACAGGAAACCTGAACATGTTCACGCTGATCGCGCTGGGCGTGGGCACGGCATTTCTTTTCAGCGCGGTGGCGATGCTCGCTCCGGGTTTGTTTCCGCACACGATGAGTCACGGAGGAAACGTTCCGGTTTACTTCGAGGCGGCGGCGGTGATTGTCGCGCTCGCTCTGTTAGGACAGGTTTTGGAGCTGCGGGCACGCGGCCGCACGAGTGGAGCGATCCGTGCCTTGCTCGACCTTGCGCCGCCGGTGGCGAGGTTGGTTTCGCTGGATGGCGATCAAGAAATCCCGCTGGCCGAGGTGAAACCCGGCGACCGCCTGCGCGTGGTGCCCGGGGACAAGCTGCCGGTGGATGGAATGATCGAGGAAGGTCGATCCAGCGTGGATGAATCGATGATCACCGGCGAGCCGATGCCGGTGGAAAAGTCACCGGGCGACAAGGTGACGGGCGGCACGATCAATGGCGGCGGCAGTTTCATCATGAAAGCGGAACGGGTGGGCGCGGATAGTTTGTTAGGCCGCATCGTCCGGATGGTGGCGGAGGCCCAGCGCAGCCGCGCGCCGATCCAAGCGCTCGCCGACAAGGTGGCGCGGGTCTTCGTGCCGGCGGTGATGGCGGTTTCCATCGCGACCTTCGCGCTGTGGATGTGGCTCGGGCCGGAGCCGAAGCTCGCCCATGCCCTCGTCAATGCCGTGGCGGTGCTGATCATCG
>DAISZP010000396.1:0-5250 GCA_036824745.1 Luteolibacter sp.
GCCGGCCGTCGCAGTTCTTGGACGATTTCCCGCCAGACATGGTCGAGGAGTGGAGAGTTGGAAATGACGATCCTTGGGCGGAAGACGAGCCGTTCTAGGGCGGGAAAGAATTCTTACCGAATCATGTTTCAACGGTTTGCTTCCGCACGAAGGTAAGCGAATCGATCAACTCAGCCGACCGTGTCCAATTCGTTTCAGGCGCCGTGAGATAAAATGGTGCCAATAGAGCTTCCAAACCGGAATTCGTAAGCCATTGCGCGGTGGGGGTCGGATCCATCTGTCCGAGCGTGGCCAAAATCCAATTTTTGGCTTCGCCATGCGAGGTGTTGTAGCGGGCCACCAATCGAGGAACTACATTCGCGGGAGGAATTGATCGAGCGAGGATAAACGATGCGCTGGATCGAAGACGTGCAGAGCTGTTCCCTCTGATAACGGCGTCAATCAGATCGTCTACCAAAGCAACGTCTGTATCTGAACCAAAGGCGTTGACTGCATGTATCAACTCGTTGTCGTCCGTCGTATCCAATAGCGACAGTAATTTTCGATATGAGCGAAGACCATCCTTTCCAAGACCCCAAATTGCTGCCTGCCGCGATTCATCTCCGAGCAATGCCTCTTTGGAAGCCGTCTCGGCGAGCAATTCAGCACACTGTGGAGCAAGCATGTGATCGCGAAATTCGGCGAGAGCAAGGATTGCTTCCATGCGCAGGTAATCTACAGTCGGGTGTTCAATGGCCGCACGAAGTATCTCAAGGCCGTTCCTGTCGTTGAGACGTAGAAGTGCAACAGCAGCCTCCAACTTTACACGTTCGTCTGCGTCGTTAGCAGCGATACTTGCTATATCAGGAATGTCGGATGCGATGCCGGTGAACCCCAAGGATTTGACCGCCACATACCTGTCGATTTGAGAATCAGAGGTCAATAGCAGTCGGGGGTTCCATTGGCTTCCATCCGGAGGTGGAAACGATGCTTTTCTCCGTGGAATTCCGGCCAAAAACTGAGAGTTGGCGACAATTGAGGAACCGGCCTCGACATACAACGATTTGCCATTCAGTCGGTAAGTTTGCGACCTTCCTTCATTAGTCCTTACCGCGAAGCGCCCATCGGTTACCGTCTCCACGACGCCACTTTTAGCCGCTACTGTGGATGGCCATTCCCGATCTCGCTCTGCCCCTTCCGCTGCGGACTTCGGAGGGCCAAGTTTGCTTTGCCCTTCTGTTGTCCGCAGATCTTCAACCCAGAAAAATTCGGCGTTGTCAGCCGCTATTAGTCGACCGGCGGAGTCTTCTTGAATGTGAACGAATGCAATCATGTCACGATCTGCAAGCCCCTCATTCCATCTGCGAGCAGGATTGCTCGGAGAATCACTCATTTTGATTGTGAGCTTACTCTTGCTCTTGACTTCAACGCGCAGCCCGGTTCTGACGCAAAGCAGATCAGGCAATCGAAGTCGTTTCACCTTCGTGCTCCAGATCTTGTTGCTGCGAGAGTACCGCTCCAATTCGATCGGTTGGAGTCCGGCTCGGGTCATCAATTCCTGGACCTTGCGGGTCCCCAAGGCCCCCATCGTAACGAATTTGAGGAAGCTGGAATCAATCTTTAGTCCCACGGTAGCTCCCTTTTGATTTTTGTGCCGCCATCTCCACTTCTCCCAGAAGAGTTCCTATCGTCGTGCTCAGCGCTCTTGCGATTCGCTCCATGTTGTCCAAAGAAATGTTCCTCTCGCCTCGCTCAACGCCGCCGATGTAGTTCCGGTGAAGATCCGCAAGTTCGGCCAAATCCTCCTGGGAAAGTCCCAGTGAAAGCCTCGCCCGCCGGACGTTTTTTGAAAAGATTTGACGGGCGCTTTGGATCACCGGTTTTTTTCCTAGCCTATCGGCCTTGGTTCTTCTACACACTATGAGTGTGATCCACCAATCCCCTGTTTACTCGACCGAATTCGGTGCCGCGTATTGCGGTGACTCTCTTGAATTATTGAAAGGCGTGCCGGATGGCAGCGTGAACTTGGTGATGACCTCGCCGCCATTTGCCTTGCAGCGTGAAAAGGAATATGCTGACCGCTCCGGGAACAAACCTCAAGCTGACTACGTCGAGTGGCTTGCTCAGTTTGGGGCGCTGGTAATGGAAAAGCTGCGCGACGATGGCTCGTTCGTGATTGATATTGGGGGAGCTTACGTCAAGGGGGCACCTGAGCGAGCTCTTTATCCATTTCGGGTTTTGCTCAAGTTTTGTGACGACCTAGGATTTAAGCTTGCTCAGGATTTTTATTGGCACAATTCGTCAAAGCTCCCGTCGCCGATCGAGTGGGTGAATAAACGGAAACTCCGCACGAAAGATTCCGTGAACACGGTTTGGTGGTTCTCAAAAACCCAGTGGCCGAAAGCCAATGTCTCCAATGTCCTGGCACCGTATAGCGAACGGATGAAGAAGCTTATTCAAGATCCCTCTGCTTTCTATACGCCAGCAAAGCGTCCTAGCGGACACGACATTGCGAACACTTTCGGAAAGGACAATGGCGGGGCGATTCCATCGAATTTACTTCAGATCCCAAACAGCGAAAGCAACGGGCGATATCTGAGTGCATGCAAGCTTACCGGTGCGAAGCAGCATCCTGCTCGATTTCCTTCGAAGCTCCCCGAATTTTTTATCCGTTTCCTAACTGATCCCGGTGACCTTGTGGTGGACATTTTTGCCGGCTCAAATACGACTGGTGCAGTCGCCGAGGTGGAACGCCGCCGATGGCTGGGTTTTGATCTAACCTTGGAGTATCTTGCCGCGTCATCATTCCGCTTCTTGGACGCTAACCCGGCACCCGAGACCGTGGTTACTCTGTATGAACAATTGCTTCGGGGAGAAAGTGTTGATCTCCGGAAATTAGATAGAGAGAGGATGCTCCTCTAGCGCCAGCTTTCCCGAAATCTACCCGAATGAATGCAGTCAGCTTTTCGGAGTACATTCCGGTTTGTCTCTCATCGTTCAAGGTGCGCGCTTTATTTGGTGTTTGTCGTGATTCGCATCCTTTTGCCGCGCGATCTCAATGCCGCCGCGTTCATAGCGGACAACGGTCTTGTCCCCGCACATGTCGCAAACAAGAGTGATGGCTCCCACTTCTGAGAGCGTTTCTAAATCGACCGCAAATTTGCGGGTTTCGCAGCCCATGCAATTGATGTTCATGTCTATTATGGATTGGTCCCATGCCGAAGCTTGGAAGATTCGCGCACTCTCCAGCTCATTTGATTTTCACATCCTTCCCTTCAGATTCCATCATTTCAGCGAATTTCTCCCACGACATTCTCTTTTTGTTTACGGAGTTGCCAGCTGGTAACCATTCGATATTGCCTTTGCTCACAAGGGCAGTTCCCAGCTTTTTTCCATCCTTCTTCACTTCAATAGTAGCATCCTTGTGCAATACAAATTTCGTAGCGATATCGAGGGTTACTTCGTGGGCCATATTTTTGTGTTTGTTTGGTAAGATTTTGTGTCAGGGATATGTTTTTGGATCTCAAGATTGGGCCGGTGGCGATTCATGTTCGTCTCAGCACTCATGCGGCGGGCAGGGATATTGGGTAGAAGCTGAAAGTGCGAGGAGGGACGTTGCTGCCGTCGGCGGAGAGGGAGACGCGGAAGGGGAGAGATTGCCGAATGACGATTGAGGATTGTTGATTCTGGATTTGGAGGAGGAAGACATGGGCGATTCGTTCTCGATCCATCCGCGTGCGCCCTCGGCGATGGCGCGCCACCTGGAGCATCGACGATCCGGCCCGGGTTGACCGGGCTTGGTGTCGGCAGCGGATGCGGAAGGGGGCGCATGGAAGGAAAATGATTGCCGGGACACTAACGGAAAGGCGGGAGGGGGGAAGCAGAAAATGCTGAGTGAGAAGTGGGAGAGGGGAAAAAGTGCTGAGTGAGAAGTGTGAAGTGAGAAAGGGGAAGAAGTGCCGAGTGAGAAGTGTGAAGTGAGAAGTGGCGTCTTGTTCTTGGCTCTCAACCATCCACTTTCAACACTCAACCTCCCAGGAACCGCCAAGGCGCGGAGGTCGCAAAGGGGGCGCGGAGGAAGAGGTGGGATTGCCGATCGAGGATTGTGGATTGTGGATTTTGGATTTGGAGGAAGGGTGAAACCATCCACGGACATTATCGACGATGCCTGCGTCGGCGGAAGAGGAGCAGGGAGGCGGAGGAGGCGAGGAGAGCGGACGATGGTTCCGGCACGACGGTGAAGCTGGCGGCGCTGGTGCCGCTGCCATTGGTCGTGCGGAAGCCGACCGCCGCCGCGGGATTGTTGGTAAGCTGCACGGAATAATAGGAGGCGGATGCGAAAGCGTCACTTGAGGAGAATGAGTAGCTCCCGCTGTTAGCGGCGGGGAGGGTCCAATCGCTGCCCTGCACGACTCCGAACGTGGCCCCCTCCGGGGCATTTGCGGGGGAGGTGGCGGTTTGGATCTGATCAAACCACACGATGGCAAACGATTTGGCCAAGTAGGGAAGGATGTCTAATATCGGCAGGTTGACGGTGAAAGTGCCTCCGAACATTCCCGATCCAGCCGCGGTCAAGCGGGCGACCACCAGGTCACCGCCAAAATAGCTGCCCGTGTTTAACCCCGCGTTACCGAACGTGACTCCCGGATTGTCTGTTGCATCAAGGGTACCGGAGGTTCCATTGGGGAGACCGACGATGCCATCGTCCGCCACATCAATGATCAGCAGGCCGAGCGATCCGCTGGCGACATTGACGGCACCATTGAAGTCCTTGGCATTCTGCACCGCGGAGCCGGTAAGAGAGATGGCCGAGTGTGCGGTGGTGACAAGGCATGGCAAGGCGAGGCTCAGACACCAAGTGAGTGAGCGATTTCCGATGGAACGAATGGTGGTGGATGGGTCGATTTTCATCAATTTGCGGGTGTGGGAATCAGGAGTGGAAGTTGAATGAGGGGAATGGGTTGGCAATCAGATTGCCGATGGAGGGGTGTTATTGAGAGAAGTCGGCAAGGCCCAGCCTGGGCGATTCAGCCTCGTTTCCTCCGCGTGCGCTCTCGGCGAGAGCGCGCCACCCTGAAGACCTGCGATCCACGATCTTCCATCCACGATCCGGGCGGATCGGAGATTCGGGCGCGATGGGGCGGAGCGGGGCATGATGGAGACGATGCCGTGATGTCATTACTACCATCACGATGACTGCTAGAGTAGAGTTCGGATGGGCGCTGTGAAGCAGAAAATGCACGGAAGACCAGAACGCCAAATTGGAAAGGG
>DAISZP010000397.1:0-5235 GCA_036824745.1 Luteolibacter sp.
ATTCGTAATGCAAAGTCCCACGCTTTCCGCCTATAGGTCGTCATCGCAATCCGCATGATCGAGGGTTGCGCTCCCCCCTGGTTTCACTGAAAAGGAAGCCGGAAATCAGATTTTCCCCCCCTACACATGAGAATACTTGTCACCGGCGGAGCCGGATTCATTGGTTCGAACCTCGTCCACTACTTGTTGGGTGACGCGGCCGCAGATCTTGGTGTGAATATCGAGCGCGTCGTCACGCTGGACAAGCTGACCTACGCGGGAAACCGCTGCAGCCTGGCGGATCTGGACGCCGATGCGCGTCACGTTTTCGTGCAAGGCGACATTTGCGACAGCGATCTGATCGGCCGCCTGCTCCGCGAGCACGGCATTGATTCGATCATGCATCTTGCGGCGGAGTCCCATGTGGACCGTTCGATCGACAGTCCGGAGGAGTTCATTCAAACCAACTTCGTGGGAACTTTCCGGTTGTTGGATGCGGCGCGCCGGTTCTGGAGCGAAGAAACGGTTGCGAATCCGCGATTCCTCCATGTTTCCACGGACGAGGTGTACGGCTCGCTCGGGCCGGATGATCCGGCGTTCTCCGAGAAAACCCCGTATGCTCCTAACAGCCCGTACAGCGCGTCGAAGGCGGGCAGCGACCACCTCGCGCGCGCCTACCACCACACCTACGGCATGCCCGTCGTCACGACGAACTGCTCGAACAACTACGGGCCCTATCAGTTTCCCGAGAAACTGCTGCCGCTGATGATCCGCAAGACGCTCAAGGGCGAGTCTCTCCCGGTCTATGGCGATGGCTCGAACGTGCGCGACTGGCTCTACGTCGAGGATCACTGCCGCGGCTTGGCGCTCGCGCTGGTCAAAGGCGAAATCGGCAGGACCTACGTCATCGGTGGCAAGTGCGAGATGAGGAACATCGACGTCGTCAAGGCGTTGATCGAAACCGTCCGCGAGCTGGCGGTCGGCCGCGAGATCAAGTCCGCGGAGGAGCTGATCACTTATGTGAAGGACCGGCCGGGTCATGACAGGCGCTACGCCATCAATCCGGAGCGCATCGGAGCCGAGCTCGGATGGGAGCCGCGGGAAAACTTCAGATCCGGGCTGCGCCGCACCGTGCAATGGTACCTAGACAACGAGGAATGGATCCGGACGATCGAGGACGGCTCGTATCGCGGAGAGCGCCTCGGGACCCTCAGCTGAAAATCGCCATGAATGATCTCGATAAGAACCACCTCAAGCTTTCCCAGGCGGAACAGTCCCTGCGCAAGGGCATTATCCTCGCCGGAGGCACTGGAAGCCGCCTCTGGCCGATGACCCACTCGGTCAGCAAGCAGCTCATCCCGGTTTATGACAAACCGATGATCTACTATCCGCTCACCGTGCTGATGCTTGCGGGCATCCGCGAGGTCCTTGTGATCTCGACGCCGAGGGATCTTCCCGGTTTCCGGAGTCTGTTAGGCGATGGTTCGCAGTGGGGTCTTGAGATTTCCTATGCCGAGCAACCGAAACCCGAAGGGCTCGCGCAGGCCTTCCTGATCGGTGAGGAGTTCATCGACGGACAACCGGTCTGCCTCGTGTTGGGTGACAACCTGTTCTACGGCCACGATCTCGGATCCTCCCTGCTCGCCGCATCGCGGAGGACCGCGGGAGCCACCGTTTTCGGCTATCACACCAAGGAGCCGGAACAATACGGCGTGGTGGAGTTTGATGCTTCCGGCAAGGTGGTCTCGCTTGAGGAGAAACCGAAGCAGCCGAAATCGAACTACGCGGTTCCCGGCATCTATTTCTATGACAAGAACGTGGTGGCCACCGCAAAAGCCTTGAAACCCTCGCCTCGCGGCGAACTGGAAATCACCGACTTGAACCGCATCTATCTGGAACGCGGCGAGCTGCGCGTGGAGATCCTCGGCCGCGGCACCACATGGCTGGATACCGGAACGCCGGACTCGCTGGCGGATGCCACGCAGTTCGTGCAGGTCATCCAGCAGCGCCAGGGTTTGAAGATCGCATGCCCCGAGGAGATCGCCTTCTCGCAAGGCCGCATCGATCGGGACAAACTCGGGGAATCCGTGAACAAATACGCGGGCACTCCGTATGGCGACTATCTGAAATCACTTTGAATCACTGACGGATGAGCATCGAAAACCACCAACGCTGGAACGGCCTCAATGCGAACGCGCGGGCGCAATTGGAAACCCGTGATTACTCCAAGGGAGCGCTGGCCGCCCGTCTCGCCACTTCGGGCGTTTCCGCGGGCGAGACGATCCGGGGCCGTGCCGAGCTGGATGAGGCGTGGATCCCCGGAGTGGAAATTTTTCCCCGCAGGGTGTTCCAACAAAAGGGCAGGGGATATTTTTCCGAACTCACCCGCCTGACGGAAGGGGTGCTCGACAAGATCGGCCTCGCACCGCGCCAATGGGCCTCCGCATTGATGCATCGCGACAGCGCCAAGGGATTCCACATTCATCCGCCGCATGTTCCCGAGGGAACCGATGCCGCCGCGTGGTTCAAGGATTTGTTCATTTCCTCGCCGGATGACTACTCCCGCCGTCCGTATGACCGCGAACAGTGGGATGTCATGTTCTTCCTGACCGGCCTCTGCGAGATGATCCTGGTGGACGAACGCGAGGGTTTGACACGGCGGATCATGCGTTTCACCATCGCGGGCGATAGCAGACCGGGAAATGACAATGTCGCCGTGGTGATCCCGCCCGGAGTGGGACACGCATTGCGCAGCATCGGCAACGAAGACCTGATCATGGTTTATGGCACCAGCACCACCTTCAATCCGGATTGGGAAGGCCGCATCGGCAGTGCCGTCGAGAACTCGACGCTTCCTCCGGACTGGGAGCGCTACCTCAGCCATGGCTGCTAGACCTTCCGCATTCTTTCCTGACAACGAACGTCCCAAGCAAACTGTAACCGAATACCGATATGACAACCACCCCCATGAACCTCAAGACCGCCGCCTGGCTGCGACGGCATCTCTCGTCGGCGATGCTTTGCTGCTCGGCGATCGTGGCCGCTTTCTCCATCGTGAGCTGCGCCGACATTAATCCACCGCCGCCGGTTCCCGCCGAGGCCTATCAGTCCAAGCCCAGCGGAGTGCTCGCCGCGGGTGACGAGATCAGCATCGCCTTTTCCGGCGCTCCGGAACTCAACACCAAGCAGAAGATCGCTCCTAACGGAAAAGTCAGCCTGCCGCCTCCCGTCGGTGACGTGAGCGCCGCCGGCCGCTCGATCAACAGTCTGCAAGCCTCGCTGACCTCGCTCTATCAGCCGCACCTCCAGGATCCGACGGTCGTCGTTTCCCTCGAGACCGCCGCATCCGGAGTGTATGTTTCAGGAGAGGTGCTCCGCCCGGGCAAGGTGCCGCTCGATCGCCCGATGTCCGCGCTGGAAGCGGTGATGGAGGCAGGTGGTTTCACCAAGTTCGCCAATCCCAAGCAGGTGATGGTCATCCGCAAGCAGGGCGGCAAGCAACAGCGCTACGTGCTCAACATGAACGACACGCTCGCCGGCTACGAGAGCAGCCCGTTCTACCTGCGTCCCTACGATGTGATCTACGTGAAACAAAGCGTCTGGTAAGCATCGCGCGCCGGAATCCGGATTTTCAAAGAGGTGGCTGCGGCCACCTCTTTTTTTTGTTTTCGCGCCGCGGACGAACTGCGGGATTGCCGGAAGATCGGAAATGCACGAAGGGTATGCCAATCATGAAAACGATCATCCCTCGCCTGTGGATTCCGGTTTGCCTGCTGTTGGCCACATTGCCTTGTGGAGCCGTCATGAAAGTGGGGGACGCCGCTCCGAAGATCCAACCCGCAAGCTGGGCGCAGGGCGAGGCCGTGAAGGAACTGGAAGGCGACAAGGTTTACATCGTCGAGTTCTGGGCGACGTGGTGCGGGCCCTGCGTGGCCGCCATCCCGCACGTCAACGATCTTTACAAGAAGCACAAGGACAAGGGCCTCGTCGTGGTGGGGCAGAACCTCGGCGAGGACGCGAAGACGGTGAAGGACTTCGTGAAACAGATGGGTTCCAAGATGACCTACCGCGTCACGGTGGACACTCCGGATGGAACGATGGGCAAAAAATGGCTCGAAGCCGCCGGACAAAACGGCATCCCCTGCGCCTTCGTGGTGAACAAGAAGGGGAAACTCGCCTACATCGGCCACCCGATGTCGATGGAGGAATCGATGCTGGAAAAGCTGTTGGCCGAGCCCTCTAACAAACCCGCCGGCCAGTCTGCGAAACCCGCCGCTGATGCCTCCTCACCCCCAAGCGCCAAAGCGATCGAGCTTTCCGCGAAGGCCGCTGACATGATCCGCGCTGGCAAGCTGGACGACGCGGAAGCCACCATCGCAGAACTCCAGGAGCAGCTCACCGACAACCACCGCCAGATCGGCGGATTGTTAGAGCTGGATCTGCTGCTCGCCCGCAAACAGGCGGATGACGCCCTCCAGCTTGCAAAACTCATTGCCGAGGATTTTTCCGCGAAACCGGAAGTGGTGGCCGCGGTGGCCCTGCATCTGGTGTCCGCGCCTGACGCGTCACCGGCCATGCAGACCGAAGCGGAGAAACTCGCCACGCCGATTTCCGAAACGGAGGGTGCCGGACGCTCCAACGCGTTTTCCGCGCTCGCGAGAGTCGCCTTTCTGCGCGGAAACAAGGACGCCGCCATCGATCTCCAGACCAAGGCCGTAAGCGCCGCGTCTCCGGCGGATGCCGCCGCCGCGAAAGCCGCGTTGGAAGCCTACAAGCTCCCCTGAAGGGATTCGTTCTTGCCTCGCGCGCCCGCCGGCCCTTGTTTTCCCGCGTGATGCCCCACACGGGTTTGGCGCTGAAACATCCGACGCGTCTCGATGGCATGTTGCCGGTCGAGGTGGCGGATCAACTGCGCCACCTGCCCGGCATGGTGTTTTTCGATACTTCGGGAAACGTGCCGTCGAGCGCCGCGCGGCCCGTTTCCGTGATCGCCGCCAGGCCGCAAAATATCCACAGGGGAAACCTGCATGATTCCGCGGATCGAGATCCGTTGAAACGCCTCCTCGCGTCCGGTCCGGTGATTCCCGGCGACACCGGCTTCCCCTGCGGCGGATTGTGCGGCTGGGTCGATTACGAAGGCGGGTTCGTCTTCGGCGAGTATCACGAGATGCTCGTGTTCGATCACGCGGCGGGCGTATGGTGGGAAACCGGCGATCTATCAGGCGAGCTCCTTCCGAAGAAAGCCGAACGCCCGGT
>DAISZP010000398.1:0-3452 GCA_036824745.1 Luteolibacter sp.
CGGCCGCCTTCTGCGCGCTCGCCGCATGGCAGTGGAGCCAGGGCAACTTCGACTCGGTCTTCGGCGCGCCGCCCACTCCGGTGGGAGAGCGCCTCTACGACAAGTTCCAAGCATCCGATGTGAAACACATCCGGATCAACAGCAACGGCATCACCGCGACCTTCGAGCTCCGCGGAAACGGCTGGCACGCCACCACGCCATGGGCCGACCGCATGGACCCGCGCGCCGCCGCGGACATTATCAACTTCACGCTCGCCATGCGCGTGGAGGACTACGCGCCGGATGAAAAAATCAAGCCCGAGACCTCGGGACTCGGAGACACCGCCACCAACGTCCGCCTCGAGGACGCGTCCCGCACGCCCCTCGCCTACTACAAGATCGGACGCAACACGCCATGGAAGGAGCTGGCGGAAAACATGGAGCAGCCGAATCCAACGGTTTACATCCAGCCGCGGGACAAGAACCGCAAGCGCCACATCTACGCCTGCACCGGAGACCTCAATCCGTGGTTCAAGGACGGCCTCAAGAACCTGCGCGACCATCATCCCTTGTTCTTCAATCCGCTCGTGCTCGGAAAAATCCGCATTCGTTCGCAGGAAGGAGAGCTCACGCTTGAACGCAAAACCGAATCCTCCATCCCCGCCGCGAACCTGCTTCAGGAAATCAGCACCCGATTCGTGATCGCGGACCGCGACCGGAACGCCCGCATCACCGAGGAGGAATGGTTTTCGATGATCACCGATCCGAACAACCTCGGCATCGAGCGGCAGAAATTCACCGCGGCGGATGGAAACCGCGACAAGCAGCTCAGCTCCGAGGAATTCATCGGCATGTTCGCCGGCCCGTGGCGGATCGTCAAACCGCTGGAGCTTTCCACCAGCCCGAATGCGATCAAGACCTTGCTCGAAGGACTCGTCGGCCTGAAGGCGCTCCGCCTCGGTGATAGCAGCGCGGAAACGCTGCCCGGCAAGGACAGCACGCTGAAGTCCAACCAGATCGCCATCTCCACCTTCGGCTCGGAGACAGAAACCTTGTTAGAAATCCGTCCGCCGGATTCGCCGGACGCACCGCTGGTCAAGGCGACCGTCAGCGACCGGCCGGGCGTCTTGTTCGAGCTACCGAGCAAGCCCGAGACCGACCGCATCACGCTCGCCAATCTTCCGCTCACGATCAACGACCTGCGCGATCCGATCCTCAGCCATCTCGACATCGCCGTGATCCGGGGCATCTCCATCAAGCCGTCCACCGGCGAGGAGATCGTGGTGTCCCGCGAGGGCGCGAACCCGTGGATGGCGGAAGTGTCCGGCAGGAAGTTCGAGGCAAACGAGGAAAACCTGTTCGAGCTGCTCAAGGCGGTCACCACCAGCCGCGTGATCCGTTTCCCGAGCGACGCCGCCACCGACTTCACCCCATGGGGGCTCCACCGTCCCGCGCTCACCCTGCGTTTCCTCGCCATGGACAACCAAACGCTGGAAATCCGCTTCGGCATGGACGGGAAAGGCGCGTGGTTCGCGAACCGCCTCGGCACCCCCACCGTCATGGAGGTGAGCCCGGACCTGATCCAACGCATCGCCGTGCGACCCTACGAGTGGCGGCTTTCACGTGTGTGGTCGGTGGACAAGGAAAACCTGTTAGCCATCCGCCACCAGCGCGGTGAGGAACCCGCCACGGTGCTCAGCTACAAGGACGACGAGACCTGGACCGCCACGCGCGAGGGCAAGGACATCACCGGAAACCTCGACCCCGCCCGCGCCCGCTACATGCTCGATCAGATCGAAGGGCTCAAGGCCAGCCAGTGGCTCGCTCCGGACGATGCCGACGCGCTCGCCGCCCTCAAGAAGCCGCTGCTCACGCTCACCGTGACCGAGTTCGCAATGGATGGTGAGGGCGAACGCAGCGGCGTGAGGGACCGCACGATCCGTTTCGCGCATGCCACCGGTGGAAACGCGACTTTCGTTTACGGAATCCTCGACGGTGATCCGAACCCGTTCCTGCTGGATCTGGATCTCTATCAGAAGATCGCGATCGATCTTTTCGAGAAACAGCCCTGAGCCGGCTAGATTGTTAGAGAAACACCTTCTCCCCGCCGCGGCCGGCGCTCTGATAGACGGCTTCGATCAGCGCGACGGCCTTCCTCGCCTCCCGCGCGGAAGTGGAGGGCTCCCTGCCATCGCGGATCGCGGAAAGGATTTCCTCGAAGTTCCGCTGGTGTTGTTTGAAACTGATCGATGCTGGATTGTTCGCGCCGAGCCCGGCCTTCGCGGAGTTCATCCATTCCGCACGGATGCAATCGTCCTCCGGATGAGGAGTCTTGAAATCCCACACCTCGAACGATTCGTCCGCGAGAAACACCGAGCCCTCCGTGCCGCAGATCTGAACCCGCGCGGGGTGGCCGGTGGAGGACCAACAACAAGTCGATCCTTCGATCACGCCGCGCGCGCCGTTGGCGAATTCCAACAAAACCACGCCGATATCCTCCACTTCGATGCCGTCATGGGCGAGACACGCGGTGCCGGCCTGGACGGAAACGACATCGCCCGCAAGGAGAAGCAGGGCGTCGATGGCGTGGATGCCCTGGTTCATCAACGCGCCACCACCATCAAGCGCCCAGGTGCCGCGCCATGCGGCGGAATTGTAGTAGGCCTGGTTGCGGAACCACTTGATGTAACAGGACGCGGAAGTGATTTTCCCGAAGCGACCGGCATCCGCCGCTTGTTTGAAAGCCGCCATCGCCGGGTTGAAACGCCGATTCAAGACCGAGGCCAGGCATCTGCCCGCGGCCTGCGCGGCGGCGATCATTTCGTCCACGCCGCGCGTCGTGACATCGAGCGGCTTCTCACAGATCACGTGTTTGCCCGCTGCGAACGCTGCCAGGGCAGGCTCCAGATGCGCGCCGGACGGCGTGCAGATGGTGACGATCTCCAGCTCCGGATCCGCGAGAAACTCCGTTAGATCCGTGAAGGGTCTCGCGCCGGATTCCGCCGCCAGGTTTCCCACGGCCTCCGCATTCCGGCCGAACACAGAATGCAGTCCGCCTCCCTGCATTTCACGAATGGCGAGGGCGTGGACCCTCGCGATCATGCCGGTGCCGATGATGCCGAATTTCATGGCGGAAACATTCAGTTCACCACTCGCTGCCGAGGCCGTAGCGGCCGGCAAGCTCTAACAAATCCTCGCGCATCGGCCATTCGTCGGGGCGCTCGCTGGTCTGATGGCGCTTGCTGGCTCCCTTGAGCATCATGCAGCCGGTGTTGTCGCCGATGGCGCGGATCGACTCCACTTCCTCGGGCATGAAGCGGACGTCGGGCAGCGCGGCGAACTCGCGGATCTTGTCCTCGATGGGCCGGGCGCGCTCGCCGGCTTCCTGAATGAAGGTGGGCACCACGCTCTCCACCGCCGGGTGGCTGAGGTTCCAGATCGAGGCGAACTGAAGCAGGGTGAGATTGTATTTT
>DAISZP010000398.1:3462-5229 GCA_036824745.1 Luteolibacter sp.
GCGGTGGTCGCCGGGTTTGAACTCATGACCTGGCAAGGCGAGATCGCCGTGAAACACACCGCCGTGATCGACCACACGCGTGAGCACTTTCACGCCGTGTTTCTCACAGGCGGGCAGCGTGAGACCGACCGGCCACGGCTCTAACGGATTCAGGATGAGCATCGCCCAATCGATCAGCTCGCCGAAGCGCTCAAAGGCGCCCACAAGATCGAGCGAGAAACCGTTCGCCGGACCCGGAGCGATGCCGAGGCGGTCTGTCAGGCCTTCGTCCTTCGCGGATTGAAGCGCCTGCCAAAGCGGCTCGCTGGTGTAGCCGAGCTCATCGGGGTTGTGCAGCATGAGCAGGTCGAAACGATCCGCGCCGCAGCGTTCGAGTTCCTTGGAGGTGGCCATGCGGATGAAGTCGGCGTACTTTTCCGGGCCACGCAGTTCCGGATCGGTGAAACGCGGATAACCCCGCGCGCCCTGGCGCTGGCCTTCGTAGAAATCATGGCCGATCATGCCGACGAGGCAGTAGGTCGAGCGGTCGACGCCTTTGAGAGCCGTCCCTAACAACTCGTCGGCCTTGCCGTTGCCATAGACATCCGAGGTGACGAAGGTGCGGATGCCGGACTCATAGGCGGTCTGGATGCAGCCGATGAAACGCTCCTCGCCGAGGGTCTCGCCGAAGTGCATGAAGCGTCCGCCGCTCCAGGTGCCGTATGCCGTGGTGGTCAGTTCCATGGCGGATTGCCTACCCGCCCGCCCCGGCCGGGTCAACCCCAAGCCCATCGCGTTCGTTTCAAACCTCGACAGAATCGGCATCCGGGTTACCTTTTCGGCTAATCGTGCCCCCTCCCCCAATGAAACGAATCGTCCGCATCCTCGCCGCCGCCTGCTTGTTTTCCGGGTCGGCCGGTGCCCAGCAGATCACCTACACCCGCCTGCTGAACAATGGAAACCTGCAGATCCGCCAAATGCGGCCGGATGGCACTGGAGACACCGTGGTTCAGTTCGGCTTCAACCAGGTGGGCTTTCCGACGTGGTCGCGCGACGGCACGCGGCTCGCCGTGACGGCATTCCGCAAAAACCGGGTGACCAACCGGACGTGGAACGTCTTCGAGCGCAGGCCCGGCACCGGAAACGTGAACCAGCTTACCAGTTTCCGCGACATCCTCGATCCCACGACGAACTCCGCGAGCTACACATTTCCCTGGTACAAGGCCTATTCGCCTAACAACCGCTTCATGGCGATCTTCGCACTCACCCAAAGCGGTGGTGGCGGCGGCGGCGTGGCGGAGGTTCCGGTGCTGGAGATCCATTCGCTGCGGACCACCGCCAACCCGATCCTCGTCCATGTGGACAAGACGCAAAACGGGCGCCACCACGGCGGCGAGGGTGTCGATTGGTCGCCGGCGCGCAACCTGCTCGCGGCTCCGCTCGAATCCAGTTCGCCCAATCTCAGCGGCAGCGGCGCCGGGCAGACCACCTCGATTTTCCTCATCCCGCCCGCCCTGGCCGCCGTGCAGAATGGAAACGCAAGGCGCATCACCTTTCCCCGCGCCGATGCGGACATTGTCAGCGGCGTGATGTGGACGGAGCATGACTACCAACCGAAGTTCTCGCCTAACGGAAACCGGATGGCCTATGTGAGATCCTTCCAATCCCACGCGTTGCTCAGCTCGCTGTTTCCCAATCCGAACATCCAGTCGCTGCGCGTCCTCAACATGAATACCGGCGCGGATGTGGAAATCCGCAGATTCCCGCAAGGCACCTACATCACCACGC
>DAISZP010000399.1:0-5227 GCA_036824745.1 Luteolibacter sp.
TTCCCATGGCGATATTGGGTATGTGGTTTTCTACTTAGTCAATTCGGGAGAATTTAAATACCGGGCCAAGTAGCCCGGGGCGGCGTTCGAGCCAATGTGGAGAGTCGCTCAGGCCCCCCCTGATTGAAAGTGATATGGACGGAGAGTCGACGCCAGGTTGGCAGAACCAACAGCGATAATGAAGACTAACGATCAGTTCAATCCGGTAATTGCCCTCGTTCAAAAATCGAGTTGGTAACCAGCACACAAGTTTGTTGTCGCCAACTGAGATGGTTGGCCAGGCAGATGGTTGCGTGTCGGTATGGAGACTGTAATAGAGTAGAGAGTTGTCGGGAGAATACACGGCAAACCCAACGACCAACGCTGAGTCGCTGCTTTCTGCGGTTCCCTCAATTAGAATTCCAATTTGACTGTCGTTGCTCGACGCCGAATCAAGTGTCTTATGATTGCTGTCGATTAGTGCGAACCGGGTTGGGGTAAAATGCGGGTTGCAATATTGGTTGTGGGTGTTTCTCCATTCAGTTGACTGTGCAGCGCGCTCAAGGTATTTTTGAATCACTGATTCAGGTGAACCAGATAACAAAAGTTGCCCTTTGTGCATGAGAATGCACCGAGTGCAGAGAGCCTGAACCGCGTTCATCTGATGGCTGACAAAGATAATCGTTCTTCCTCCGGAGGAAACCTCTCCCATTTTGCCGAGGCATTTTTCCTGAAATGCCGCGTCGCCCACGGCGAGCACTTCGTCCACCACGAGGATCTCGGGTTCCAGATGCGCGGCCACCGCGAAGGCGAGGCGCATGTACATCCCGCTGGAGTACCGTTTTACCGGGGTATCGAGAAACTTCTCCACTTCGGCGAAGTCCACGATTTCATCGAATTTTCGGCGGATCTCGGAGCGACTCATGCCGAGGATGGCACCATTCAGATAGATGTTCTCGCGTCCGGTGAGTTCGGGATGGAAACCGGTGCCGACCTCGAGCAGGCTGGCAACCCGTCCTTCGAGCTCGATGCGGCCGGATGTGGGCTGGGTGATGCGGCTGAGGAGTTTGAGCAGGGTGGATTTCCCGGCTCCGTTGCGGCCGATGATGCCGACGGCCTCGCCTTTTAGAATGTCAAAGGATACATCACGCAGAGCCCAAAATTCTTCATGATGCGGACCACGCTTGGCGCTGACGGATTCATCGGCCTTTAGAAGATTTCGCCCGAGACCGGCTAACGATTCGCGGAGGGTTTTGTAGCTACGTCCCTCCTGTTGGTGGCGAAGCATGTATTTCTTGCCTAGGTGATCTACTCGAATAGCTATGTCAGCCATGATTTTGTTGAGACAATGGAGAGAGGTTGTGTTTTGGATTGTGGGGAAGGCACGTCGAACGATGCGGATGGCCACATGATCGTTCAAATGACGTCCGCGAAGGCGCGTTCGGTTTTGCGGAAATACCAGATGCCCACCCCGACCAGGACGAGAACCAGGCCGACCGAGATTCCGAAGCCTCCCCAGTGGAAGAATTCGGCCTTTCCGGTGATGGCCCAGCGGAATCCGTCGATCACCCCGACCATTGGATTCATCGAGTAAAGGAGCCGCCATTGTTCCGGGATCACGCTGGAGCTGAATCCGACGGGTGAGACATACAATCCGAACTGGACGATGAATGGAATGACATAACGGAAATCGCGGTATTCCACATTCAGGGCGGCGAGCAGGACACCCGCGCCGAAGGCGGCGAGGAAGGCGAGACCGGTGAGCGGGATGATGAGGAGGAAATGCCAGGTGGGCATGATGCCGTAGAACAACATCATGGCTCCCAGAATCGCCAGTGAGATCATGAAGTCCGTGAGCGCCACAATGATCGCGCTCGCCGGAACCACCAAGCGGGGGAAGTAGATCTTTGAGATCATGTTGGCGTTGGCGACAAGACTGTTGCTCGATTCGGACAACGCGGTGGCGAAAAACTGCCAGGGCAGCATTCCGGAAAACACCAGAATCGGATAGGGAATCCCGCCGGACGGCATCTTGGCGACGCGGCTGAACACGATCACGAAGATGATGGTGGTCAGCACCGGACGCAGCAACGCCCAGATGATGCCGATGGAAGTTTGTTTGTAACGGACGAGGATATCCCTCCAGGAGAGGAAGAGGAAGAGTTCCCGGTATTTCCAAAGATCCGACCAGTAGTGACGTTCGGATTTTCCAGCTTCAATGATCAATCGGCTCAAGGTCGGGTGGTGTTGGATTGTGGCACGGGGTTTCGAGGAAGTGAAAGTGGATGGCTGGAGCGCGGAATCGAGAAAGGCGGGGATTCTGTGCCTGCGGGCTCGATTCGCCGCGGAAGGAATGAATTCAATGCCGCCGACCTCCGCGCGATGAGGATGCGAGGTATGATGGACTCAGCGTCCTTGTTTTACCGGCTGATTCGCTGGAGTCGGCTGCTTCCGTAGGATGTAAGGCAGCCTGTGGTGATGAACATAGGCGGGGAGGGGCAGATTGTTTTCCAGCAGGCGGATCATCGCGGCACCCATCAGCAGGTAGGCGGCCCCGCTGTCGAAGGATCCGAATACAAACACCCAGAACACGGGGCCGGTGACGGCGGGAATTCCGAGGAACAAGGCGGTGGGATACCATTCCGTTCCCCGGCAGCGCAGGATCTGGCGGTGGGCGTGGACGGCGACCCGGATCATGCCGATCAACACGACCAGCAGACCGAAGTAGCCTACGGTGCGGATGGTCTGCACCGGGCCGCTGTGATAGTCACCACTGATGAGGATGGATTCGCGGTGGGCGTCCCAACCACCGACACCGGTGGCGGTGCTGTCGGCCAGAGCCACGGATTTCTGGTACTGCTCGGCAGTCATGCCAAGTCCATCTCCGATGAACTTGTTGCTGATGTATTTCTCGCTGGTGAGTGCCTCGATCCAGATTTCAGTCCGCCAGTCGTTGGAAACCTTGGTGTCGTCCTTGTAACGTTGTTCCCAGGTTCCCGGCAGGAAGGTCAGCGAGCGCTGGATGTTCGGTGGCAACGGTGCAAGCAGGTTGACGAATGCCAGCAATGCGATCGCCATGGCCGCGCCAAAGCCTGACATGACAAGATGGGGTATCCCGCCTCGATAGTAGAGACCACCGAGATAGGCGAGGGCCACCACGGCGATCTGGGAGCGGTATCCGCTGTATGCGGCCGCGACCATGGTGAAGAGAACCAAACCACCCCACAACGGATGAAACAGTGCCTTCAAGGGGGACATCAGGCTGGAAATCCAGAGGGCCACGTTATAGGAAATGCCGCGGACGTAGGAAACCCGTCCTGCCGCCTCCGGGTCGATGTTGACACGGGTATTCTCGGTGCCGGCGGTTCCGAAAGAAGCGCCCATGAGCTTGCCGAGAAGCGGAATCCGCATCGCGAGCGCGCCGACCACGAAGTTGATGGTGCTACCGATCATCGTGAGACGTACCCACCAGACGATGTCTTTGGGCGATACGATGAGGGTGAAAAATGAAAATGCCGTCACGTAGGTCAACGCGAACTCGACGTAGGGCCGTCCACCGACGGTGGACGCGCCGAAAAGATTAAGGCCGACGGGGTTCCGCAGATAGGCCTGAAGCACGCAGAGACCAAACAAAAGACTCCAACCTTCGAGCTCGGTGAAACGGAACTTGAAGGGCAGTTTCCGCATCAGGAACAGAAGCGCGAACATCCCCAGCACCGCCATCTGGGCGACCATCATGGTGGAAATGGTTCCCGGTAGGGGCAGGCGGAAGCCCAAGGATGACAGCAGCGGAATGATCAGCCAGATGCGTCGGCCCAAGGTAAGGCAAACGACCACGCTGAGTGTTCCCGCGACCCAGGCGATGGCCTCCAACTGCGCGGTGGCTGCGGCGATCCCCAGATAAAGCGCCGCGAAGAGCGCCAGAAGCAGGATGATGGCCGTCTTGATTTTGCTGGAGTCCAGAGTCATGGAAACAGGGGTGGGGAATGCGGCGGAATGATGGATTCACCGGAACTGCCGCATCTCGAATCCGCAGGGAGAGGCGGAGACCGATGGTGAGGGATTGCCGTGAACCAGCCCGGTGAGGCTGTCACTTCGAAACGGAACTTTCAAGCCCAGCGCCTCCGCCAGCAAGAGAGGAAGCATGGCGAAGGACCAATGAAGCGGAAAAAACATCCGCCGGACTCCACGCCTGGCGGCAAGCTGGCTCAGGATGGATTTCATCGTGAGAGGCTCAGGATGCGCAAGTGAGTGGACCGCGGACGAGGTTGGCTTGGATGCGATCAAATGGCTGACTGCTCCCGCGAGATCCTCTTCATGAATCAGATACTGTTGGAGACTTCCTGAGCCGACCAGATAGGGAACGACCGGGAGTTTGGCGACCATCGAATCCAAGGCTCCCATCACGCCCCCGGGGTGCTTGCCCCAAACGAGACCCGGACGGATGACCTGACCTCCAAGTTCAAGCATGCGGGACTCGATATCGAGTTTCGCCTTTCCATAAAGCGAGCGGCAGCCGGTGAACGCGCTCATGGAACTGATGAACCAAAGATGCCGGACTCCGGCGGCTTTGGCCGCCTCAGCGAGCGCGATGGCCGGATCAATGTTGCGGGTGCGGATCGTTTCCCAGGTTCGTGGTGAAAAATCGTAGGCCGCGTGAATCAGCGCGTCCACATCACCCCACGGCAAGGTGGATGGATCCTCGCCGAGCGAGTAGGCATGCCAGGGCGGCGGGCAGGGGCGTCGGCTGAGCGAAAGCACCTCGTGCCCGTCTGCGACGAGGCGGCGGGCGATGCAGCCACCCACGTATCCCGAGGCACCGGTCAGGGCGATTTTCATGAGGTGGCGGATTCCGACACCGCGGTGGCGATCCGGTGGGAGTTTGCCATGATGCTGAAGGTGATGGAAGTGGCGGGAACGCTGGGAAGAACCGAGGCATCCACCAGGTGCACGCGCGGGTGGCCGGGAAGCCGTCCTAACAAGTCGGTTTCCAGTTCGCCCGGTTTCTCCCGCATGGGAAAGGAACCTCCGCTGTGATAGCCGCTTCCCGGGTTGGGAACCTTGAGTCCGGGAATCAGGGGAATGGCCCGGAGCGCGAAGGTGGATCGCAGGAGTTTCCAGCCCAGTCTGAGAATGGTGGCGAGGGCGTTCATGGAGGGCTGGAGTTTCGACTCCATGTGGATCTTGTCGTCCGAAGACTTCCGCAGCGTCAGATGAATGGAGCCGGATTCCGATGAATGGATGAATC
>DAISZP010000400.1:0-5226 GCA_036824745.1 Luteolibacter sp.
GAAATGTTCTCCGAGGAGAAAGCCAAAAAACGCGCCGCCGAACTCGGCGAGGGAGTCACCTTCGACAAGTCCGAGCCCGTGGACAAGAACGGCTCCAAAGGCGCGCGCGTGACCTACAAGTTCAAGGACATCAACACCATCAAGGTCTCCACCGGTGACGGCATGAAAAACATGTCCCCCATGGGCGACATGCCTGGACAACCGCAGGCCAAGAAAGAGGAACCCATCCGCTTCGCCTATGCCGATGGCAAGCTCACCGTCAAACTCCCCCACCCCAAGGCGGACAAGCCCAAGGAAGGCGAGGAGAAACCCGCCGCTGAGGATCAGGAAATGCCGGACCTCAACAGCCCGGAAGGCCAACAGATGAAACAGATGTTCGCCGACATGAAAATGAGCCTCAAACTCGTCGTGGACTCCGGCATCGAGGAAACCAACGCCTCTTACAAGGACGGCAACACCATCACCTTGATGGAAATGAACTTCGGCAAACTCATCGAGAACCCGGATGGCTTCAAGAAGCTCCAAAGCGTCGATCAAAAGAACCCCACCGCCGCCATGGAAGCCCTCAAAGGCATCGACGGCGTGAAGGTGGAAACCAAGGAAGAGATCACCGTGAAGGTGAAGTGATTCCTTCCCCTTCCCCACACCTCAATCTCATCATCCGGGCGGGGACACGATGTCCCCGCCCTTTTTGTTTCCCACGATTTTTGACATGGACGGGCCCACAAACGATTCCCCGGTCTCAAAATTAGGCCTTGTTTCCAATCCGTTATCCAATTTCTGAAACCACTTCAATCGACAATGAAAGCCATCAGATCATTGGCTCCACGTTTGGCATCCGCTGTAGCCGCCATTTCACTCACGAGTTGCTTCCACAGCGAGACCACCGTTCACCTCAACAAGGATGGCAGCGGCACAATCGTCGAAGAAACCCTGCTTGGTGCCCAATCGCTCACATTGATAAGTCAGACGTTCCCCGGCATCGAAAACGGAGGGGATGCAGCGAAAGATCCCATCAAGGAATTGTTCTCTGAGGCGCACTCCAAGAAGCGTGCCGCCGAACAACTTGGACTCGGAGTCACCTTCCAGAAATCCGAACTTATCGAGCAAGGCGGTTTCAAAGGAGCCCGCGTCACCTACAAGTTCGAGGACATCAACCAGATCAAGGTCTCCGACAGCACCAGCATCCACAATACTTCACCCGGCATCACGGAAGTGAAAGCTGTGGAATCAATCCGTTTCAACTACGATGATGGCAAACTCTCCATCAAGGTTCCTCTTGCCAACATCGGCAGAGCAAGGGAGATGCCGGATCTCGACAGCCCGGAAGGCCAACAGATGAAACAGATGTTCGCCGACATGAAAATGAGCCTCAAACTCGTCGTGGACTCCGGCATCGAGGAAACCACCGCTTCTTACAGGGACGGCAACACCATCACCCTGATGGAAATGAACTTCGGCAAACTCATCGAGAACGCCGAAGGCTTCAAGAAACTCCAAAGCATCGATCAGAAGGACCCCGCCGCCGCCATAGAGGCGCTCAAGGGCATCGACGGTGTGAAAGTCGAGACCAAGGAGGAGATCACCGTGAAGGTGAAGTGATGTTTTCCTAACAGTGACCGCGGTTTCAATCCGCCGCCAAGGATCAGATCACGTGCTCCTCGCCCGGTTGCGGGATGATCACCTGGGTATCCGGCAGCCGGCGTTGGAGTTCCTGATGGAACCACTCGACAGCGTCGTCATCGCCATGGACGAGGAAGGTTTTTTTGGGATTCACCTTCACCACGTAGTCCGCGATGGCCTCGCGGGTGGAGTGGCCGCTGAAGTCGAAGACGCGCATGTCGCAGTTCAATTTGACCGGCGGCCACGCGGGATCGAGCAGCACGCTGTCGCCCGGTTTCGCCACGCGGATGCGCCCGCCGGGGGTTTCCGGATCGGCATATCCCACGAAGAAGAGACCGTGGCGCTTGTTTTCCAGGATTCCCTGCCGGGCGAAGATGTTGGACACGGTGTTCTCGGACATCATGCCGCTGGAGAGCGCGTAGATGCATCCGGCGGAAAACGGTATCGGTCCCTTGCGCTTTCCGCCGCCACCTTCGATGTCCATGTCCTTGAGAAAGCGGAAACCTGCCAGATTCCGCCTCGAGGTGTCGGCGAAGCGGTCGTAGATGTGCGTCATCTTGGTGCTCAACCCGCCGATGTAAACCGGGGTTTTCCATGGGATGCGCGCCTCTTCCTTGAAGCGGTTCAGCATGGCGAGCACTTCCTGCGTCTTGCCCATCGCGAACACGGGGATGAGGACCGATCCGTGGCGAGCGAGCACTTCGGCGATGGCTTCGGCGAAACGATCTTCCTCGTCACGCCGGGTGTATCCCTCACGCCGGGCCTGCGCGCCGCGCGTGGTTTCCACGATCAGCGCGTCCACCTGCTCCTCGGGAAACAAGGCCCCCTTCTGCACCGTGCTGTCTTCGAAGTTCACGTCACCGGTGTACATTACCCGTTTGCCTGCGGACTCGATGGTCACGCCGACCGACCCAAGGATGTGGCCCGCGTCGTGAAACGTGGCGCGCATGGTTCCTCCATGATCCAGCTCGAAGGGCCGCTCCACACCACGGTGTTCAAAGACTTCGACGATGCGGTCCAGATCGCGGTGTTCGAACAAGGGATACTCGACGATGCCGTGCTCGACACGTTTCGCCTGCATCACGTTCACCGAGTTGTGGAGCATCGCCTCGGCGAGACCGGCGGTCTCGGGTGTTAGAAAAACCCGTGCCTGCGGTTGTTCGCCGAGCAGGACCGGAAGGGTTCCCACATGATCCAGGTGCGAGTGGGTGATGATCACGGAATCCACCGAGCCGTCCTCAAGAAACTCGAAGTGGGGAACCGCTTCCATCCCCTCGTGCTCCGGATGCATTCCGGAATCCAGAACCACGCGGGCATCATGCGTCTCCAGCAAATACGAATTCGCGCCGATTCCGGCGTGGCGGCAGAGACTCTTGAAAATCATGGGGCTTGAAAGGACGCGGCGTCGCCAAGCACAATGTGTGCCTTGCAAGGCCCTGTCAACCCGCGTCCCGGGTTGTGAATCCATCCCCTCATCTAACAAATGTCAAATCCCCCATCCATCGCGATCATCGGCGGAGGTCCGGCGGGACTCCGCGCCGCGGAAGTGGCCGCGGCGGGTGGAGCGAAGGTCACGCTCTTCGATGGGAAACGATCCGTCGGGCGCAAGTTCCTCGTCGCCGGCAAGGGCGGGCTCAATCTCACGCATGGCGAGGAGTTCGAGAGATTCATCGGTCGATACGCCGGCCCCGATCAACCGGCTGGCATCTGGCGCGGCTTGATCTCGGATTTCAGTCCGATTGACTTGAGGGAATGGGCGGAACAACTCGGCTGCGAGACATTCCAAGCGCGGACCGGCCGGGTCTATCCGAAGGCCCTCAAGGCGGCCCCGCTGTTGCGCGCATGGGTTGCACGGCTCAAGTCGCTGGGCGTGGAACTGAAGATGGACCACCGGCTCGCGTCACTGGTTCCCGGCAAACCGGTGACTTTGGGTTTCGCCAACGGTGAGAAATGCGAAGCGGATGCGGTGGTCTTCGCGCTCGGCGGCGGCTCATGGCCGCAAACCGGATCCGATGGCGGCTGGGTATCGCTTTTCCAATCTCTCGGCATCCGCTGCCATGCCCTGCAAGCCGCGAACTGCGGGTGGGAACATCCATGGTCGCAGGAGACTCTCGCCACCGCGGAAGGGAAACCCATCAAGAACATCCAGGTCACTGCGGCGGATCATTCCGTATCCGGAGAACTGCTGGTCACCTCCTACGGATTCGAAGGCGGCGCGATCTATCAGCTCGGCCGCACCCTGCGCGGCATGGCCGAACCTGCCATCGGGATCGATTTCAAGCCGACCTTCACCGAAGAACAACTTGTGCGGAAAATGGAATCCGTCCGCCGTTCGTTTCTCGAAGAGGCAAAAGTCCGATGGAAACTTCCGGAAGCCGCGGCGGCCATTCTATCAGAAACGGCATGGACCGACTCCATTACTCTCGCCAGACAGGTGAAACGATGCCGGATACCGCTCAGCGGCCCGCGCCCGATCGAGGAGGCGATCTCATCGGCCGGTGGAGTTTGTTGGGAGGAACTGGATGACTCGCTGATGATCCGGCGTTTTCCCGGATGCTTTGTGGCGGGTGAAATGATCGACTGGGAAGCGCCCACCGGCGGATACCTGATGCAAGGTTGTTTCGCCACTGGGACCCGCGCGGGAAGGGCCGCGGCGGAGTTCGTGCTTCGATGAGGCAAGTTTGCTCTCGCATGCTCTCAGGTGGTGGATAATTTGGCTCCAAACTTCCACGCCATGCCGCTCTCGTCGTTTTCCGGACTGTTTGACCAACCCGATGCCTGGCGTGTGTTCGCGTCCGGTCAGGCACGCGGAATCCTGAGCGGCATCACAGGCCCCGAGGGAAGACCGGGCATCGCGCTCGATTACGATTTCCATGGCGGCGGAGGTTTTGTCGTCATCCGGCGCGAGCTTCCGTTCGTGATGCCGGACACGTTTGAAATCGGATTCCTGCTGCGCGGCCACGGACCGAAGAATCATTTCGAGTTCAAGGTCGCCTCACCCGGTGGAGCCAACGTCTGGCGGCATCTTTGTCAGGACTTCGAACTTCCAGAAAACTGGATGCCGCATCAGTTCAACGAACGCGGCCTGCCCTTCGCCTGGGGACCCGCCGGTGGTGGAGCGCCTTCGGAGGTGGAAGCGGTGGAAATCGTGATCGCCGCCGGCCCCGGAGGAAACGGCAGGGTCGAACTGAGCGCCGCGTTTCTCGATGATCAACGGCTCGCGAAACCCGCGTCGGTCACGGCATCAAGCCATCTATCAGACCATTCGCCGGATCTCGCGATGAGTCCCGAAAGCACCTCCGGATGGCGTGCGGACCGCGGTGATCCCTCGCCGTGGTGGCAGGTGGATTTCGGCAGGAAACAACGCTTCGGCGGCATCGTGATCCAATGGCCGGACGATCTTCCCGCCCGGACGTTTCACATGGAGATTTCCGACGATGGCCGGATGTGGTCGTCGATCTATCAGGCGACGCGCGCGCTTGGAAAGCTCACTCACATCGCCACGCCCCAGGCCGAGACCCGCCATCTCCGGATCTCCTTCCAGAACGCGGAATGCGCCGCCATTCAATGTCTGTGCCTCAAGCCGGACGCGTTTTCCAGCAC
>DAISZP010000401.1:0-5224 GCA_036824745.1 Luteolibacter sp.
CGCCCGGATTCGGGAGCTTTCCGCCCGGTAAACCTCGAAGCGGACGGGGACCAAGGTGAGCTGAGGGCAGAGTTCGAGCGCCTTGAATACCGGCATCGCCGAGCGGCAGCCGAATTTACGCGCCTCGTAATTGGCGGTGGTGAGCACGCCGCGGCGGGTGCTGCCCGCCACGCCGATGGGTTTGCCACGCAACGCTGGCTCATCGCGCTCCTCGATAGCCGCGTAGAAGCAATCCATGTCGATGTGGATGATTTTCCGCATACCCGCCGCACGATGGCCGGGAGTGGCGATCTTTCAAGCCGCCACACGCGATCCGGTTATTGCACCTCGTCTCCAAAACGTGTGGAATCGACCGCTTACCCGAGCATCGATGAGTTCCCCCCAACGTCAGAACAACTTTGATTTGATCCGGTTGCTGGCCGCCGCGCAGGTGGTGCTGGCGCATGCGATCGGTCACACCGAACTCGCGACCAAGCTGCCGTCGTGGGGCAAGCAGGTCTTCGATGCGTTGATGATGCTGCCGGGAGTGCCGGTTTTCTTCGTGATCAGCGGATTTCTGATCACCCGGTCGTTCGAGCGGAATCCGGACGACTGGAAAGGTTATTTCTGGCGGCGTGGGCTGCGGATTTTCCCGGCGCTGTGGGTGTGCCTGCTTGTGACGCTGGGCGCGCTCGGCTTCTTCGGGTTCCTTGGATCCGAGTTTGTTCTAACAAAGACATTCGGCGCGTGGCTGGCCGGGCAGGTTTCCTTCGCGCAGTTTTACAACCCGGAGCATTTCCGTGATTTCGGCATCGGCGTGGCGAACGGAGCCTTGTGGACGATCACGGTGGAGCTGCAGTTCTATCTGTTTGTCCCGCTTTCGCACTGGATCATCCGGAACTCGGGATCAGGAACAAAAATCGTATCGACACTCGCTTGGCTGGTGTTTCTCGCCTCCTTCTCGATCTTCTGCGTGATGGACGACAAGGTGAACGGTCCGGACGGCTACAGCGGCGCGCCGATGTTGTTCAAGCTGCTCTTTGTCACGCTGCTTCCCCACTTGTGGATGTTCATGCTGGGTTGGTTCCTTCATCGGCACTTCGACAAGGCGCGCGCTTGGTTGGAGGGAAAGTTCCTGTGGTATTTCGGCGCTTACATTCTTTTCATGACGGCGCTGACCCTGCTCGTCGAATCGCGGTCGGTTCCATTCTACCTATCCTATCTGCCATCGAGAGTGATTCTCGCCCTCGCGACGATTTCCGCGGCTTACAGCTTCCGCTCGCTCTCGACGAAACTGCTGCGCGGCACGGACCTTTCCTACGGCACCTATCTCTATCACTCGGTGGTGATCAACGTGTTTGTGGAAATGGGCTGGTTGAGCGGCTTTGGCGCGATTCCGCCGATTTACGCGGCTTCGATCGGGCTGGCGATGCTGAGCTGGTTCCTGATCGAGAAACCGGCGCTCGCGCTGAAGTCATTCTCGCCCGCCGGGCTGATCCTGCGCAGGTTTCAGGCGGCAAAGGGCGATTCTTGATTTATCATCGCCGGTCCGCCATCCACTGGATGGCCATGTCGAACTCAGTGAGAAAACGCGACCCCGCGCCGCCCATGTCGTGAGGGACCTCCGGAATCTCGATCAACTTGTGCGGAGTTTCCGGTCCGAGCGATTTCAACCAATCCGCGTCATCCAAGGGATCAAGCTCCGCGGCGAACTGGACGACGCTCAATCCCTTGAGTTCCCCCGAGAAATCCGCCAGCGCGTAGGATCCCGGCCCCTGGGGAACCATACCTAACAGGTCTTCCGCGCTGATTCCATAACGACTGCGTCCGCCCGGAGCCGCCGCGAGGATGCCAACGAGGTGTTTGTCACGATCCGGGCTGGCGGCGGCGGCGATCGACCACTCCGCCCCGGTGGACCAACCCGCATACCAAACCGGGCAGTCCGCAGGCAGGCCCGCCTTGTTTCTAACCGATTGAACCGCCGCGTTGAAAGCCTCCACCAGTTTCGCATGGTCAAACGACCGGGTGTCGGCGAAGCGCCGGCAATCCCATCCGCCGACGGCGAATCCGGCGGCGGCCGCGTGTTTGGCGAGCGGTTCCTCCCATTGATTGGACCAGCCCCCATCGCCGGTGGCGACGATCAACACGCCGCGCGGGTGATCGGCGGCGTAGTAGAGAACTTCGAATGGACCTGACGAAAGCGCCAGCGGAAGATGCACCGCAGTTTCGCTGGCGAATCCCCGCGGCATCATCACGTGCCAGATGAACCAGATGATCGGAATCAACAGGAGCAATTGGGCGATCGTCAGAACGCGGCGGATCAGGGAAAATTTCGGGAAATTCATGTTTCAGAAAGCGATTCGGAAACCTGGGTTGGAGGTTCGTTTCTCGGTTTGAGGGAACGCAGCGACGGCCTTCCGATCAGCGTGGTGATATCAAGAATGGCTGCGGGCAGATCCCATGCCTTGGGTATGGCCAGATAGCGCGGCTGCCAGACAGGTTTGAACTTGCTCTTCCACGCGCGCAGGCCGTTGAAGTTGTAGAACGATTCGCCATGATCATAAACGAGTCCGCCGATGCGGTTCCAGAGCGGAGCGAATCGACGCGACTCAAGGCCGGACAAGGGCGCCATCCCAAGATCGAACCACCGGTATCCCTGCTCCTTGCCCCAAAGCATGAGTTTCACGAACAGGCAGTCCATCACGCCGTTCGGCGCGTCGGGAATGTGCCGCATCAGGTCCGTGGACAATTCCTCGCGGCCGTTGCCGGGCCAGATGTTTCCAAACGCGACGACCTTGCCGCCGATCACGATCACCGCGGCGGGCAGGCGGCTGAGATAGGATTCATCGAAACGACCGAGCGAGAATCCCTTTTCCTTCGCGCCGTGGTGGGACAGCCACGAGTCGGAAACCGCCTTGAGTTCGCCCATGCGCCGCGCCACTTCGGCGGCCTGCCAGATTTCAAAGCTCCATCCCTCGCGTTCCATGCGGTTGATCACCTTGCGGAACTTCTTGTAGTCCGGACTGGATAGATCGAACGACTCCAACGGGATCATCGCCTCCTCGCCGAGCTTGAACACCCGGTAGCCCATTTCCACGCAGGTGGGCACCATCGCCGAGCTCACCTGATAGAAAGCCACCCGCATGCCCTCGTCCTGCGCCTGTTCGGCGAACCTCCAGTAGAGTCCCTCGAACTTCTCCTCGTCGCCCACCGGATCCGCCATGACCACGCGGGTACGGCCCTGATCGCCATACATCAGGAATGCGCTTTGATCGAAGTTGAAGAGAAAGCGCTTGTCTCCCACCAAGGCGAGCGCGCTCGCACAGCGCGGGGTTTTGAACACCATTTCCGCGATCCCATCCATGTCCGGCGCGGCTGCCTGCTCTCTGGGAGGGGCCGGACGCAACCACTGGAACAAGGCGACAGAAATCACGATGAACCCGCTGCCGGCCATGCCGCGCAGCAGGCGAGAGGTATCGTCTTCGAATGAATACCGCCACCAAAGATCCGACTCATAGCCCACGTGGCGGCTGGTGTAGAAACCGAACCAAACCGCCAGCCCGACAATCGCGAGGATCAGCCCCCACCACTGAAGCGTGAAGCGGCGGGTCCAGATCGCGGCATGGCGGTGGAACTTCTCCTTGAAGGGCAGCAAGGCTGCTAGAAACACGCAGAGCACGAGGGCTTCCTCCCAATCGAATCCCTTCAACACGGAGAAAACCACGCCCGCGGCAGCCATGGAAACAGCGATCCACCACGCGGCGCGGACACGGCGCAGAAGTCCGTGCGCGACGATGATCATCAGGGTGCCGGTGATGCTGGATAGGAAATGCGACGCCTCGACAAACGGCAGCGGAAGGAAACCCCGGAGCAGCTCACGCCTGGCGTTTTCCATCGGGGAGTTCGCCGACAACATGAGCACGAAACCTCCGGCCAGCGCGGTCATCGCCGCGAGACGCGGAGCGATGGCGGACCAAGCCTTGGCGGTGCCATCGACCGCGCTCTTCGCGAGATGCCTTCTGGTCCAGACCTCCCTCGCGCTGACGGCGAGCACCGCTAACAGGAAAGGAATCAGATAGTAGGTGAGACGGTATGTCAGCAAGGCTCCGGCCATGAGCGGCGGAGCGACCATTCCGCTGGAAAGCTTGCTGATGGAAAGCTCCACCACGCCCACGCCGCCGGGCACGTGGCTGGCAGCTCCGATCGCCTGCCCGAGCGCGGTGGCGGTGAGGAAACCCGCCGTTGGAACCTCCGCCGGGAGAAAGGCCCGCAGCGCCAGACCGGCGAACAACCAGTCGATCCCGGAAATCAAGGTGGCCAAGGCAAGGAAGCGCCACGGCGGCAATGCCGGAAGTTTCCAGAATCTCACTCCAATGGCGGACAAAAGTAGCGGCAGCAGACAAGTCGCCAGCAACACCGCTCCGATGGCCCTGCCGGCGGCGGCTGGCAGCCAGGAAAGGGCCGGAGGCGACCAGCACAGCAACAGCCCGGCAAGCAAGGAATGCCCCAGCCATCCGGCGGCGAGAAGAAAGCCGCTGATCTTGAGCACTTCAGCCCCCTCGATGCCATGCTGCCCGTAGAAGCGCAGCCGGATCGTCCCGCCGCCGAGGAGGGTGCCGCCTCCGTTCATGCTGAACGAACTGGCGACCATGGCGGTTCCGAGCACATTTCCGACGGGCAGCCGTTTTCCCAACCACGCCAAGGCCACCAGATCCAGCGAGGCATTGCAGGTCAAACTAACGACCGTGAGCCCGAGAGCCAGCGCCAGATGGAAGCCACCGATGCGGTTGAGTGCGTCATCCAGTTCGTCGAGATGAAATCCACCCCACTCGCGGCGCAGGAAGTTCAGAGCCAGCACCAGCATGACCAGCCACGCATAGCGGCCGACGACCGGAAGCAGCCGCCTGAAAATTCCCTGATGAACCGGATCATCCATTCGAACCTGATGCTATCCCCCCAGCGATGGACCGACGGAGGATTTCAGCCGTCCCTTCCAGCATGGAAACGAAGCCGGACACCGGATTCGTTGAAAAAATCTCAGGCTCCGCCCGGAGCTTGCACCGGCACCGGGATGGCCTCGCAGACCTGCCGCCAGCCGGGGAAGTTCCACTTGTTGGGAAACCCGGCGCATTGTTCGGGTTTCACCGGATGGATGATGCAGGAGGTTCCATCGAGCATGATGCACTCGTGGTTTTCCTTTTCGATGAGCGAGAGTCCCTGGCGATTGGTGCGGAGGCGGGTGTAG
>DAISZP010000402.1:0-5215 GCA_036824745.1 Luteolibacter sp.
CGCCCACAAGCCGGCCGACGAGACGCATCACTTCGGCCATGACAAGGTGGCGTTTCTATCAGCGGGATTCGAGGGCGCGATGATCACCGCGGCGGCCCTGCTGATCATGTATGAGGCGGTGCGCCAGTTCATCTTCGGCGTGAGCATCGAGAACCTCGGCTTCGGCATCGTGATGACCGCCGCCGCCGCCTCGATCAATCTGGTCTTGGGCCTCACGCTTCTGGCGGTGGGGAAACGGAGCGGTTCCCCATTGTTGCGGGCGAACGGGCATCATGTGCTCACGGACGTCTGGTCCAGCATCGCCGTGCTGGTGGCACTCTTGCTTTACAAATTCACCGGCTGGGTCTGGTGGGATCCGATCGCCGCCATTCTCGCCGCTCTGAACATCATCCGCGTGGGATATCAGCTGATCCGCGAAAGCCTCGGTGGATTGCTCGATGAAAGCGATCCCGAGGTGGAAGCCAAAATCCGCAGGCTGTTGGATGAAAAAGTCGCCGACAGCGGGATTTCCTATCACAACCTGCGCCACCGTCATTCCGGGCGCACCCACTGGGTGGAGTTTCATTTGGTCTTTGCGGACGAACTCACCGTGGGAGAGGCCCATGCCAAGGCCACCGCCATCGAGGCCGGAGTCGCGCACATGCTGCATCCGGACGGCCGGGTCATCTCCCACCTCGAACCCAAGTCCGCGGAACATGAAGAGGAAAGCTGGGAAGGGCGGTGAAAACCGATAGCGGAATCGCGGTTATGCCAGCTTGATTCCACAAAAAAAGCGCCGGATCCGTGGACCCGGCGCTTGGGAAAAACTTCTTGAGAGAGACTCAGCCGCCGATCTCGGTGCGGCCGGAAAGCGAGGCACCTTCTTCCATGGAGAACACCTTGGATTTGATGTCGCCGTTGATCTTGGACTTGTCCTTCAGTTCGCAGCGCTCGGAGGTGATCTTGCCTTCGACCTTGCCGTAAACCTTCACCTCGCCGGCGCTGACATCGCCCTTGATGACGGCGTTTTCTCCAATCGTCACCCGGCCCTTGTCCGAGTTGATCTCACCTTCGATCTTGCCGTCGATGATCATGTCGTTGGAGAAGCGGATGGAACCGATGATTTCGATCCCGCTGGAAAGCACGTTGGTCGGATTGGCCATGACGACGGAAGGTGAGCAAAGCGCCCGCTCCTTGGCAACCGGAAAGATTCCGGGATTTCGAAGGGATTCCTACTCCAGCGCCTTGCGGTAGGCTTGGAGGAGGGAATCGGCTTCGGCTTTCTTCTGCCAGGCAAGGCGGGCGGGGGGATCTATGGCTTGGGCGGCTTCGCGCAGGGTGGCTTCGAGTTTCTGATAGGCGCGGAGTTGTTCGGAAATCAGGTGATCGAGGGTTTGCAGGGTGGCTTGGTGCTCGGCGGCGGCTTGGGGGGACCAGGTGGCGGTTTCGGCGAGACTGGCGAAGCGCTGGCGGCGATTTCTGACGGAGCTGAGAACCTCGGCTTGGGCACTGAGTTTCGCGGCGGTTTCAGTGAAAAGGGTTTGGGCGCTTTCGGTCTGGAACTCGGAGGTTTCGCCGGTTTTGCGGACATCTAACAAGCGGGTGTTGATGGCGGCGGCGCTCCAGCGTTTGTGCGAGGCTTGGAGGGCGGCGATGGGGGGCTGGGCCTGGTCGCGGGCTGCGGTGGCTTCGGCGAGGGATTTTTCGGCGGCGGCGAGGGCGTCTTGTTTGGCCTTGAGGGCTTGATCGAGTGGCTCGATGCGTTTGGCGGCTTCTTCGGCGAGTTTTTTGGAGGCATCGTCGGGAGTTTTGGCGGCTCCTTCCTGGGCGGCTTTGAGGATGGCCTCGGCTTGTTGGCGGGCGGCTTGGGCGTCGGCGAGGGCTTTGCGGGCGCTTTCGGTTTCGGTGGTTCTGGCGGCGAACTGCGACTGGAGTTCGCTTTGTTTTTTCGCGAGATCGGCGAGTTGGGATTGGATGGATTGGAGGCGCGTGGCGATGGAGGGAGGGTTGCTGGGAAGCTGGCCGATGAGTTTGCCATCGGCGCAGTGGAAGACGCTGATAGTGCCGTTGGCATCGCCGATGAAGGCGCGTTTCCCCTCGGCATCGAGGGCGCTGGAGGTGGGCAGGGCAGAGATGGGCGAGGCGAGATCGCGTAAAGGACTGAAGTCAGGTTTCCAGAGCTTGGCCTTGAGGTCGCGCCCGGCGGTGAGGAGGGTGCCGTCGCGAGCCCAGGAGAAGGTGGTGACACCGCCGGTGCTGGCGTCGATTTTTTTGACTTCGGTGCCGCCGTTCATTTCCCAGATGCGCACGGTGCCGTCTTCGGAGGAGGTGGCGAGGAGGTTGGAATCGGCCCGGAAAGCGGCGGCGGTGATGGCGGCTTGATGGCCTCGGAGGGTGTGGAATTCGTTTCCTGTCTCGCTTTCCCAGACCCAGACGCCGCCATTGCGATCTCCGCTGGCGAGCAGGACGCCGTCCGGGGAGAGGTCAAGCGCGGTGATCCAATCGGTGTGTTTCTTGATGGACTTGACGAGTTCTCCGGTGGCGGTGTTCCAGATTTTGAGAAGGCGGGAGGGGCCGCCGGTGGCGACGAGGTCGAAGCCGGGGCGGATGTCTGAGGCGAGCACGGAATCGAACTCCTTGCCTGCGGTGAGAGCGCGTTGGCCGTTGGTGACGTCATAGGTGATGGTGAGGCCGGATTTCCCTGGGACTCCGCCACCGACGATGAGGTAGCGGCCGTCCGGAGTGTAGGCAAGTGAGATGGGATCGCCCTCGGGAAACGGGAGGATGCCGACGAGTTCGAGCGAATCTGAATCGTAGAGCAGGATCTGCCGCTGTCCGGTGACGGCAAGCAAGGGTGCCCATGGCGAGGCGGCTAGGGAATGGACGGCGGAGGCGCTCGCGGTAATCACGGGGGGATCCAGCAGTAGATCCACCGGCATCGGCGGCGGGCCATCCGGTTTGCTGGCAGGATCGGTGCGCGGGGTATTCTCGAACTTGGGCTTGGATGCCTTGCGGGCGGTGGAGGTGGCGTTTTCGAGGAGGCCGCCAGTGATCCATTGTTTGAGGATGTCGATTTTGTCGTTGGCGAGCTTGTCGCCTTCGGGCGGCATTTTGGGTTCGGCGGATTGGAGAACGACGGTGATGAGCTTGGAACCGGCGTCTCCGGGCTCGGCGATTTTTCCGCCGGAGCTGCCTTTCAAGGTCCCACTGTAAGAGGAGAGGTCGAGGCCGCCTTTGGCTTTGTCTGGGTTGTGGCAGTTGAGGCAGGACTGCTGGAAGATGGGGAGGACGTGTTCGTCAAAGGTGACCTTCGGCTGGGCTTGGGTGAGCGCTGCCAGCATCAGGGAAATGGCGGATTGGCGAAACATGGGAGAGTCCGAAGGATGGCGGATGGGATACGCTCGGAATCCGCCCCGGTATTTCGGCAAAGAAAAGCGGCGTGCCGTCTCTGCGACACGCCGCTGAAACTCCCGATTTGGAATCAATAACTGACTGAAACGCGCTGCCTCGGCATGGAGGCGGGGATTGCCAATGCGAGCAGGATGCAGGCAACGGCGAATCCCATGAGCAACCAGCGGCTGGGATCATGCTCCAGCACGTTGGCGAAATAGAAGTAGGCGTTTTGCTGGGGAGATTGGAAAAGCAGCGGCGGCAATGTGAGAAATAGCCCGGAAATAATGGACGGGGTGAGCAACAGGACCATCAGCGCGGCGCACTTCCCGGTGATCCGGGATGTCAGGAGAACCCGCGGGCCGGTGATGAAGGCCTGACGCGGCAACTGCAGGAGCATCGACTTCACCTGGCTGGCGGTGTCGCGAAGCATGCTGCCCAAGGGTGGAATGGGAATGGGGTGAAACATGGGACTGCGCGATGACGTACACGTAATCGCGTAACCTGACAAGAATTTAAAGAAAACGTTCAAATTTATTTCCCGAAAAGTTTCGGAAGCCGGGAATATTCGAAAAATCCAACGCGAGGGAGGCCTATTTCGTCTGACGGTTCTGCCTAGAAATGATGCAGGTGGAGGCCACGCCCCCCAGCAGGATGAAGCCGAGCAGGATGCTGCCGCAGTATTTCTGGGTGTCCACTTCGTCGGTGGGCTCGATGTAGGTTCCGTTGTTCTCCGGACGGTCCGGAGCCCACGGCAGGGGCTTGGTGAGGGCGTGAAAAACGACGCGGCGTTCGTTATATCGGTAGTCGTTGCGGAAAATCTCGGCCTCGCGGACGAGCAGATCGATGCGCTCGTTGACGAAGAACTCGGAGGCCGGGCGGGCATTCGACGCGTGTTCCGGCCAGACTTTCATGGTTTCCACCTCAAGCGGAGTGCCGGAACTGGAGATCCGCCGGATCCGCGCCACCAGATCCGCCGCTTCCTCCTTGTTGGTGGCTCCGGCTGCCAGCAGGCGGCGCAAGCCCTCCTTGGTCACCTCGAACCGCTCGGCGTCCTGAGGTGTCATCGGCCGTTCGAGGTTTCTGACACGATCGATCTTGCGTTGCAGGCGGAGGCGCTCGATCTCGAAAGGGTTTCTAACTGCCTGGGCGACGATCAGGGCTTCATAGGAATAGCGCAACGGCATGATGGTGGCGGGCACCGGAACACCGCCGCGCTCGCGGATGTCCCGCGCGTTTTCGAACAAACCGCGGTTCATCTCGCGGTAGGGGACCAGCGCCCCGGCGAGCAGCATCTGCGGCACCAGCAGCAGCGGCACTGAGGTGAGCGCGGCCCGCTCGCTCTTGACGATCGAGGAAACGACCAGCGCCAGCGAGGTGCCGGTCATCGCGGTGAGAGTCATCCAGAACCAATGGAACAACAACATGCCTTCGATCTCGAGGAAGTGGTTTCCAACAGCCAGATAGATGAAAACCTGGACGGCGGCGACGATGGCCAGAGCGGCGAACTTCGCGGTGACGTAGGAAGCCGCTCCGGGTTGGCAATTCCGCTCGCGGCGGAGGATCGGGCGGTCTCGCAGGACCTCGGTGGCCGAGTTGGTGAGGCCGAGGAACATCGCCACCGTGGCGCTGAGGAAAAGATACGCCGGAATGTGCAGCGCGGTGGCGAATTCATATTTTCCGGATGGTGAGGAACGCAGCGTGATGGAGACCAGCGCGGCGAGCAGGGGGGCTTCCAGGAAGGTGCTGTAGATCGTGCCGCGGTTGCGGATCTTGGATAGCAGCGAGCGCAGGAAATGCGTCGCGAACACGGCGACGACGGCACGCAGGCGGCGTGTCGGTTTCG
>DAISZP010000403.1:0-1172 GCA_036824745.1 Luteolibacter sp.
AAAATCTTCCGGCGTGAGACGATCCAGATCGCTTCCTCTGACGAAAATTGCACCCAACCTTTCCTCTGCAACACGAGGGACAATATCGCAGTTGGTGAAGATCAGCCTACGTCCACTGAAATCAGCCAAACCATAGAAGGTAGAAAGCTCAGCCCACCTCAAGGCCGGTCGCCCGCTGCGAAACTTGGATTGGTAACAGACAGCATCATCCGCATGTGTGACGAACACGCCATCCACTCCCATATCTGTCATCGGCAGGTGAAGTTGCTGGCGCAGCGTTGAGGGCATGGAGTTTCCGGGCCAGACATCTCGGGCCTGATAAACTCTTTGCGTGGCTAAGCACGCTTCAGCGAATATTTCAAGTGCATCCCCCCTTGCTTGCTCTGTTTGAAGTGCTGCGATGCGCCATTCAAGCTCCGCAAAATTTTGGACTCCCTCCAGGAGGCCCAAGCCATGGAAGTGTTTTGCTTTGGGATGTCGCGGCAGATTCATTCGTTGCCCTTGAAAAACTACACAGAACCTAACGGAGCGGACCCGCCGTGGAAGAAAAAAGGGAGGGAATGGAGAGTAGGAAATCAAGCTTGGAGCGCTCATCTGACCACCCTTCCGGATGGAACTCCGCGGTTTCCATGCCTGGGTTGCGGATTGCTCATGCGGGTGGGTGGGAGAGCATGTTGACCACCATGGGAGTGATCGCGGACATAGACGAACTGGCTGATTGAAACCCTTCGTCAAAGGACACGAAGACTCACGAATGGAGGCGTCCGGGCCGCGGGTTCTTTTTCATTCGTGGCGATTCGTGGAATTCGTGGTTTGGATCTTCCTCGCAGGGAACGGCGAGGTGGGGCCGCCGGGTGGATGGTGGGAGAAATCCCCCCTGCCCTGCCGGTGGGCGAGGTGGCGGCGGTTCCGGACTCGGCTTGGTGCTTGGGGCGATAGGAGGGATCGCTCCTCCTGATGGGCGAGGAGACCTCGCCCCGCCTAACTTGTGGGGAATTTGCGGTCGGAGCGCCGGAATCCTGCGGGATTCGGGACGGCCGGGCCTTTCTCGGGGCTTGAGGCAATCGCCTGAGAGCCTGAGGCAATCGCCTGAAAACCTGAGGCAATTGCCTGAGAGCCTGAGGCAATTGCCTGAGAGCCTGAGGCAATTGCCTGAGAGCCTGAGGCAATTG
>DAISZP010000403.1:1272-1596 GCA_036824745.1 Luteolibacter sp.
CCTGAGAGCCTGAGGCAATCGCCTGAGAGCCTGAGGCAATCGCCTGAGAGCCTGAGGCAATCGCCGGAAAGCCGGAGGCAATCGCCGGAAAGTCCGAGGCCATTGCCTCAGAACCGGAAGACTGCCCGCGCGGAACTGGGGTCAACTCCCGACGGAATTGAGTTTTTCCGCGCGGATAAGAGTCGAAACTCCACGGGTTTGGGTTTTCCCGCGCGGATTTGAGTCAAAACTCCGTGGATTTGAGTCAAAACTCCGTGGATTTGAGTCAGAACTCCGTGGATTTGAGTCAGAACTCCGTGGATTTGAGTCAGAACTCCGTGGATT
>DAISZP010000403.1:1833-5187 GCA_036824745.1 Luteolibacter sp.
GGCTGCGGAATCTCTTTTCGAGGCTGCGGAATCTCTTTTCGAGGTTGCGGAATCCCTTTTCGGGGCTGCGGAATCTCTTTTCGAGGCTGCGGAATCTCTTTTCGAGGTTGCGGAATCCCTTTTCGGGGCTGCGGAATCTCTTTTCGGGGCCGCGGAATCCCTTTTCGAGGTCGCGGGATCCCTTGGAGACGTGCTGATGCTTGAAGGCATCGAGCTTCGGCTTGCGGGGTGGGGAGACAACCTGAAGGTTGAACTCCATGTGGGTGGCGCTGGAGGGAAAATTCGCGGGTTTCACACCTTGAACAAGCCGCCGCGTTTCCCGCCAAGGATGGCGGCGTCCATGATGCCACAGGCTGGTATGTCGCGCACCGTGAGTGCTGGAGACGTGCTGATGCTTGAACCCGGACTCCGAAGTTGCAGGGCTGGAATTTCAGAATTTGACCACAATCAAGCGCAGCGCAGATGGCCGAACATCCATTTCTGATCTGAGGCAAATTACTCAGATTCCACAGATTCAGGATCTCACCAAACAGTGAAGAAGCGGGATAGCGCAACCGCTTCAAAATCTGTGTCAATCTGTGACGGTAATCTGTGGTTCAAAATCGGTTTTCGGGTTGAAGGCATCGAGCTTCGGCTTTCCGGGAGGGAAGACAACCTGAAGGTTGAACTCCAGGTGGATGGCGCTGGAGGGAATGGGTGGCGGATGATGGGAGAAATCTCCCCTGCCCTTCCTAATGGGCGAGGAGTCCTCGCCCCTCCTCAGCTTCGGCACTCGTCTGACAATTCATGGATTCCATCAGCGCGGGACGCGCAGCGTGGTGTGGGACCAAGCTGGGAGGTTTTGCTGGATGACGCCGGCGTTGACGGGGGCGGTGAGGTCTTTGGGCGCTACGAAGTCCGGGGTTTCCAGGTTGTTTCTGGCGTCCGGAGTGTCGGCGGTGAGGATCTTGCCTTGGGCGGGTTTGTTACTTTTCCAGCCTTGGAGGTTGATGGCGAGCGAGTGGGCCTCGGAGGAGGGATTGGCGATCTGGAGGATGATTTCGCCGGCCTTGCGGTCGATGCCGGCGGCGGCATAGACGATGGGTTTGACGGGCTGGGTCACCTTGTGGATGAGCTTGTTGTCGAGGAAGCAGGAGATTTCGCGGCCTTTGATCTCGATGCGGATGTCATACCAGCGGTTGTTCTCGATCCTGCCGGGGGCGCGGGCGATCTCGGTGCCGCGGACTTCGAGGCCGTGGGCGGTGTTTCCCCAGCCGCCGATGTTCCACCAACTGCGCTCCTTTTCATCCTTGGACTGGAAGAGCACGAGGAACCCTTCGTTGCCGCTGATCTTGCGGGCTTTGACGGAGATGGAGCCGTCCGTCCAGGTGCCGTCACCGATGAGGGCGATGCAGCCTTCCTCGGCGCTGGATTGCCTGAGGACATCTCCCTCGACGCTCCACTTGCCAGTGCGCTTGTCGATGCCTTCCATCTTTTTGCCGGAGCTGAAGAGGGTCTTGCCGGCGCCATCCTTGACGACGAGGTCCTTGTATTCCGCCTGGGTGAGCCAGGTGCCGACGCCCGCCTTGCCGCGGCTGATGCCTCCGGCCTGGTTGTTAGCGAACGTGGAGGGCAGCATGCGGTCCGGCCTGTTAGCGGCGAACATGGCCTGCACGTGGTAGTTCGGCGTGGCCATCACGCGTGTGGCGTCGAACCAGATGAGGTCCGGCGTCCACTGGGTGAAGTTTTCCCGGGCGAGCATGGGGGCGTAACAGGACATGTGGACGAGGTCGGCGTTCCGCAGCAGGCCGGTCATGAGGGCGGCCTCGCAGATGGCGGAGTCCAGGGCGTTCGCCTTGTCCTTGCGGTGGGCGGCGAATTCCCCGGCGAAGACCTTGGGGCCCTTGCGGTCGTAGGTGTCGTAACGCGAGGCGTGCTGGAGGAACCAATCGAGCGGACGGTAGTAGTGCTCGTCCACGATCTCGGCGGGGACACCGCTCTTGAACTTGCCCCACGCGAGTTTCCAGTGGTCATCATCCACGCCGGGACCGGAGGTGGTGATGAGGATGATCTCGGGATGCTTCGCCTTGAGGGCTTTTTGGAAAATGACGTAGCGTTTGAAGTATTCCTCGCCCCATTGCTCGTTGCCGACGCCGAGGTATTTCATGTTGAAAGGTTCCGGGTGGCCCATGTCCGCGCGGACCTTGCCCCAGGTGCTGGTGGCTGGGCCGTTGGCGAATTCTATCAGATCCAGCGCATCCTGCACCCAGGGATCGAGTTCGTTGAGCGGCACGAATTGTTTCTCCTGGAACTGGCAGGACATGCCGCAGTTCAGCACCGGCACGGGGGCCGCGCCGATGTCCTCGCAGAACTGGAAGAACTCGAAGAAGCCGAGGCCGTAGGTCTGGCTGTATTCGGAGACGTTGGAGGCGGCCATGACTTCCTGCCAGCGGTTCCAGTTTTGTTTGCGCTCCCAGATGGGGCCGACGGTTTCCTTCCAGCGGTAGGCGTTGGCGAGGTTCTTGCCCTCGACGATGCAGCCGCCGGGGAAACGCATGAAGCCGGGTTTCATGTCGGCGATCATTTTCGCGAGATCCGCACGCATGCCGTTCTCGCGCTGCTTGAAGGTGTCTTTGGGAAACAGCGAGATCACATCCAGATCGACGACGCCGGGAGCGTTGGCCAGCACGACGAGTTTCGCGCCGTTGTCGGTATCGGACACGTTGAGTCCGACCGTGTGGCGCTGCCAGGCGGAGCCGACTTTTTCGATCTTGCCTTCCGCCAGCACTCTTCCACCGACGGACTCGATGCGGACTAACAGACCGCCGGCGTAGTCAGCCGCGCCGCGGGCGTGGAGGGAGAAACGATAGGCCTGGCCGCCTTTGACCGGGATGCCGCCGTAGCCGAGATTGGAAACGCCGAATCCTTCGTCCGCTTCAGTCACTTTCAGACGGAGGAAGCGAGGATTGTTAGGGTGAACGCCCTTGTCGGTTTCCAGAGAGGAGGCACCGGACGCGTTGCCGCGTTTCTCCTCGGTCCATGCCCACATGCCGGTGCGGTGTTCGAAGGAGCGGTTCTCGATGAGTTCGGCGTAGAGCCCGCCGTCCGCACCGTAATTGATGTCCTCGAAGAAGACGCCGTGCATCGTCGGCTGCACCGTGGGACCGGCACCGGTGACTTCGACGTTCCAAGTGATTTCCGGAGCCGAAAATGCGATCGGGGAAAGCGCCGGGATGCAGGCGCCGACAGCGGAGAAGAGGAGATTTGTCATGCGTTTCAGGGATGGGTTACAGGACGCGGGAACGACCTGCTCCCAAGAAAACGCGCAATCCGGGGACGGGAAAGCACGCAGTTTGTATGACCGTCATTTCGCGG
>DAISZP010000404.1:0-5158 GCA_036824745.1 Luteolibacter sp.
GTCCTCCGCGCGATAGACCCGGCCGCATCCGCCGAAGCCAATGAGTTCCAAAACCTTCAATCCATCCACGCGGGGTGTCTCCATCGGCACGACTACTACCGGACAATTTGATTGCCGCCAACACTGAAGGTTAACCGCGCTTGATCTGCAGCCCGCCCTGTCCATCCTCCCCGTCATGATCCGACGGCTGCTTCCCCTCCTCGCCCTGCTGACATCCATCGTCCGGGCGGACCACGCCGTCCTCGATGCCTGGCTCAAGCGCCAGTCCACCATCCAGTCCCTCGAAGTCACCTTCACCCAGGAACGCAAGCTGCCATCCCTCAAACAACCCGTCACCACTCCGGGGAAACTCTGTTTCGCCAAGCCCGGCAAGGTCCGTTGGGAACTCGGCGATCCCCCTGCCACCATCGCCATTTCGGACGGCAGCCAGTTCACGCTCATCGACACCGCGGCCAAGTCCGCACGCCGGATCTCCGTGGATTCACCGCAGGCGGCGCGTTTCTCCATGCTCACCGGCAAGGGTTTCCAAACCGCGGAGGACTTCTATCAGATGTTCGAGGTCATCGAAAGTCGGGTGGACTCCGGCATCCACCAGTTCACGCTCAAGCCCAAGGACCGCCGCACCCGCGGGCAGGTGCCATGGGTCTTCCTGAACATCGATCCCGCCACCAACGAGCTGCGGGCCATGGAAATGGAGCTTCAGGACAAATCCCGCATCCGCACCTTGTTCACGAAACCCAAGTTCAACGGCAAACTCCCGCCCGCCACCTTCCAAGCCGACCTCGCAGGGTTCACCGTGAAGTGATCCTCCCCCCATTTTTGGAAGTTGCCGGGCTTCACCCCATCCCGTTTCATCGCCATCACCAAACCCAAACATGGCACCTCCATCCACTCCCATCCGGTCGGCGGATCCCGACTTGCAGGCCTTGGTCTGCGCCATCGGGGACCAGTTCGCGGTTCAGGGGGACTTCGTGCTCGGCGAGGAAATCGACAGCGGCCACATCAATTCCACCTACCGCGCCACCTATCGGCGGAAAAACGGCCAGGAGTCCCGCTACATTTTCCAATCCATCAACCGCAACGTCTTCAAGGACCCCTACGCGGTGATGGGAAACGTGGAAGCCGTCACCCGCCACATCAACGAGCGGGTGCTGCGCATCAAGAAGGACCTCGGCGGCCAGACCCTCAGCCTCTTCCCCGCCCGCGCCGGCGGTTCGTGGATCGAGGATGAACACGGAGCCGTCTGGCGATGCTATAACTTCATCGAAGGCTGCGTCACCTACGACATCGTCGAAAACACCCGCCAGGCCTATCAGGCCGCCCGCGCCTTCGGCTCCTTCCAGGACCTCGTTTCGGATCTCGATCCCTCGTCCATCGTGGAAACCATCCCCGATTTCCACCACACGAGGAAACGCTTCAACCGCCTCATCGAATCCGCCGACGCCGATGTGATGCGCCGCCTCGATTCCGTGCGGGACGAGTTCGAGTTCATCCGCCAACGCGAATCCCTCACCGACCTCCTGCTCGACCTCGCCGACACCGGCGCCCTGCCCCGCCGCGTCACCCACAACGACACCAAGATCAACAACGTCATGATCGACGCCGCCACCGACGAGGCCGTCTGCGTCATCGATCTGGACACCGTGATGCCCGGCTTCGCCCTCTATGACTTCGGCGACCTCGTCCGCAGCGCCACTAGCCCCGCCGCCGAGGATGAAAAGGATCTCTCCAAGGTGGCAATGCAGATGCCGATGTTCGAGGCCCTCGTGCAAGGCTACCTCGACGCCGCCGGAGACTTCCTCCACGACGTGGAAGTGGAACACCTCGTCCATGCCGGCAAACTCATGACCCTCGAAGTCGGCATCCGTTTCCTCACCGACCACCTCGACGGCGACACCTACTTCAAAACCCACCGCCCCGGCCACAACCTCGACCGCTGCCGCACCCAGCTCAAACTCGTCGAACGCATCGAAGCCCACGAAGCCGAAATGAACGCCTTCGTGCGGAAGGTGAGGAAGGGGAAACATTGAGGGAGTCCCTCGGCTTGTTCGGGCAAACACATTTGAAGAACGGATCATTGGTTTGGTCATGGAATCCGGCCCTGATTTCACGACACAGGACACTGGTCCGTCTTCGACATTACGGTTGACCTGAGCTTGGCGGCGTCCATTTCCTATCGATCCATGTTGATAGTCATTTTGGGAACGGCAGTGGTCGCCTCTTTGGCGATGTGGCGTTACGTGCCTATCGGGCGGATCCATGGGCAAAAAATCTATCCGAAGGATCTGCTGCACTCTAGCGTTCGACTGGGGTTGCGGACTTCTTCCGCCAGGAAGTCGCTCGCCTCATGCATGATCCTCCCGGCAAGGGAACGATTGCCAAAGTTGTTGGAGTTGGAACGCCGCCACGGCGATGGCTTCATTGTGGGCGAGGAAATTCGCACGGCGGTGGTTGGCACGGGTCTGGATGATGCGGTGCCACACCTCCGTCGGATCATGAACCAATCTCCGAAAGGTCCCGGCGAAGTGATACTGGGGCTCAAGGGTGCGATACTCTCCGGCACCGTGGGGGACGGTTACCGTATCCATGCCATCAAACTGCTGGTCGAAGGACTGCACGACAAGTCCCTGTTTGGAGTTTTTTCCGATCACATCCCTGATCTTCTCATCCAACTCGACAAGGAGTGGGCCGCACGTCTTCTGACAGAAATATGCGAGCGGGAACCAGACCATTTCCTGTTCACGACAGTCCTAAACACCCTCAGGACACACGATCTGCCGCTCAGTCCGATGGTCGTGGAGGCGATCCTGTCGGTGAACCATGAACCCTCCAGAATCGATCTGGTGAAGCGAATTGCCGCGGCGAAAATGTTACATGAGACCAATCCCAATCATGCGGTGGCCATCCTCGAAGAGCTTATGGAAACCCATGCTACCGTGGCTGAGGAGGCGGCGGAAGCGCTGTTGGAGTTGAAGGATTTGCCGCACCCCAGATTTTTGCTCGACGATTTGCAGCACAGCCTGGGATTCGCCGCGCTGAACGAAGCCGAGAGGGTCGCTTGGCATGCGGATCAATGCGCTTACCTGCTTCAGATGGACTACTTGTCCCGGTTCGAAGATGAGGAGGAGGGAGACCATCTCCGCGAAATGCATGCAGCCTTGATACAAGTGGGGGCAGCAAAAGCCTCGACCAAGCTCAAGGCATACATGGATTTGTACGGCCCCGACGGCCCGCCGACAAACGTGGAGGAACGCAGTCGCATCGCCTCATCCCGAGGAGAGGAATGGAACGCATCGATCGTGGCTCTGAACGAACCGCACGGTTCATACGAAAACATCACATTGCTGGCCATTCAGTATGAATTGCGGCACAGCACGCAGTTTCACAAAGCCAGTGAAATCAGGAAAATCCTGAATCATCCGGACAAACCGTCAGCACTGCAAACGGGGTCAGATTGAAAGGGTTCAAAAACGATAGCCGGCCTCGCGCGTTCACGCGGTTCGTCATCGTATTCTGCCCATGGTTCTGGAGGCGGGTTCATCCGGCTGTCGTGGTTTGGATTTCGGTTAGAATGAGTTCGATTTGCGGTCGGGTCTTGCTCAGATCCTCGTCTTCCTCGATTCATGACATTGCCGCTGTGGCGATGCAAGACCCGGGGCGACCTGGAAACGCCCCCACATCCAGAGCCGGAAAATTCCATTGCCGCGTCCGGCGCGCCCTCTAATCTCCGGGCACGCCGATGCACCGATTTCTCGCCGCCCTTTTTCTCGCCGTTCCCGTTTTGCACGCGCAGGAGGCGCCTTCCGATGTGTACCGCTCGGTGCTGCGGATCGAGGTGGCGACGCAGGTGCCGGATTATGAAACGCCGTGGAACTCCGGGCGTTTTTCGGGCGGAATCGGCACCGGGTTCATCATCGGCAAGAACAAGATCCTGACGAACGCGCACGTGGTGTCCAACGGCCGGCGGCTGCTGGTCACGGTGTATGGCAGCCCGACGAAGTATCCGGCGAAGGTGGAATTCGTGGCGCATGATTGCGACCTGGCGCTGCTCTCGGTGGAGGATTTTTCGGACTTCGAGACGTTTCCGACCTTCAGCTTCGGCGAGGTGCCGAAACTGGAATCGCAAGTGCGCGTGATCGGATACCCGATCGGCGGCGAGCGGCTGTCGGTGACGCGCGGCGTGGTTTCGCGCATTGATTTCCAACCCTACTCGCACTCGCGGGCGGACTCGCACCTCGCGGTGCAGATCGACGCGGCGATCAACCCGGGGAACTCCGGCGGACCGGTCGTTCAGGACGGCAAGGTGGTGGGCGTGGCGTTCCAAGGCCTGCGGCAGGCGGACAACACGGGCTACATCATCCCCACGCCGGTGATCCGGCGTTTCCTGAAGGACATCGAGGACGGGAAATACGACGAATACACGGATCTCGGTATATCGCAGTTTCCGCTCTTCAATCCGGCGATGCGCAAGGCGCTCGGGCTGCCTAACAACGGCAAGGGCGTGCTCATCACCAACGTGATCCCCACCAGCGCCTGCGACGGCATCCTGCAACCCGGCGACATCCTGCTCTCGCTGGACGGCAAGGAGGTGGACGCCGCGGGCATGATCACGATCGACGGCGAAAACGTGGATCTCAACGAGATCATCGAGCGCAAGTTCGCGGGCGACAAGGTGGCCGTTAGATTCCTGCGCAAGGGGGCTTGGAACGATGTCGAGATCACGTTGAAGCCGATCCCGTGGTCGAGGATGTATGCGATCCAGTATGAGAAGAAGCCGCGCTACATGGTGTTCGCGGGGCTCGTTTTCCAGCCGCTGGATACGAATTTGTTCGCGAGCAACAAGTTCAACGATGTGACGCTGCGGCGCTTGTTCTCGGACTACGTGCCGAAGGGCTTGTTTGAGAAACACAAGGACATCGTGGTGCTCACCCGCGTGGAGAGCGATCCGGTGACGAGCCAGCTCGGTGACTACGCGGGCTTCGCGGTGGACAAGATCAACGGTGTGGTGGTGAAGGATCTGAAACAAGCTCACGAACTGCTGCATCCGAAGGATCCGCCGAAGTTTCATGTGATCGAGTTGTTCGGAGCCGACCGCCCGGTGGTGATCCCCTCGGCGGAGGTGGACAAGGCGAACGAGCGGGTTTCACAAAACAGCGGC
>DAISZP010000405.1:0-5153 GCA_036824745.1 Luteolibacter sp.
CCGACCGCATTGACTTACTCCACTCCGGTCACGCTCAATTCCACCGTCACCGTGAAGGCGCGAACCTTGAGCGGCACGACGTGGAGCGCACTTCGGGAAAGCACGTTCACCGTGGGGAATTCGTCGCCCCGTGTCGTGATTTCGGAAATCCACTACCGCCCGTCAACCGGAGGAAACTCGCGTGAGTTCATCGAAATCCTCAATGCGGGCAACACGACGGTGGACATGTCGCATTGGTCGATGGATGGAATCGGGTTTTTGTTTCCATTTGGAACCCATCTCGCTCCGGGCGCACGCCTGGTGATCGCCAACAATGACAACCCATCCGTATTCACCGCGGCTTATCCTTCGGTTGTGATTTCCGGATGGTTCTCAGGTGCATTGGACAATAACGGCGAGCGTCTCACCCTGCTGGATCGCGCGGGAAATGTGGTGTGTTCGGTGTCTTATCGTGACAAGGCTCCCTGGCCAAGCACGCCGGATGGATCAGGGCCGAGCCTTGAATTGATGAATCCGGGCGCTGAGATCGATTCCGCGGAAAACTGGCAGCCCAGCGCCGCGAATCATGGCTCGCCCGGCCAGCCGAACTCGGCCGCTCCGGCGAGTGTATTCGCTCTATCGGAATTTCAGGCCGGTGCCGCCGGATTCGTGGAGATCTCCAACGTGTCCGGCACCGCGGCCTCCACCGCCGCGTGGCAGTTGCGGATCCGTCAGACCAGCGAGACATACTCCACGGTTCCGATTCCCGCCACGACGCTCGCTCCGGGTGCGCTGCTGGTGGTAAACGCGCCGCTCGATTCACAACAAGGTCACCTGGTTCTCGCGGATGCCACGGGCAGGTCCCGCGACGGTGTCCGCTACGGACCGCAGGCGGATGGGTTCTCATTCAGCCGGATTTCAAACGTGTGGACGCTCGCTCATCCGACTCCGGCAACCGGAAACTCCGCCGCTGCAACCGGTGCCTTCGCAGACCTGCGGATCAACGAATTGCTCGCGGATCCGGTCGCCGGTCAGGACGATTGGCTGGAGATCAAAAACCTCGCGAGCCAGCCGGTTGTTCTATCAGGACTGCAGTTCCGCATGAATGGAAACCTGCAGGGAGCTTCCGCCCTCGCTGCGATTCACGCCGGTTCCCACCTGCGACTCTTCTGCAACAAATCCAGCTCGCGCGGGGATACCATCGCACTCGCGATTCCGGCCGCGGGCGGAACACTAGCCCTTCAGAAGCCGGACGGTACAACCATCGACAGCGTCACCTTTGGCGCTCAGGTCGCGGATATCTCTGTTGGCAGGCTTCCGGATGGTACCGGTGCGTTCGCTTCACTCCCGTATGCAAGTCCGGCCGCTCCGAACCATGGTGTTCTAGCAGACGTGCCGGTTCTCAACGAAATCCTGGTGAAGAACCGTACTGGCGCGCTCAATCCATGGGCCAATCGCTCCGCCTGGATCGAACTTCGGAATCCCGCGGACGCAGGCACCACGCTCGACTCCTGGAGTCTGCGCGGCATCGGTGACAAGCCGCAGAGCTGGAGTTTTCCGTCAGGCGTAGTCATTCCAGCCGACGGCCATCTCTGCATCTGGGCGGATCCCGCAAGCGCCGCTTCCTCATCCAACGGCCCTCACGTCAACTGCGCGCTCGGCATCGACAGCGAGTTCGAGCACGACTACTCGATCTGGGGGCTGGAACTTGTCACTCCGGACGGTCGTGTCGCCGACCGCGTCACCTGGGGGATACAGATTCCGGATCAAAGCATCGGCAGGGACAGTTCCGGTGCGTGGAAACTGATGTCCGATCCCACCTTCGGGTCTGCGAATTCCGTGGCGTCTTCCCTGGGATCCTGCATGCAGGTTCGCATCAACGAATGGACCGGAAGTGACATCACGCTCGCTTCCGACACCACCGGGCAGTTTGGCGAGCTTTTCAACACCTCGCCGCATCCTGTGGACCTCTCCGGATTGTGGCTGGGTGATGCACCAAGCGAAACGGGAACCCGCAAGTGGCAATTCCCGCCACTCAGTTTCATCAATGGAACGTCCCACGCACTGTTGCTTCCCTCGACCGGCGGCAACGACCCGGCGCGTCTCAATTTCAGTCTGAGCCGGGGAGGAGAGATGCTGATTCTATCAGATGCATCCGCCACGCTGGACGCGGTCGGTTTCGGCTTGAGCGCCGGCGCGGGATCGGAAGGTCGATTCCCGGATGGCGGCGCGGGGGTTTCAGCGCTGCTTCCCACGCCGGGCGGGCCGAATGTGCCAGCCGCCTCCACACCGGTCTTCTATCAGCATCCGCGTTCCCGCAGCGTCGCCGCAGGGGGCATGTTCACGCTGAGGGCCGCGGCCTATCCGGCCACCTCGTGGCAATGGTTCAGAAACGGCCAGCCGGTCCCGGGTGCCACCTCCTCCAACATCACCCTCAATCCGATCACCTCCGCGCACGACGGGGACTACCAGTGCCGCGCCACGTATGGCGGCGATTCGACGTTCAGCCAGACCGCAGCGATCACGGTGTGTTCGAACTACGCCCAACTCGCCGCGGAAAAATCCCTCGGTCCTGCAAACGCGGATCAGGATGGCGACGGAACGCCGAATGGCATCGAACTTCTGCTGGGAACCGATCCGCTCGTTCCGGACCGCGGAACGACGTTCACCACTCTCGAGTCGGACGGTGGAAATCTCTATTTCCTGCAAACGATGCGCATCAACAGCCGCGCGGCCTACACCGCTCTAGCAACCGAGCTTTCCCCGAATGTCCAGTCCTGGCTCCGGAGCGATCCGGTCGAAACGACCGTGCTCTCCACCGATTCGAATGGGGACCGGACGTTGCGATTGAAATTTCTCGTTCCACCCGGCCAACCGCGGCATTTCCTGAGATTGGCATTGGATCCGTGAAGTCCAGCCACCGACCCGGACCGTGATGCGGATTCCGATGTTTTTCAAACCGGCTCTAAGAAGTTGCAGGTCCTGCGAGTTTCATCCGCATGGAAAATGCGATTGAATCCGAGTCCATCGTTGTCGCTCCCGCAAGCCCGGGAAAGCTCTCCTTCTGGCGTCGTCTCGGGGGCGGGGCGCTGACGATCGCGATTCTTATACACGTTGTCCTGCTCATCCTTGGCGGCATTTGGATTTTCCAACGGATCTACGAACCCGAGAAGAAAATCGACTTCATGCCCGGTGGTGGAAGCGGCGGCGGCGGAGGTGAAAGAGGCGCGCAGGCCAAGATCCAACAGAAGAAACGCGCCCAACTCACGCCGACCACCAACGTGAAGCGTGTGTTCGCTGATGGCGCGGCCTCGAACTTCGCCATACCGGATCCGGGCGACAACTTCGGTGAAATGTCCACTCTGACATCACTCAGCGGCGGCGGGGCGGGGGGCTTGGGCGGCGCTGGCTCTGGCGGAGGATTCGGAAACGGCCAGGGCAAGGGAGTCGGCGATGGTTTCGGCCTGGGTGGTGGTGGCAACGGCAAGTTCAACCCCTTTGGTCTGATCAATCCCACGGCCAACGCTCTGGAAGGTTCGTTTTACGACCTCAAGCAAACCAAGGACCGCAAGACCACCGAGATCACCAACGACGGTACGCGGGATGTGATCCACGAATTCGTCAGCCGCGGATGGAAGGACTCCACGCTGGCGAAATACTACAAGGCGAACCGCACGCTCTATCAGAGCAAGATCTACATTCCCGTGATGAAGGCGGAAGGCGCACCGGCGGCGTTCGAGTGCGAGAATGAAGTGCAGCCGAGCCGCTGGGTCGTCATCTACCGGGGCGTGGTCACGCCGCCGGAGTCGGGCCGCTATCGGTTTGTCGGCGCCGGTGATGACGTGATGGTCGTGCGTTTCAATGGCCGCCATGTGTTCGATCATGGTTTCACTTCAGGCACCACGGGCATCTACATGCCGCCGAACGTGGGATTCTTCAAAGGCGCGAAAGAGGATGATGAAATGAAGAAGATCGTGCGCCGCGAGTATCCGATGAAGATCCCGGTGAAATACTACAACTACCCCAGCACCGAAAACTGGAACCAGTCGATCGGTGGACTCGCTGAAGGGGCGGAGTTTGAAGCGATCGCCGGGAAGTCCTATCCGATCGAGATCCTGATCAGCGAGATTCCCGGCGGATTGTTCTGTGCGTCGTTGTTGATCCAGAAATCCGGAGTGAACTACGAAAAGTCCGCGGGCGGCGCGCCGATCTTCCCCTTGTTCCGTCTCGATGGTGGAGTGCCGGAAGTGGATGCCAAGGCCGGAAACGCGCCGCCATTCGATCCCAACGGTCCGGTCTGGAAACGGGTTGCCGGCACCGTGCGTGGCGGCATCTAACCGAAGCTCAATGCGAATGCGGTAGGCCGAACTTGTGGGCTGCGGCGTGTTCCGCCTCGTGGGTCACCGCATGCAGTGAAACTCCGTGTTTCTCCGCGGCCTTGCGGCATTCCTCATACTCTGGCGTCGCCCGCTTGCCGCCGCCGGGCAGGTGCGCGATCTTCACGGTGATTGTGCCAAAGCGAGTCTCCACCGTGTCGAAATGCCGGTGCAACGCGTCGCGCCGGGTTTCCGCGCGCCGGATGCCTAGCGTGGAGGTTTCCTCAAACAGGATCTTCTCCAGGCGATCCGCGTCCTCCGGCTTGGCCAACACTTTGACGACATGCGCCGGGCGGTCCTTCTTCATCTGTGCCGGGATGCTCACCACATCGAGCGCGCCTTCGGACATGAGCCGTTGAAACGCGTGGCCGATGGTTTCGCCGCGGTCGTTGTCGAGGTGGGTTTCGAGAACGGTGATCGTTTCGCTCAGCCATGGACCGCTTTGCGAGGTGTCGCCTAACAGAACCCGCAGCACGTTCGGAATCACCAGATCGCGGGATCCCGCGCCATAGCCGACGCCTTGCAAGGTCATCGCGGGCAGCGGACCCCAGGCGTCCGCCAGCTCGACCAACAGCGCGGCTCCCGTGGGCGTGACGAGTTCCTTTTCAATCGGCGATCCGTAAACCGGCACGCCTTTCAACAACCCGATCGTCGCCGGAGCGGGCAGGGGAATCTGGCCGTGCGCGCCTTTCACAAATCCGCGCCCCATCGGCAGGGGGGAAACGATGAACCGCTCGATTCCTAACAACTCAACGCCCGCCAGCACGCCGACGACATCCACGATGGCATCCACGCCGC
>DAISZP010000406.1:0-5127 GCA_036824745.1 Luteolibacter sp.
AGGGCGGACATGTGGCGATGTGCAAACGCTATCGCGAACACGCGAAACAAACCGGTTTGCTCGTTCCCTTCACGGAGAAGGTGAAGCGCAATCCCAACATCGACCGGCTCATCGGCGCGGCGAACATCTGGCGCATGGGCGGTGGATCGGATCCCGTCGCGCTCGTCAGGGAAATGCGGTCGCTTGGAATGGACCGCCTGCTTTGGAGCGCCGGCGGCACGGCATCGGAGATCAAGGGGCTGCGGGAAATACCCGGAGTTCTTGTCGGCCGATACGACATCTATCAGGACATCATGGATCCGGCGAATCACGCAAAGATCGGCTACGTTCACGGTGATTGGGTGACAGAAGCGTTTCCCCACGACATCAACTGGAGGGCTCCCAACGGCGATTGGCGGCGCGGATGGGAGGTGAAGGCGAAGGATGGCAGCATGGTTCCCTGCGCCGTGATCTGTGACTCAAAGGCGTTGCCCTATGCGAGAAAACGCATCTCCAACGAGCTTCGCGAAAAGCCCTACAGCGCCCGATTCATCGACACCACCGTGGCCGCGCCTTGGTTCGAGTGTTACCACCCGGATCATCCGATGACCCGCTCACAGAGCCGGCGCTTCAAGATGGACCTTCTCAAACTGATCGGGGAATCCGGCCTCGTTTGCGGCAGCGAGACCGGGCACGACGCGTCCGTTCCGTTCTGCGACTACTTCGAAGGCATGCTCAGCCTCGGCCCCTACCGCGTGCCGGACTCCGGACGGGACATGGAGCGGGTGTGGCATGAGGTTCCGGAGCGCGTCGCGAAGTATCAGCTCGGAGAAACCTACCGCCTGCCGCTGTGGGAGCTCGTATATCACGATTGCGTGGTCGCCCAATGGTATTGGGGCGATTACAACAACAAGCTGCCCGCGCTGTGGCGGAAACGCGACCTTTTCAACGCGCTTTACGGCACTCCTCCGATGTATCTGTTCGACGCGAAGGATTGGTCCGGAATCAAATCGCGGATCGCGGCAAGCTACAAGGTGGCCCAGCCGGTCTCACGCGCGACCGGCTACGCCGAAATGTCGGACCACCGGTTTCTAACAAAAGATCGTAAGGTCCAACAAACCCTCTTCGCCAACGGAGTCGAGGTCACCGTCAACTTCGGCGGCGTCCCGTTTGAAACGGAGACGGGAGGGGAGATTCCACCGATGGATCTGGAGATCCGCGGGATTCGCTGAGCGTCGGATCAGGCGCGGCGGCCCAGCTTTAAATGTGGTTGCCTCAGGGACCCCTTGAATGCCGTTACAAATCCATCCGCTCGTCGTGCTTGCGATGTCGCCTGCGGGATCTAACGGAGCAGCGCCGTGGCACTCCAGAGCACCGCGGCCTGGCCGTGGTAGTCACCCAACGCCCGCGGGCGTTGCAGGTAGTAATCACGGCTGTTTTTCTTGTCCGTGCCCACGCAGACCTGGCAGACGTCGCCGTTTCCATGGACGAATCCGGCCAGCGCGATCCAGCCCTTGCGCGCCACCGGTCCGTATGCCGCCGCATCCAGCCAGCCTTCCTTCACTCCGGTCACGAGCGCGAAGGTGAACATGCCGGTGCAGGAGGATTCCGGCCATGACTTCGGATCGTCCACAAGCTGCCGCCACATGCCACTCTCGCCCTGGGTCTCCTTAAGTGTGGCCATCATCTTGCGGTAGCCTGCGAGGATGCGTTCTCTATCAGGATTGTCTTTCGGGAGGGACCGGAGGAGTTCAGCCATGCCCGCGGCCATCCATCCGTTGCCGCGACCCCAGAAGAAAGGCACATCGGGTGCATGTTGGAAAAGTCCGTTAGGCTCCTGGAGCTTGTCCAGATAGGAAACCATCTCCTTCGCGGCGCGGTCGATGTATTTCCGGTCCTTCGAAGCGCGGAACATCTGCCCCTGCGCCATGGTGATCATGTACATGTCGTCGATCCAGTAGCGGGTCTGCCAACTCAGTCCCTGATCCATGTTTTGTTTTGCCTCGGCGTCGAAGCGCCAGCTCAGGCCTCCCTGAGGTTTGCCGCCTTCGTCGCCCTTGTTGACGATCTCTTCGGTGGGCTGCCACTGGATGTCCGCGTATTGTTTCGCGATCTCCAGAGCGCGCTTGTGATCGGCCTGCATGTAAACCTCAGCCGCCAGCGCGCCCAGCACGTTGCGGTCCACATGATCCGGCGGCGGCATGATGTGGGTGCTTTCCGCGAACAGCGGATCCGCGCGGGTGATCAGTTCCGCGCCGAGTTTCTCCTGTCCGCTGGCTTTGGAAAACGTGAGCGCGCCATACCACGTCACGACTTCCGGGTAGCGGATCTCAAATTTTTTTCCGGACTTTTCCTTCGATCTCAGATTCGAAAGAAAGCGCTCGGTCAGCTTGGTGCCGATGAACTTCGGCGAAGTCCCTTCCGGCCAGTCACTGAAGTGATCTTCAGCGGCCCGGGCGGGAAGGGGAACCGCGGCGAGAAAAGCGGCGGCGGCGATGGCGCGAATCGATGGGTTCTTCACGCACCTAAATGTGGGAGGAAGCCGGAAACTTAGCAAGCATCGGCAAATCCGGCGCGATGAAACGCAGGATCATCCATACTCCAAAGCGGGGATTGGAAACACAGCCGCATCGGCCAAGATCGTTGCTGTGAAACCCATCCTCGCCCTGTTCTCCCTCCTGCTCGCTGCCGATGCGCGGTCCGTGATTTCCCTGGATCCCGATTGGCGGTTTTTCCAAGGAGAAGCCGAGGGAGCGGAGGCCCCCGGATTCAATGACAGCGCATGGCGAAAGCTCGACATCCCGCACGATTGGAGTATCGAGGGGCGCTTCGATCAAAACGCTCCCACCGGCGGCGCGGGCGGATGGCTGCCATCGGGAGTGGCGTGGTATCGCAAGTCTCTCGACCTGCCCGCGGATGCGAAGGGCCGCACGGTATGGCTGGAGTTCGACGGTGTGATGGCCAACAGCGACGTCTGGCTCAACGGCACCCACCTCGGCCACCGGCCTAACGGTTATGCGAGCTTCCGTTACGATGTTTCCAAACACGTGAAACCCGGTGCTTCCAACATCCTCGTCGTGAAAGCCGACACCTCCGCGCAGCCAGCGTCCCGCTGGTACACCGGTGCGGGGATCTACCGGCACGCGCGGCTCGTCATCGCGCATCCGGTGCACGTCGCGCCGTGGGGCGTCTTCGTTTCCACTCCGGATGTCACCTCCGCGGAGGCCACCGTCCGGGTTCAAACGAAGATCGCCAACATCACGGACCAATCCGGCGAGGTCGTCGTGCGATCGGAAATCATCGACTCTAACGGAAAGCGTGTCGTTTCCGCCGAATCCGCCATCGTTCCCAAGCCCGGCGGCGGGACGCACCTCTCCCAACAGCTCCGCGTTTCCAGTCCTGACCTATGGAACCTCGAATCCCCGAAACTCCACACGATGGTCACCACTCTAACGGCCGGTGGCAAGGTCATCGATGTAACGAAAACCCCCTTCGGCATCCGCAAGGCGGAGTTCAGGCCGGACACGGGATTCCATCTCAACGGGAAGAACCTCAAGCTCAAGGGCGTGTGCCTCCACCACGACGGCGGCGCGGTGGGAGCCGCGGTTCCGCTGGGCGTCTGGCAGCGCCGTCTCTCGCTGCTCAAGGACCTCGGCGTGAACGCCATCCGCACCGCGCACAATCCGCCCGCGCCGGAGTTTCTCGATCTCTGCGACCGCATGGGCTTCCTCGTCATGGACGAGTTCTTCGATTGCTGGACGAAGGGGAAAAAACCACACGACTATCACCTCCATTTCAAACAGTGGTCCCACACCGATCTGCGCGAGGGCATCCTGCGGGACCGGAACCACCCGTCCATCGTGCTCTACAGCGTGGGCAACGAGATCCACGACACGCCGAAGCCGGATCTCGCGAAACCCATCCTCCGCGGGCTCGTCGATGTCTGCCATGAAACCGATCCCACACGTCCCGTCACCCAGGCCTTGTTCCGTCCGAATGTCTCCGGCGATTACAAGAACGGCCTCGCCGACATGCTCGACGTGATCGGCACGAACTACCGCGATCAGGAGTTGTTAGACGCTTGGAAGGACAAGTCCGGCCGGAAAATCGTCGGCACCGAGCAGGGCCACGAGCGCTCCACCTGGTTGCTCTGCCGGGACAATCCCCAGCACTCCGGCCAGTTTCTCTGGTGCGGCATCGACTACCTCGGCGAGTCCCGTTCATGGCCGCTCACCGTGTTCAACGGCGGATCGTTGGACCGTTGCGGTTTCCTCCAGCCGCGCGGAGCTGAGCGCCGGAGTTGGTGGAGCGCGAAACCCATGGTCCGTGCCTACCGCCGCATCGCCCGCACCGAGGCGACTCCGGCGGATCCCGGATACGAGGCGCTCGAATGGAAACGCCAGCAGGTGCTCTATCCGGATTGGAACCCTGCGGAAAACGGAGGTCACGCGGAAAACGTGGAGGTTTACAGCAATGCCGGGGAGGTCGAGTTGTTCCTCAACGGGCGCTCGCTCGGCAGCAAACCCTCCCGCAAGGATGGTGCCGCCTTGAACTGGAGCGTTCCCTATCAACCCGGCGTCCTCAAGGCCGTGGCTCGCAGTGGAGGGAAGGAAGTCGCTGCGGACATCCTGCAGACCGCCGGTCAAGCCGCCGCTCTCGAACTGGTCCCGGACCTCACCCGGATCGGAACCGGCTGGGACGATGTGGCCCACATCGAAGTCCGCGTGGTGGATGAAAAGGGCACCATCGTTCCGAATGCCTCGAATCTCGTGAAATTCAACGTTTCCGGCCCCGGCAAACTCATCGCGGTGGACAGTGGAAACGTGCTCAGCACCGAGCCGTTTCAAGCCAGCGAACGCCAGACTCACCAAGGCCGCTGCCTCGCCATCGCCCGGGCGACAGGTGAGGGGAAATTCCTCCTCAAGGCCGCTGCGGAGGGCCTCGGCGAGGCTTCACTGGAGATCCATGCGGGAGTCAAGTGACGCTTGTTTCACCCGCTGGCGCTGGGACCGGGGCGACCTACGTGATTTCGTGGGTTGATGTCCTTTCGGGAAAACCCGCTTTTTCGCCCCGCGGGGTGTTTTGATCTTGCGGCGCTCCGCCCGCGCCTTGAGTGTTTGGGCTCACTTTGCTCATTGGTTTTCCCCC
>DAISZP010000407.1:0-5112 GCA_036824745.1 Luteolibacter sp.
CCGGCGAACCCTTCAATGTCGCCGCCAGCGTCGGTTGGAAATTCTGACACCCTGCATCTGTTGGTAATTGCTGTGACGGCCGCCGGGGTGGATTCCATCCCGGCGGCCATTTTCACGAAACATGAAACGACTCATCTACCTCACCCACTCCTGGCTCGGCATCCTCGCCGGTCTCGCCCTGCTCGTCATCGGCCTGACAGGAAGCATCCTCGTCTTCAAGCAGGAGATCGACCAATGGATGAACCCGGATCTCGTGCTCTCGTCGGATCCATCCGGCGGACGTTTGCCGCATGACGAATACCTCAAGCGCCTCCAATTCAATCTAGCAGACAAACAGATCGCCGGCTTTGGAATGGCCCCGGAAAAAGGATTCGCCGATGCCGTTTACGCCATTCCCGCCGGCGCGGCCGAAGGTGCGATGATCTACGTGGATCCCGCCACCGCCACTCCACGCGGCGAGGGCGAATCCGTGGGCGATTGGTTGTTGAAACTGCACTTCTCGTTCTTCGCCGATCACGTGGGCGAACTTCTCGCCGGGCTCGCCGGAGTCGTCTTCTGCCTGCTCTCGATCACCGGCGTGATCATCTATCGGAATTTCTGGAAATCCCTGCTGCGCCTCCGTTGGAAAATGAGCGCGCGCATCTTTTTCTCGGACCTCCACAAGATGGTCGGCATCAGCTCCACCGTCTTCAATCTCATCCTCGGATTCACCGGCGCCTGGTGGAACCTCTCGCATTTGTTAGGCCATGCCATGGAGGAGACTCCGGAGCCCGTCGTCCAAACCGTCGCCCGCCATTGGTCTGAATCGGTTTCCATCGACCAACTCGTTTCCGCAGCCAGCCGGAAACTCCCCGGCTATCAGGCGAACTGGATCAGCCTGCCACGCGAGGACGGCGGCGATGTGATGATGTTTGGCTCCATCGAAGGCCAAAGCACCCTTCGCAGCCCCTACGGATCGATCATCACCTTCGATGGCAAGACCGGAGCCTTGAAAAGCGCTCTCGCCGCCCACGATGCGGACATCGGCGCGCAGATCCTCGACGCCTTCCGCCCGCTTCACTATGGAAACTTCGGCGGACTTCCCGTGAAAATCCTCTGGTGCCTCGGCGGCCTCGCTCCGGCCATCCTTTCCATCTCGGGAACCATTCTTTGGTGGAAACGCAAATCAATGGGCGGACGGAAGAATCCTGCCTGAAATCCCGGCTTGAGCAAATCCGCAAGCAGCCGTCGATATCCAACAAGCGGCCGTTAGCGGACTGGCGCCGGGTTGATAGAGTTCGCGGCATGTTCTGCCGATGGCACATGCCTTGATAGGTCAAACACGGCTTCCACTTCCCAGCTCTCATCCTTCATCCATCCAGTGACCGGTCCGCCGAATTCATTCTCCCGGTCTTCAAAGTCCGGGTTCTCCCCGGTTTGGTGGGAGGGCTCGGAGGATCTCCAATACGGCTGCCTTCAAGGAACCAATCCGGAGCGGGGGTGGAGTTGGAGTGTTTCCAGCAAAGATGCGGTCTGGCTGTGGCTGAACCTCGCGGGCGACGGACTGATCTGGGGCGAGCGCGACCGTTTCCCACTCAGGCCCGGCATGTATGCGATCACCGGCGGCACGGTGTCCGGCAAGTGGACCTGTCTCCGCCATCAAGGCGAGCATCAGCTCCATTGCGTGGTGATCTCGCGGCGGTGGTTGGAGAGCAAACTTGGAACATTCACCGATCTCCTGCGGCCGGATCTCTCCCGGTGGCTGCTGGATGGCAAGGCGACCGCCTTCTGCGGGCTGATGGGGCCGTGGGAAAAAGATCTGGCCGGCTCGCTCGTCAAGGCATGCTCCGGTGGTGGTCCTGCGACTCTCCTGGTGGAAGCGCGGCTGCTGGAATGGACCGCTGGCCGGTGGTTTTCCCAAGCTCCCATGGATCATCCGCTTCCATCGGATCCGCCGGGCGATCCGTCGTCTGTTAGGAAGGCGGTGCAGTGGCTTTCCCGGAATCTGGACCAGCCGCTGGACCTCCGCAGGCTCGCCAGGGAGATCAACGTGTCACCGCACCACTTGTCCCGAAAGGTCAGCGAGGAAACCGGCATGACGCTCTCCCGCCATCTCCGCCGCCTGCGCGTCGAGCATGCCTGCGCGATGCTCCGCGCCGGCCGGTCGAATGTGACCGAGGCGGCGTTGGATGTGGGCTATCAGAGCCTGAGCCATTTCGCCAAGGCGTTCCGGGAGGAAACCGGCAGGAACCCGAGCGAATGGCTGGCGGATGCGGGACGTGAAGCGCGGCAGTAAGAGAGGGTTCTTGCCGCGCGTGGAACCTCATTGGGATTGGTACTTGATCAGGAAATGGCGGTCGTTCGCCTCCTGCGCCTGGATCGACCACCGGCGCATGTCCCTGAGCGGTTCATCGTCCAACAACTCCACATTTCCCGCGAGCATCGCGCAGACGGCCTTGCCTTTCCATCGCAGGTCCATGAAGCCGAATGAATCGGCGGACCTGTCGCTGGAGAACTTCGCGGAGGACCAGACCTCCTTGTTGAGCTTCGGTGGCCGGATCTCGAAGTATCCCGTTTCCTGCGTGGAGAGGCGCGAGGACGCGAAAACAATGAGTTTCTCCGGCGATGATGCTTCTGATAGATTGGAAAGCCAGAACTTGCCGAATGCCTCGCGCATCTTGGGTGTGGGCGGAAGCGGGCTGCCCGTGCCGAAATGGCCGCCGACGAGCACGTCGTTGAGTCCCAGATTCGGCCGCACGCTGACCAGGTAGTCCCGGTTCTTGTCCTTGAGCACTTGTTCGTTCCCGTTGAACAACATGACGCCTTCGATCTTCGGAAGACTTGGCGCGAGCCGCCACGGATAGCGCGCGTTCACGGGATGGTGGAGGGATTGGCCGTCGAGATTGGTGGCGTTGTCATCGGATTGATATCCGGGAAGCACGTTTCCGGAGTTGTCCGCGGCGTGGGAGAGGTAGGCGGTGATCAGATTGCGCGCCGCGTTGATCTCGGTGACGCAGCGTGCGTTTTTCTTCGTCTCGGCGGATATCGAGACTCCCACCGCGCAAAGTGTGGCGATGATGGTGAGGGCGATGAGGATTTCTATCAGGCTGAAGCCCTTGTGATTGTGTTTCATGGCGTGGCGGTCAATGCGAGGCGGTAGAAGCGTTTGGTTGCGGAGGGAGTTTCCGTGAAAATCCCGGTGCCGGAGGTGGTGGCGGCGTGGCTGTGGACGGTGGTCCACGACAAGGGGCTGAGATCCGGGCTGGTCTGGAGTTGATGGGTGAATCCCGCGTATTCCGGCCATGTCAGCGTCACTTGGCCGCCGTTTCCGGAGATTGATAGATTCAGGTTCAGGGTCGCCTCCACGGTCAGTGTCGGCGCGAGACCGCCGAACAACTCGTGATAGACATCGTCGCGGGTGTAATAGGCCACGAACTCACCCGCCTGCTGGGTGGCGGGGTGGAGTGAGCTGAGTGAGAACCAGATCCGTCCCGCGGCGAGGCCTTGTTTCAGATAGGCATCCACGCCGGGGAGCGAGGGATTGATTTCAAACTCGAACACGGTGTCGATTGGCACCGCGTCACCCGGGCTGAGGCTGCTGGTCTTTCCCACGGCCCAGGGAATGGATTCAAACTGCTGCGTGATGCTGTTGCTGACATCCCGTGAGATCCCGTTCGCATCGAAGCCGAGGGGAAACGCGTTTCGCAAACCGGGAAGGGCCGGGCCGTAGGGGGATGTTTCCAGAAAGCTCGCCGCGGTCCAATCATTGCGGAAACCGGTGCCGTGTAGTTCGAGCGGCCTCCCGGGATCCGCGTCCGGGATGGCGGCCGGTACCGATGGAGTGCCGTGGGTTTGCCAGGAGTCGCTGGTCGGATCATAGGTGAATAACAGATCCTGGCTGATGGTGGCGGAGACTTTCACCGAATGGATCTGATAGATCTCCGGCGGCAGCCCGGGCGGGACGGCCACTGCGGTATCGAAGGCGAAAAGGAAGAAACCCCAGCGGTCATCCAAGCCCGAGGCGGCGGGCAGCGCGCTGAACGTGGAGGCTTGCGACCGGGTTCCCGGCGTGCTGTTGGATGGATACATCCAGCGGTCCTGCGAGGGTTCGCTGATGGTTGCGGGATTCGCCGTGGCGGCGTTCGCGGCCAGGAGTGCCGCGAGCAAGGGAGTTCGTTTCATCGGCGGCGGCGGAAAAGCGCGAGGGAGCAGAGTGAAACGAGAAGCGCCGATGAGGGCTCCGGCACCACTTGGGTGAAGGTGTCGCTGGTGGCGAGGTTGAATTCATATTGGGTGAGGTGGTTGTTCGCCACGCTGCCCCATACGATCTCATAGGAAGTCACACCGAGACCCGTTAGGTCCCACTGCCAAGCTCGGTTCTGGGTGGGGAACGACTGGCCGGTCTGGAAGTTGAACGTGAGGTATTCACCATCGCCCTGCGCGAAGTAGGCCGCGGCGAGCGATTGAGTGCCGCCGTTGTGGTTGAGAACCGGAAGCACTCCGATGCTGGTCCCCGCGTCGATCTGGAAGACGATGGTGGCCAGGCCGTTGACCGGCGAATTGTCCGTGATCGAGAACATGCCGGGCGCGCCCGCGTCGTAGATGGACGAGCCGGAGAAATAGCCGTTTCCGGAGGTTTTCATGAGAACCGCGCTGCCTTCGGAGCCGGAGGTGTTGGCGGAGACCGGAGCCGGCCATGCGGCGGAGCCGGGATACGACGTGGGATAACCGTTCGCCGCCCAGAAGGAATTGGAATTGCTGAGGTTCTTCCAGCCTGAGGATTCCGTGTTTCCTGATAGATTCACGGTGAAGGCGGCATGCGCGGAAACCGCGGTGATGGCTAATAAAATGAGGGATGGTTTCACAGTGGTGTCGTGGGGTTTGGCATTACTTGGAAACGACGTATGCCTGGAGGCTGTTGGTGACGGATTCCGGCGAGGGTTTCTCCTTCTCAAGCCGCTCAAAGAGCTTGGAGAGTCCCTCGCCGTTCTGGTGGGTGCTGTAGGTGAAACTTGAACGAGCCTTCTCTCCGGCGAGCATCCAGAAATTCCGCACGCCATCCCAGAAGGGGCCGTTTTCCTTCCACCAGGTGAGTGCCACCGCGGCGTCCGCGTTCTCGGTGCGGGTGTAAAT
>DAISZP010000408.1:0-5100 GCA_036824745.1 Luteolibacter sp.
AATACCACCACATGTCCGGAGACGTCACGGGCGCCGAGGTCCGCGCGGCGCTCAAGGGCACTATCGATTTCGAGCGCGAGCACGTGCTGGTTCTCTACGCATTGTGCCGGAAGGAGCCTGACGGGCGTTATGTGTTCGACGCTCCCTATTATGGAGAAGGTGGCTCGAATCAGCGGCGCGGCTTTTGCCATGCCGCGGATTGCGAACTGCTAGATCCATTGCTGCTCAAGCGCGATCCGGGGAGGACCATCGTTTACACCGAGCACTACTATCCGCGGATGGAACAAACCGTGGCCGCGTTCAACTCGATGTATCTCGGGGGCATCGCGCACGAAATGGGACACGGAATCGGCCTGCCCCATGACGCTGGAAACCCGGCGGAGTCCGGCTTCGGCGAGTCGCTCATGGGCGGCGGCAACCTCACCTACCGGCGAAATGTCTGGGGAGGAAGTCCGAGTTCCTATTTGTCCAGAGCGACGGCGCTGCAATTGCTCTCCCAACCGCTTTTCACCCGGAGCGACAAGGGCCGCTGGGAGGATGCGGGCGGTTTTTTCAAATCCCTGGCATTCGCTGACGATGGAGGCTCGCTGGAAATCCGAGGCGAGGCGACGGGAAAAATCCCTCCGTATGCGGTGATCGCGAGAGTCTGGCCGGTCAGCGCGAGAACCGATCATGGCGCGGCATCGTATCCCGTCGTGCTCGATGGCGGCTCGTTCCGTCTGAAGATCCCATCGGGACGCATGGCTTCGAACTGGCTCACGTTGACCCTCCTGCATGCGAACGGGGAGACCTTTCCGGAGAGGTTCGAGTGGAGAGTGGATGTGTCCGGCCGCTCCAATCTAACAATCTTGAACTCCGAATGGCTGGTGGATCGCGCCGAGGTCGCCGTGGTGAAAGGTGATCCCCGGGCGAAGGAGTTCGTCTCCGATGAGGTCCTCGCCGCCGCCTCCGATCCCGATGCCGCGGGCAAGTTGCGCGTCTTGCGGGCTTTGCTGGAACCGGGCCCGCCCTTGAAGCTGGAGGCGATGACGGAAGACACGGCCCATCTATCAGACGCCGAATGGGTGGAAGCCAAGGTCGGATGGGGAGGGGTGACGCGGAATTCGTTCTGGTTCGACAAGGAGAACCCGGGCTCTCCGTTTCTGTCCATCATGGGAAAGTTCCACGACAAGGGGCTGTATGCGCACGCTCCCGCCCGGCACGTGTTTGATCTGGGCGGAAAGTGGAAAACCTTCAAGGCGACGGTCGGGCTTCAATACGGAGCCGGCAAACAGGGGTCCGCGATCTTCATCGTGAAGGGCGATGGCAAGGTGCTCTGCAAATCAGCGGTGCTCCGCGATGGGGCCGGTCAGTTGCTGGGAGCGGATGTCAGCGGAGTCCGGCTCCTTGAGCTGGAGACTCAAGGAGGTGAATCGCACAATCACCGGTCGTGGGCCGTATGGGGTGACCCGAGGATCACGAGGTGAGTTCTCACCAGGCCGTCACTTCGCGGAACTTCTCAAGGCGATCGTTCAGATCATCGTGGGTGATCGCCTCAAGCCGGCGGGTCGAGAAGGCCTCGCAGGTGAAGGAGGCGAGCATGGAGCCTTTGATGATGGCTTGGCGCATCACCTTGGTGTCATACGGGCCGGGGCCTTGCGCGGCGAGATAGCCGGCCATGCCGCCGAGGAAGGTGTCACCCGCTCCGGTGGGGTCTGCCAGGGTTTCCAGCGGCCATGCCGGGCAGCGGAAAATTTCCCCGCCTTCGGAGAAAAGCATCGCGCCGAACTCGCCGAGTTTCACCACGACGTGGCGCGGGCCTTTGTCTAACAGCGAGCGTCCGGCTTTGATGAGGTTCGTGGTTCCGGCGAGCTCGCGAGCCTCGCCTTCGTTGAGCACAAAGAGGTCGAGCTTCGGCAGCACTTGGTGGAGCCGCTCGTTGGCGATGGAGATCCAGAGGTCCATGGTGTCCGCGATGACGAACGCCTCGTCCGCCGCGCCGTTCATTTGGCCGAGCATTTCGAGCTGGTTGTCCGGCGACATGTTGGCGAGCACAATGATGTCCGCCTCGCGCACCGGCTCCGGCACCTTGACCTGCCAGCCTTCCAACACATTGAGCCCCACGCGATGGGTGGTGCGCTCGTTCATGTTGTTGTGATACTCGCCGCTCCAGGTGAATGATTCGTTTTCCGAGCGTTCCACGCCTTGCAGGCAAACGCCGCGGCTTTCCAGCATGTCCAGATGCTCCTGCGGGAAATCATGCCCGATGATGCCGATCAGCGAGACGGGTTTCGTGAAGAACGAGGCGGCAAGGGCGGCGTAGGCGGCGGAACCGCCGAGCAGGTTCGTGCCCTCGGCTTCCGGGGTTTTCACATGATCGATGGCGATGGTGCCGCCGATGGCGACTTTCGAGTGGGGAGCGGACATGGTGGTTGTGGGCGCGGGGCGGGCGCTTTGTAGCGACGCAATGTGACCGTCGCAAGGAAAAGGGCGGGGTGCCTTATTTCGCCGGAATGTTCCCGCCGTGAGGGCTCTTGGGAGTTGAAGGCCGTGGCTCAGCAAGATAAGGGCTTGGCTTGATCATGAGCATGAAGCGGAGAAATGGATGTATCGCATTTGGGGCTCTGCTGCTCTTGTCCGCATGGTGGATTGGTTCGGGCTCCAGGTGGCTGCATTCGATTCTGGAAACGAAGCGATTCGTGGGAATGTCTGAAACACCGACGGCGGAACAAGCGAGTGAATTGGACGCTGGAACCGGGAAGAGGGGACGAAATTCGGTTAGAGATCCCGCTGGCAAAGCCAAATCTCTATTGAATATCAGAGCCGGGGAAACGGGGGGTTTTCGAGTGAGCCCGCGATCTCCGGGCGATGGGCGTGCACTTTTTGGATCGGATGAAATCGAGGGTTCTCTGCCCGGAATTCCCTCATTGGCGGGCTTGGTAGGCAAGGGTGCTGTAATGGAGACTTTTGAACATGCACTTCAGGATGGCGGGAAAGTGCTCGCGAGTGTCGGTGATCAGACTGTCACTGAATATTTTCTCAAGGATCTTTACGTGAAAGTGGAAGTGGTGGGCAGCCACGGTGCATTCGAAGAATTGCGCATGGAAGTCCGCAGTAAGAATTTTAAGTCCAGCACTCAGCTTACCGCGCAGGTTGGCAATGCAATACTCTTCCATTTGCCCGAGCCGGATGGTGGATGGGTGGTTGTGATGCGTGGAAAAAATGAGGAAGGGCCGACTGAGGAACAACAGCCAACAAGGGAATGACTTCAACGCTGGAGCGTTGCCACTACATCTTGGGTCGCTCCGCAGACATCCTCCGCCGTCAGCAGATCGGAAACGATCACGACTCTCCGCGCTCCCGCGGCGAGGACTTGCGCGAGGTTGTCCCGTTTGATGCCGCCGATGCAGAAGGCGAGAATGTTTGATCCGACCTCGCGTTCCATCGTGGCGATGTTTTCCAGACCAATGCCCGGTCTGCCCAGCTTGGTGGGAGTGGGAAACAAGGGGCCGAAGCCGATGTAATCGAAGCCTTCGGCGAGCGCGGCGCGGGCTTGGTCGAGCGAATGGGTGGAGCGTCCGATGATTTTTCCCGGACCGACGATGGCACGCGCATCCTCCAGTGATCCATCGTCCTGACCGATGTGGACGCCGTCGGCATCGAGTTCCGCGGCGAGTGCCGGGTGGTCATTCAGGATGAACGGGACTTTCGCGTCGCGGCAGAGCGGGATGAGGGATTCCGCGATGCGTTGGATGGTGGCGAGGTCGTGGCCCTTGGCGCGCAATTGGAGCAGGTCCGCGCCGCCATCTAACAAATCCTGCGTGACGCGCGCGGCGTTTTCTTCGGAGACGTATCCGAGATCGAGGATGGCGTAGAGTTTGGGGTCAGTGGTCATCGGTCAATGGTCAACGGGAAAGAGGCTCCGCGCCATGCTTGCTCTTCACCAATGACTGATGACTGGTGACCATTGACTCATACCTTCTTCTCCTCAAGATACCGTCCCACCCAGCCGATGTCGTAGGTGCCGTTGATGAAGTCCGGATGATTGATGACTTCGAGCTGGAACGGGATGGTCGTCTTGATGCCGCGGATGGTGAACTCCTTGAGGGCGCGGTTCATGCGGGCGATGGCGATCTCGCGGGTGGCGGCGGTGACGATGAGCTTGGCGATCATCGAGTCGTAGTGCGGCGGCACGGTGTAGCCGCTGTAAACGTGGGTGTCCACGCGCACGCCCTTGCCGCCGGGAGCATACCACAGCTCGATGGTGCCCGGGCTGGGGGCGAAGTTGTTGTAGGGATCCTCGGCATTGATGCGGCACTCGATGGAGTGGCCGCGCGGAAACGCGCCGAGCACGTGGTGGGAGAGCGGTTCTCCGGCGGCCACGCGGATCTGCTCCTTGATGAGTTCGCAGCCCATCACTTCCTCCGTCACCGGGTGTTCCACCTGGATCCGGGTGTTCATTTCCATGAAGTAGAAGTGCTCGGCATTCTCATCGACGAGGTATTCGATGGTGCCCGCGTTCTGATAGTCGATGTTCTTGATGAGGGCCACCGAGGCGTCTCCCATGCGCTTGCGAAGCTCGGGCGTGAGCAGCGGTGACGGGCATTCCTCGATGATCTTCTGGTTGCGGCGCTGCATCGAACAATCGCGCTCGCCGAGGTGGATGTAGTTGCCGTGCGAGTCGCCGATCACCTGTATCTCGACGTGATGCGGGTTGAGCACGAGTTTTTCAAGATAGCAGCTTCCGTTGTTGAAACAGACGATCGCCTCGCTGGATGCGGCTTGGAAAAGCTGTATGAAGTCCTCTTCCTTGAAACAGGGTCGCATGCCGCGTCCGCCGCCACCTGCAGTGGCCTTGATCATGACGGGGAAGCCGATTTTCTTCGCCTCTTCGAGCGCGGTCTCCGCATCCGGCATGATGTCCGAGCCGGGAGTGATGGGCACGCCGTTGGCGATGGCCGTGGCGCGGGCGGTGGCCTTGTCTCCCATCATCGTGATGACCTTGGCGGAAGGGCCGATGAAGGTGATGCCGGAGGATTCGCAGATTTCCGCGAAGCGCGCGTTTTCCGATAGAAACCCGTAACCCGGATGAATCGCGTCCGCACCGGTGATCTCGGCGGC
>DAISZP010000409.1:0-5080 GCA_036824745.1 Luteolibacter sp.
TCTGGAAGACGCCTTCATCGACATCCTCGGCCGTCTGGAAAACGGACAAAGCCCTGTTTCCGCTCCCCCTCCCTTGCCGGCCACGGATCCGGAAGCGGAATTCCGGACCCAGATGGAGAATCTCAAGAACGAGCTTTCCTGAATCCACGCCATGCCCGAAGTCGTCAAACATCTCACCGATTTTTCGGACCGCTACTCGCCCATGCTGGTGAAGGAGCTGCGCCAGGGCATGCGTGCGAAAACCTTCATCGCGGTATTCCTCAGCCTACAGATGTTCCTCGCGGTGATGTTGTTCTCCGCCGCGGCGAACATGAGTTCCGGAGAAGTCGGTTCGGTCATCTCGGCCATCATCTTTGTCTTCTTCGCCATCGCCGTGCTGCTCATCCAGCCCCTGCGCGGCACCGGCGCGCTGTCCTCGGAAGTGAAGGGAAACACCATCGACATGATGGTGCTCACCCGCCTCAGCGCCTGGCGCATCGTTTCAGGAAAATGGGTGGCCATCGTCGGACAGACGGCGCTGCTCTTCGTCACCATCATCCCCTATCTGATCCTCCGCTACTTCTTCGGCGGCATGAACCTGGTGGGCGAAATGGTGTTCCTGATCCTGATGTTCTGCACCTCCGTCGCCCTAACAGCAGTGACCGTCGGCCTGTCCGGATGCAATTCGGTGATCATCCGCTCGCTGGTGCCGGTACTCACCCTGCCCGCCGCGGTTTGGTCGCTGCTCATGTTCATCTTCGAGTTCTCCCGCTTCCGCGGTGGTCCTTTTGATGCCTTCTCGCTGGCCACCACCGATTCAGTCATCGGAGTGGGCACCTACCTCGCCTGCATCGCCTATCTCGGCTGGACGATGCTGTCCATGGGTGCCTCGCTGATCGCACCCGCGGCGGAAAACCACGCGCTGCCGAGGCGCCTGATCGCCTTCGTCCTCATGCTCGTCATCGGAGTGGTCGGCTTGTTCCGCTGGATCGATCCGGAACTCATCCCGCTTTTTGCCTTCGTCGTGGCCACGCCCGCGTTGGTGCTCGCATTGAACGATTCCTCGCCCCTGATCTCCACCGTTTCCGAACCCTTCCAGCGCCGGGGGCTGTTAGGACGCATCGCCGGGGACTTCCTCTATCCCACCTGGTGGTCCGGCGTGTTTTATTCCCTGCTCATGTCCTTGTTGCTGATCGGAGTCGTCGCGGTCGGTTTCGTCGAGATTCCGGGGCTGACATCCTTTCGCTCGCCGTTGGATTCCTACGTGAACATCGAATCTCTGAGGTTGAAGTGATTTTTCCCGAAATATCCCGATTTTCCCCGAAATATCCCGAAAACTGGGCGTTTAGGGTGGTTTTGGGGTGGGAACGGGGAGACGTTGATTCTGATCGAATTGGCGGCCAAAATAGCGAATTCCGAGGCGAAATGATCGAAACTCGCCGGTTTTCCGAGGCTTTGCAGTGGTTTTGCAAGGCTGATGCTCGCCAGATTCCAGCGGGGCGAGGAATCCGGGCCATGCAAGAGGCGTGGCAACTGGCGAGTGCCAGGGTGCATCGCGTTAATTAGCCACCGCTCAAACAATTCTTCATGCCACTCTCCAACATCTCCAGCATCCGAGGATATTTGGCGAAAAGTTTCCCGTCTTTCCCAAGCTGAAGCAGCTTTTCCTTGTGGTCGGCCGACAGGAACGCTCGGCAGAAAGCTCGAAGTTCTTCCGCGGACACATAGCCTAGATCATCCGGTTGGAGCGCCTTGGAAAGATCCTGCAATTCCTCACTAAGTCTGCCGATCATTTCCAAGCCCTTATCCGAATTCTGTTCCAAAATCGCGGCTTCTGCAACTTTTGCGGACAGAACCATGCAGTGCTTCCAAAGGTCGAGCCCCATCCATCGGGGACCCTCTCCCGTTAAAAGCCACTCCATTGATACTCCCGCTGTTTTTGCGAGGCTATGCAACTGATCGCTTTTGGGCGTGAGCTTTCCTGAAAGCCACTTGGCAAGTGCCGATGTCCCAACACCGGCCCGTGCGGCGAATTCGGGTCGCCCGAGGCCGGTTTCTTCAATGCTGAAAGCTAGACGTTTAGGAAAAGTTTCCATTTGGACACAAATTTACTTGCGCGTCCAAATGGAAATGTTTCCATACGGACGCAACCCGCCACCAAAAGCAGCACGCAATGAACGGAAACACAATCACGAAAAGACCGCCGGAGGTTCAGCAGGCCAGAAACAAGCTGAGAGGCAGGGGATGGACGATTGTCGCCTGTGCCGAGCGCATTGGAGTCACCCGCCATCACCTGAGCCTTGTTCTCAACGGCAAGCGCCAATCCCGCCGCATTCTCAAAGCCATTGAGGAACTCCCGGAAAGCCCAAACCCCGCTTGATCCGATGAAAGCGCAACCGCAACAAACCGCCGTGGATTGGTCCCGCGCCAAGGGACTGCTGGCCGATCTGAAATCCCACGTCCGCCGTTCCCTCGCCGCTCAAGTCCTGATCGGAAAGGAGCTTGCAAGCCTCAAGAAAAAGCTCGGCTTCACCCATGGCGGTGCCCGTCGCGGTTCAAGTCGCCAAATTGGCGACTTGAAATCCTGGAGCGAATTGACGAGCGCCGAGCTTGGCATTCCCGACCGCACCGCTGACCGCTGGATTCAATGTTTCGAGTCCGCGACGGCACGGGCCAAGGCGCGGAGGAATAAGGCTCGCCGCGAGAACAACGCGGACGAGCTGATCACCTGGGAACTGGCCTGCCGTCTCTTGACCATCCCGGCCGATGAACTCGACGGCAAGGAGCTGGAGCAGCTCGCCGAATGCGTCGGCCGGATCGTCGATCACGACAGCCAGGCGGATCTGTTGGATGAGCTTGGGATAGCGAAGCGCCCAAGCGATCTTCAGCCGGGGAAAGGTGGCGACACCCGAAAGGGCGATAAGATGACGGACGAGGTGGGATGGTTGGGTTACTCCGCGAAAGCGATTCATGACCAATTCAACGGGATCTGCGAAATGATGCAGGACATCCGGAAGGCCGACTATCTGAAATCGAGCCTCCACGAGCTGCCTCTCTCCAATCCCGATCCGGAGAAGCTCACCCTCTACAAGTTCAAGGGGATTCTTGAAGATGTGTTGCATGGGGAAGTGGCCGGATTGCTCAAGTTCGTGGAAGAGGAAATCGCATCAAAATCACAAGGCCCGCCGGTGAAGGCCCGCCGCAAATCCAGGAAGGCCCGCAAGTCATGACCGCGCCCGTCGTTCAAGAGCTTGGCATTCCCTTGTCCGGAGTCAGCCCCCGGAGACGCCTTGCCGCGTTGATCGTGCTCGGCCTTGAAATGGGCTATCGCCGAAGACTGTTAGGCTATGAGGGGGAAGGGTCCTACTGGGCGCATCGCAAGGAAACGAAGTCCGGCAAGCGGAAGCCGTGGGCAGACTACTGCAAGGACGAGGCCGGAATCACTGAGACGATGGTGCGCCATTATCTGGAATGCGCCGATGCTGTTAGAACACGCCTCACGATCATGGAAGCCACGCTCGGGAAAGGCGCGGCGCGGGTGCTGAAGCTGATGGAAAAGCAACCTTCAATCCTCACCCGGAAGCAACGCGAAAAGCTGTTGGACGGCCTCTGGAAATTCGGGCTTTTCGAAGCGGACACTCAGGAGAGGCTCAAGGAAGAGTTCCGGGCGCACAGGACGGACAAGCCGCTCAACCTTCCCTCGCCCGCAGTAATGAAGGATCAAATCGACGAGCTTCGCGGGGGCCGCGAAATGATGTTGTGGTTGAAATCCAGCGAGCCGAGGGCGCTTGAGTTCCGGCGCAAGTTGGCTCAGCTCCGTCTCCGCCAGAGGCGCGAGGAGCAAAACCGCTCCATTGCCAGCATCCTCGGGATTTCCGCCGAGACGATGGAATCCATCATGAGCATCACGAATGCGCGGCGGATTCTCGAGGCGGCCCATGAGGAAGGCGGGGAATCCTACAGTGCCGAGCAGCTTTACGAACTCGCGAAGCGGAAAGGAATCATGGAATGAAACGGAAGTTCATCCCAACCCTGATCGCGATGAAGCTGATAGACGATCAGGAGTCTTTCAGCAAGCTGGATGAGAAAATCCGCGAGCGCGTGGCGACGCGGCTTGAGTGGATTTCCAAGATCCGTAATGCGAAGTGGGGGCAGCGTGGCGAGGTCATTTCCAAGGCGGCGAAGGCGCTTGGCCTGTCGGTGCCGACGATCACCCGCGAGGTCAGCAAGTTTGAAGAGAAAGGCTGGCAAGGTCTGATAGATCATCGCGGAGGGAACGGAAAATCGGTTCCGGCCGAATTCGCGGATTACGTGAAGCGGCTTCACCTGCAATGCCAGCGTTCCACCACGGGCCGCGAGGTCCAGCGGATGCTGATGGAACGGCTGAAGCTCTGGAAACAAACCGGTGATTCGAAGTATGCGATTCCAGGCTATGACACACCGCCGCCGATCACGGCGACCGGGTTTCCCTTTGGATGGTCCGAAGACAATATCCGGATCATGCGGCCGGATGCCCACGCGCTTTCATTGGTCCGCCAGGGCACGAAGGGCGCGGCGTGCTATCTGCCGTCCATCCTGAAAACCCGCGTCGGTCTTCACTTCGGGCAGGTGGTTTTCTTCGATGACCAGGACTATGACGTGAAGATCGCGCCGCGTGGTTCGTCACAGCGTGCGATCCGGCCGCAGGGGTTCAACTGCCTCGACTTCCTTTCCGGGTGTTTCCTTCATCACGTCACCCGCTTGCGCTGGTGGGACAAGGAAAACGACCAGTTCCGCACGCTGACACAGCAGGATTTCACCTGGTTCGTGATTTCCTACCTTCAACGGCACGGATACCGGAGGGACAGCCATGGAACGACGTTCGTTTTCGAGCATGGCACGGCGACCGGATACAACAACCGCGAGCTTCTAACATTCGGCGGTTTCTCCAACTTCGACGAGGCGCTTGCAGGGGTTTCCCACGGGTGCATCCGCGTGGAACGCAGCGGACTTTTCAACCAGGCGGCTTTCACGGGAATGCTCTTCCGGCCGCAATCGAGCGGCAATCCGAATTTCAAATCCCCGCTGGAATCCATGTTCAACCTGGTGCGCAACCGGATGG
>DAISZP010000410.1:0-5060 GCA_036824745.1 Luteolibacter sp.
GGGCGTTGTAGAGATACTCGATGCGCTGGATCGGCATCTCCTTGCCGGTGTTCGGGTCGATGCGCTTGGTGCGGGCGTCCCACATGAGTTCACGCACGAGCTGGCCGTCGGACTTGCGGTAACCGTATTGCACCTTGAACATCAGATCGCCCTTGCCGTCGAAGATGCGGCATCCCATCGGGTCGCCGTTGGAGTTCATCCAGTATTCGCTCTTCATCGTCAGCACGCCGCCGGAGGAGAATTTCTTCTTGGTCATCCGCTTGTTGTCCGGAGTGCGGGTGAACATGGTGCGCGAGCCGTCCTCGTGGCGCAGCATGCGGACGTTCGGTCCGTCCACCGAATCGAACTCCTTGTCACGCTCGCCGATCACGCGCAACGGTGAGAGTTCCTTGTCACCCACCTGTGCGGAAACGGAGAGCACCGAACCCAGGACGGCCATCGCGAGACTTTTCCAAGTTGTCAGCCTGATCATGGCGGGCAAACTAGGCAGGTCCGCATCTGTCAGCAAGCGGTTAGTTTCACCATGATTTGGAAGACCCGGAGAGAAACCCTGGACCTCGACACAAAGGCGCTCGTGATGGGCATCCTCAACGTCACGCCGGATTCGTTCTCGGACGGCGGACGCCACGACCATCTGGAAGCGGCGCTCGACCATGCCCGCCGAATGATCGCGGAAGGCGCGGCCATCCTGGACATCGGCGGTGAATCGACCCGCCCGGGCTCCCTGCCGGTCCCGGCGGATGAGGAAATCCGCAGGGTGGTCCCGGTGATCGACTCGATCCGGAAAGTCTGGGACGGCTGGATCTCGGTGGACACGGCGAAGGCTGAGGTGGCGGACGCCGCGCTGCGCGCCGGGGCGGATGTCGTCAACGACGTCAGCGGCCTGCGCGCGGATCCGGAAATGGCCGCCGTCTGCGCGGCCCACCGATGCGCTGTGGTCGTGATGCACATGCAGGGCGAACCGCGGACGATGCAAGTGGCACCGCACTACGAGGATGTGGTGCGGGAAGTGAGGGGGTTTTTCGAAGAACGGGTGGAAACCCTGAGCCGGGCCGGCATCGCGCCGGAAGCGCTTTGTTTCGATCCGGGCATCGGTTTCGGAAAAACCCTTGCTCACAATCTATCGCTGCTGCGCGCGCTGGACTGTCTGTCACCGAGAGGCCGGCCACTTCTGTTAGGAGTTTCGCGGAAATCCTTCATCGGCATGCTACTCGGAGACATGGACCTCGGACTCCGGAACTGGCCCACTGTAGCCGTCACCGCCCGCGCGCGGGAGATGGGCGTGCTGCTGCACCGGGTCCACGAAGTGCGTCCGAATATCGAAGCGCTGCGGATGATCGAGGCGATTCTCGACGGGACCGTTTCAGCGGAATCCTGAAAACAAACGCGCTCCGGCATCCACGACTTCTTGTTCGCTCGTGAAGGTGGGACGCCAGCAACGCGTGGCCGCCGCGAGATCGGGTAATGCGGTGCCGAAGGATTCGACGACGAACCAACCCTCGTATCCATGATCGAGGAAACGGCGGACGGTTTCCTCTAACGGAAGGTGCCCGCTTCCCGGCGCGCCCCGGTCGTTTTCGGAAATGTGGACGTGCCCGATGATGGAATGGTATTGGTCGATCATCGGCAGCGGATGCTTTTCCTCGATGTTCGCGTGGAAGGCATCGTAGGCGATGGCGACGTTCGGCCGGCCAATTTCGGCAACGAGCCGGGCACCGGCTTCGAGAGTGTTGATCAAGTGGCACTCGAAACGGTTGAGCGGCTCGATCATCAGGCGGATGCCCGCGGCGGCGGCATGATCGGCGACAATCCGCAATCCATCGGCAGCACGATGGAATTCATCATCGGTGGGAGCGGTCCCTGAAAACACGCCGAGCGCCTGATAGATCGGCCCCATGACCAGTTCCGCGCCGAGAGCGGCGGCGGAGTCCACGATGCCGCGCAGGTAATCCGCGGCCGCGTCTCTAACCAACGAATCCGGACTGAGGAAATCCGCATGCGCGCCTGGCAACGCGGTGGAAACCGTGCACGACATTCCAAGGTCGCGGATCGCCCGGCCGATGGCAGCATGATGCGCCTCATCCGGCTGATGAATCGGAACCTCCACACCATCGTAGCCCGCCGTTCGCAGGCGTTCCACGTGGCGGAGATCCTCCGCCGTGACGCGGGTGGTCCAGAGCAGGAGATTGAGCGAGGTTTTCATGACGGATGAAATGGCTGGACTCATAAACACAAAAACGCCCGGACTTGCATCCGGACGTTTTGTAAAAACCAACCAAGAAAGAATCTCTCAGCGGGAGTAGAGCTCGACGATGAGCTGCTCGTTGACGATCGGGTCGATGTCAGCACGCTCAGGCACGCGGTTCACGGTGGCTTCGAGCTTGTCCTTGTCCACCGTGAGCCAATCGACACCCGGGCTTGCCTGGGTGAGGTCGGTCATGCGGAGGGCGAGTTGCTGGGAAGAGGGCTTGCCTCCGACCTTGATCACATCACCGGGCTTCACTTGGAAGCTGGCGACGTCCACGCAGCGGCCGTTCACGAGGATGTGGCCGTGGTTGACGATCTGGCGGGCGGCTTGGCGGGTATTCGCGAAACCGGCGCGGTAAACGACGTTGTCGAGGCGGCATTCCAGAAGCTGGAGCAGGATGACGCCGGTGATGCCGCGGCGGCGGGCGGCTTCCTCGTAGTAACCGCGGAATTGTTTTTCAAGAACGCCGTATTGGAAACGGAGTTTCTGCTTTTCGCCAAGAGCGACGGAATATTCGCTCTTCTTCTTGCGGCCGGCGCGGACGCCGTGTTGGCCGGGCGGGAAGTTGCGGCGCTCGAGGGCTTTCGACGGGCCGAAGAGGGAGACGCCGAAACGGCGGCTGATCTTCGCGCGGGGTCCAGTGTAACGTGCCATGGTAAGATTTCTAAAAGGTTGGGATTACACGCGGCGGGCCTTCTTCGGGCGGCAGCCATTGTGCGGGATGGGGGTCACGTCGCGGATCGAGAGGATTTCAAGACCGAGACCTTGCACGGCACGGACGGCGGACTCGCGGCCGGAACCCGGACCTTTGACGCGCACATCCACTTCCTTGAGGCCGTGGCCCATGGCTTGGCGGCAGGCGTCCTGCGAAACCACCTGAGCGGCGTAAGCAGTGCTCTTCCGCGAACCCTTGAAGCCCATCTTGCCGGCGCTCGACCAGCCGATGGTGTTGCCGTTGGCGTCGGTCACGCTGACGAGCGTGTTGTTGAAGGTGGCGGTGACGTGAACCACCCCGCGGGTGATGTTCTTGGCGCCCTTCGCCTTGTGAATCTTCACTTCTTCATCACCACCGAGACCGATCTCGGCGAAGATGTCGCGCTTCTGTTCTTTCTTGGGAGCGCCTTCGGCCGCCGCTTCCGGAGCGGCTGGGGTTGCGGGTGCTGGAGCTCCTGTTGGCTCAACCGCCTTGGTTTCGGCGGAATTTTTGGTGGTTTCTTCGGACATGTGCTAGTTAGGAAAAATTACTTCTTCACGCCGACCGTCTTTTTCTTGCCCTTGCGGGTGCGGGCATTGGTGCGGGTGCGCTGGCCGCGGACGGGCAAACCACGCTTGTGGCGGATGCCGCGGTAGCAGTTGATGGAAGTGAGGCGCTTGAGCTGAGCCTGACGCTCGCGGCGAAGATCGCCTTCCACCAGAACCCCTTCGGCTTGGATGACTTGGGCGATGCGCACAAGCTGGTCTTCGCTGAGCTGACCGGTGCGGATATTCGGATCAATGCCGGCGTGCTCGAGAATCTTGGACGCCGTGGGGCGGCCAATGCCAAACATGTAGGGCAGAGAAGCTTCGATGCGCTTCTCGTTGGGGATTTCAATGCCTAGAATGCGTGCCATAAGGTGCGGAAGAGTTCGCTTGACCGCGGATCGTGAACGGGAAACGTCCGGGTTCCCGCGGGGCGGGTGGTTTAGCAGACGACCGGGGGCTGGCAAGCCGGAAATGGAAAATTTCTCCCGATCCGGGGAATTTCCCGTGGTTGCGGGGATTGGAGCGGTTTTCCGGAGGAAAATCCCCGGATTTCACCGGCAACTACAATTAAGAATGCGGTTAAAGATCGCGTCTGGACAAAACAAGCCTCCCTCCTAGCTTCGCTCCTATCCGCATACCATGGAATCCATACCCGACTTCGCCCACCAACTCCCCCCCGATGATGTCGCCGCGATCGACGAACTAGGAAAGACCTACCAGGCGTTTCGGGAGGAACTCGGGAAAATCATCGTCGGCCAGGATCAGGTGATCGAGCGCCTGGCGATCTGCCTCTTCGCCCGCGGCCACGCCCTGCTCATGGGAGTGCCCGGCCTCGCCAAAACCCTGCTCGTTTCTTCGGTGGCCCAGACCTTCGACCTGTCGTTCAACCGCATCCAGTTCACTCCGGACCTGATGCCGGCGGACATCACCGGCACCGACATCATCCAGGAATCCGGCGTCGGCGGGCGGCGCGAGTTCGAATTCGTCAAAGGCCCGGTCTTCGCCAATATCGTGCTGGCCGACGAAATCAACCGCGCCCCGGCGAAAACCCAATCCGCCATGCTGGAGGCGATGCAGGAAAACAAGGTGACCGTTCTCGGCAACACCTACACGCTCCAGCCGCCGTTCTTCGTGCTCGCCACCCAGAATCCGATCGAACAGGAAGGCACCTATCCCCTGCCGGAAGCCCAGCTCGACCGCTTCATGTTCCTCATCGAGGTGGATTACCCGTCCGCGGATGAGGAAAAACGCATCGCCCGGGAAACCACCGGCACCGCCCGCCACACGCTGAGCCACCTGCTGGACGGGCCGAAGGTTCTCGCCTACCAACAACTCGTCCGCCGCGTGCCGGTCCCCGAGCACCTTTACGAATACGCCGTGCAATTGGTCCGCAAGACCCGCCCGGGCCAGCCGGAATCGCCGCAATGGATCAAGGACACTGTCGGCTGGGGTGCCGGCCCGCGTGCCGTGCAATACCTCATTCTCGGCGCGAAGTCCCGCGCGGCCCTGCGCGGTGCCTACATGGCCTCGCTCGAAGACCTCGAAGCCGTCGCGCCCTCGGTGCTCACCC
>DAISZP010000411.1:0-5059 GCA_036824745.1 Luteolibacter sp.
TTGTCGGATGCGCCGGATCGCCCAACCCGCATGCTCGGAAATCAGCGGGTCCGGGTCCAACGCCGCGCGTTCCAGAGCGGGCAGATCCTCGGTGGAGCCGGTGTTTCCCAGCCCCACGCAGACGTTCCGTAGAAACCGTATCCGTTTGATGCGCTTGATCGGGGACTTGGCGAACAAGGATCGGAAACCCTCCTCATCCAAATCCAGGAAATCCCGCAACCGGTGTCCAAACACGCTTTCCCGCGCGTGGAAGCTCATCTCCCGGGAAACCTCGGCGAAACGGTTCCACGGGCAGGCGTCGAGGCAGGCGTCACAGCCGTAGATCCGGTCGCCGATCGCCTCGCGGAACTCCTCGGGGATCGGCCCCTTGTGCTCGATCGTCAGGTAGGAAATGCAGCGCCGGGCGTCCACCCGGTGCGGCGCGGTGATCGCTTGGGTCGGGCAAGCGTCCATGCAGCGCGTGCATTTTCCGCAGTGATCGCCAAACGGGGCGTCCGGCGCGAGTTCCAGCGTTGTCAGGATCTCCGCGAGGAAAAACCAAGTACCGAGCCGCCGGTGGATCTGCATGGTGGACTTGCCGTTCCAGCCGAGTCCGGAGTCCGTCGCGAAATCCCTCTCCAGGACCGGCCCGGTATCGACGTAAGGTTTCTGCACACCTCCCAAGCTCTGAAGCCGCGTGTCGAAGTCCCTCAGCCGCTTCTCAATCAGATCGTGGTAATCATCATTCCACGCATACCGCGCGATCCGGTAACCACCCGGATGACCATCAGGAAACGGGCTCTCCCCCGGAAAATAGTTCATCGCCAGCGAAATGACCGACCTGCAACCCGCAAGCACCACCCGCGGATCACAGCGCCGCTCCGGCGTGCGCTCCAGCCACGCCATGTCCGCATGGTTCCCCTCCCCGATCCACTCGCGGAATTCTTGCGCATGCGTCGCCTCCGCGGCACGGGCGATCCGGCAATCATCAAAGCCAAGCTCCGCCGCCCAGGCCTTCACCACTGCCTCGTGGCCGCTCATGGATGCTGCGCGAAAAAATACCGGGCGCACTCCAGGATGCCCGTAGCGAGTTCCCCGCAGTCCAGCCCGCTGGTATCGAGTTTCAGATGCGCGCTTTCCTGATAGAGCGGTTCGCGCTGTTCCATCAGCGTGCGGATCCGCTCGGCGGGATCTTCCGCATTGAGCAGCGGCCTCGCGCGATTCTTGCCCGTCCGTTCCAGGATCAACTTCGCCGGCGCGTGCAGCCACACCACATAGCCCAGCCCCTTGAGAAGCTCGCGATTCTCCGACCGGCCGACCACCCCACCACCCGTCGAAATGATCCGCCGCGGTTCGCCACGCTGGCTGAGCTCCTTCAAAAGCCCCGTTTCCATGTCGCGGAAGGCGGTTTCCCCGTTCTCCTCGAAAATCGCGGTGATGGGCTTGCCGGCGCGCAGTTCGATCACCTGATCCATGTCCACCAGCGGATAGCCGAGCCGTTGATGGAGCTCCCGCCCCACCGTCGTCTTGCCGCTGCCCATGAATCCGATGAGAACAATGTTCTCAGGCGGGTTCGTCGATTCGTTCATAGAAGGACCCTAAACAGCCTCCATGCCGGAAGGAACAGGAAAATAGAAGTTCCCAAGCCGCCGCCGCCTCTGGCACAACCCCCGCGTGTCCGAGACCCGCCTCATCCACACCGCTGACGATGACATGAACGACGCCGTGCGCGAAGCCTGCGCCTTGCTCGCCGCCGGTGAAACCGTCGCCCTGCCCACCGAAACCGTCTATGGCCTCGGCGCGGACGCCTTGAATCCGGACGCCGTCGCCAAGGTCTTCGCCGCGAAAGAGCGGCCCTCGTTTGATCCGCTCATTGTCCACATCGCCTCGCGCGGCGATTTGAAACACGTGGCCATCGTTCCCGATGACATCGCCGAGACGGTGAACCAACTCACCTCCACCTTCTGGCCCGGCCCGCTCACGCTCATCCTGCCCAAGCACCCGGACATCCCGGACCTCGTCACCAGCGGCCTGCCCACCGTCGCTGTTAGACAAAGCGCCCATCCCGTCTTCCGCGCCGTCAACAAAGCCCTCGGCAAACCCATCGCCGCCCCCAGCGCCAACCGCTTCGGCCGCATCTCGCCCACCTCCGCCTCCGCCGTGATGAAGGAACTCGGCGGCCGCATCCCGCTCGTCGTCGATGCCGGAGCCTGCTCCGAAGGCGTGGAGAGCACCATCATTTCCATCGAGCCGCGCGAAGGCAAGAAACCCATCTTCCGCCTCCACCGCACCGGCCCCATCACCAAGGAAATGCTCCAGGACTTCGGCAAGGTGGAGAAGGTGAAGGAAAAAGCCGGCGATCTCCCCCACGCTCCCGGCCAGCTTCCCAGCCACTACGCGCCCCTCACGCCCCTCATTCTGTTGGAGAAACCCGAGGATTTCAAACCCGAGCCCGGAAAGAAATACGGACTGCTCAGCTACAAGGCCGAGGACGATGGCGCTTACGTCAATCTCCACGATTGGGAAACCATCGAAGCCCTCAGCCCCGGCAGCGGCAAGCTCGCCGAAGCCGCCATCCGCCTCTTCTTCGTCATGCGCCAGCTCGACGAAGCCGGCCTCGACGCCATCATCGCCGAACCCGTCAGCGAAACCGGCCTCGGCGTCGCCATCATGGACCGCCTCCGCCGCGCCGCCGCGAAGTAAGCCCCGTGGCTGGGACAACCTGTCCCAGCCCGTCGTGGGAACAACCTACATCCCCCATCGCGTGAGCGAAGATGGAATCCCGCAAAGTCCCGCTGGATTCTCATGGCGGATCGAATAATATCCGCATCCATGAAACCCGGAGCCTATCTTATGTTTTGCCTCTCACTGCTCATTCAAGCCATGGCAGCTGGTCCACCCGACTTGATATTCGACCAACTCACGACTCGCGAAGGCAAAACCTATTCCAAAGTCACCGTAAAAAAAATCAACGGCGATAGTCTTTCCATCATTCATGAATCCGGAGCGACCACTATTCGTTTCGAGGATCTGAAAGAAGACGATGCGAAGAAAGCAGGCCTCACTCCGGAATCCGTAAAGAAAAGCCGCGAGGTTATGGCCGCAAAGGAAGTTGAAAAACGCGCAGCAGAACTGAAATCTGCGCTCATAAAGGTCACTATTGATCATCAATTCCTGAGGATTCAAGGGAAGGTCCTCCAAGTCCTGGATGGGGGAGTTCTACTCTCAAATGCCGAAACATGGGAAGGTCTCTACACTTGGTTCGATGATCCAATCAGCGGTTCGCGGAACTATCTCGCTACGCTCAAGCCGATTGGAACATGCTACGTGGCATGTGACAGCAAGCGCTATGTGGATGGCCAGTCATTTACAGCCATTGTCGGCACCAATGGAACTCAATCTTACACCAGCGTGATTGGAGCCAAGAATACTGTTAGCGCATACACGGCGGATCTTTCAGCAGCCATTAAATCCAAACTTCCGGGCCACGAATCAGATGCTGATCAAATCATCAAACGCATTAATTCAACCTACGCTCTTGAGAAAATGGTCAGGGAGATTCCAGTTCCGTAAATCGCCGATCGCCAACACTCACTTTTCAGCCGCTGTGGCCCGCTTCCGCAGCGAGTCTTTCGTTTACCTCAATGTTCACCTACCCAACCCAATGAGCAATCTGGAGAACGCCAAACGCCTGATAGGAATTCTCGACAACGAGATCGCCCATCTGAGTTCCGTGTTTTCCACCTATGCCCGCTTGTATCGCGGAGAACAGGAGGTTCTCACGCTCCTGTCGGAATCCGACAATGCGTTCTTCAACGACCTCTACATCGTTTACCTTCACTACATCTCCGTCTCGGTTTCCAGACTTCTGGACCCCGCGAAAACCGGCAATAAAGAAAACCTCACGATTGCCGCCGTGATTGAAATCCTCCGGACGGAAAATAACCCAAACGCAAATGCATTCGCCGACCGTCTGAGGGAAATCCGAGCCAGAGCCTACAATTTCCATGAACCCAGAAATCAGCTCGTCTCCCATCTGGATCTGGCGGCCCATGACATCGAGTCAGGAATGCGACCAGTCCCGTCATTCACGAAATCTGAATTCGAGATGTTCTACAAGGACACCGGGGAGCTGATGAACGACATCCGGGACGCGCTCGGAATGATCCCGAACATGTACGAGTGGGGCATTGTTGGTCACGGATCGGGAGCAAAGCTTCTCCACCGGCTCCAAACCGCCCAAAAGGACATACGCAACAGAATCGAGCAGTCCCAGCCGTGAAGCCAACGGGAGACCCGTAGCGCGACCCGCAATCAACTGTCGAAATTCGTCGACTCCCACGTCAGCACCATAAAAAAACTTTTAAAAGCATTGACGTGAATGCTCACGTCGCTCATTACGTCGTCCGTATGCAAGACTACATTACACCAGATAAGGTCACCTCTCCCCGCCGCATGTGGACTCTGATCCGGGTTCTCGAATCAGGTGCTCAGCCGGACAGTTACGGACACCGCGTCGCGATAGCCATCGGCAAATGGGAGGATGAACCGGTACTCGGAATGCGATGGAATGGCTCCAAGGACAGTCCGATCGGATCACCACAGTCACGAGGACTCCCCACTTGGTTTATCGTGCCCAAGCGCCTTGAAGAGTCGGTGATCAACACGCTTTCAAAGGACGAACAGAAAATGGCGAGAACTCTTTTGGAAAGCTGAAACATGGCCCTTTACCAAGTCACAATCAAAACGACATCCCTCATAAACGGAATCCGACTGGAAAAGGGAATGAGTGTCGAAGTCGCCTGCAATTCCAACCCCGTGAGTCACAACGGCGGCGTTCTTGTTCACGAGGCATTTCTTCGTAAATACGGAATCGATTCCAAGCGCGCAGGAGCATTAACTTCTGGTCGATACCTCGTTGAAAAGCTCAATTGACTCGTGGCGAGAAAGTCACAAACCGCTGGAATTACCCCACGCACACAAGCAACTTCCCCGGAAGATTGTGTGATTTCCCCGCGAGCCCGCGCAACTTCCCCACGAGCCCGTGCAACTTCCCCACGAGCCCGTGCAACTTCCCCAC
>DAISZP010000006.1:0-33242 GCA_036824745.1 Luteolibacter sp.
TAAATACCGCACCAATCACGTCACGGGTCTCAGTGAAACATTCACCTATGACGGCATCAACCGCGTCAAGAGTGCCACTGTCACCTCGGCCTCTGGAGGTACTGTGCCCGCGCCATCCAGTTTCACGTATTCCATCACCGGCAACCTCAGTACCAAGTCCGGTGCCAGCCTCTTATACGAGGGTTCGCGGCCCCATGCCGTCACCTCCGCCACCATCAAGGGGGTGGGTCACACTTACGAATACGACGCCGCGGGTTACATGACGGCGGACAAGGTCGGCGGGCTGGTACGGCGCGAATTCACCTGGACCTCCTTCGGCCAGCTTGCGTCCTTGAACTACCCGGCCGCGCCGGATCTCAAGGACTTCACCAATACCGTCGTCCATCCGGCCAGCCGGGTATACTGCCAGTTCCAGTTCAGCGCCGGTGGATCACGTGTCCGCCAGTTCAAGGAACGCATCGCCGCCAATGACAGCCGCGAGAACGAGGAAACCTTCTACCTCGGCTCCTACGAGCGTGAAATCCACAGCACCATGGCGAACCAGCAGGCCTCGCCGGTGCTGGTCAAGACCGTGCATCGTCACAGCCTCGGCGGCTTCGCGGTCTATACCCGCACCGAGAAACCCGGCCTGCCGGAAACGGTGAAACTCGCCACCCTGCTCAAGGACCATCTCGGCAGCACCGATGTGATCCTCACCGGCAAATGGAACGGCAGTTCCTTCGCCGGCGACGTCCAGACCGAGCGCCAGTCCTTCGATCCCTGGGGCGAGCGGCGCGATCCGAGCACCTTCGTGAACTACCGCCAGGCGGACACGGACGCCTATCGGACCAGCGCGAACGATTACGACCGCGGCTACACCGGCCACGAGCAGCTCGACGACAGCGGCCTCATCCACATGAACGGCCGCATCTACGATCCCGAACTCGGCCGCATGCTCAGCCCGGATCCCTACGTCCAGGTTCCGGAATACTCCCAGAACTTCAACCGCTATAGCTACGTCCTCAACAACCCGCTCAATGCCACCGATCCCACGGGCTACTCATTCATAGGCAAAGTCTTTGATGGCGTGGGCAACTGGTTCAAAGAAAACTGGCGGACAATAGCATCATTTGTCATTACGGCTGTGGCATGCTACGTAGCGCCATGGATCGTTGGGACAAATGCATTCGCGCAGGCTGCTTTTGTCGGGGCCGTACAAGGAGCTTCCGGAGCTGCATTAAATGGCGGCAATTTTTCCGATATTGCCAGAGGAGCGGCAATGGGGGGCATTCAAAGCGCAGTCGGTGGATGGGCCGGGCAATTCGGACCCATGTTTAAAATGGTTGCAACGTCGGCAGTAGCCGGTGCAGGAAATGAGGCCATGGGCGGAAAATTTCAGGACGGATTCATAAGTTCATTAAAATCCCAAGCGATATCGGCAGGTGCGAATATGGCAGCCAAAATGGCGATGTCATTGACCACGCGTGAGTATTTGAACGGCATCGGTGGGGTGTCTAGATCAGAAGAGGGCACGCTTTTGTGGAATGCTGCGTATGATCTAAATGATCAGATGGAACAATTTAATCAAATTTTCCCAACAAAGTTGGATCTTCCAAAAAATTGGAGGTATGTGAAATTTTTCAGCAATCACGAAGAATCGTATTTGGATTATGCCGTGTTTGAAAACAGCGTTACAGGTATTCGTGTTATGGTTCCTGTAGGAACCTCGTCGGCCGGTGGATTGTTTGGCGATTGGCTGGATAACTTTAAACAAGGTCTCGGATTTAAATCCATCCAGTATATGAAAGCCATAGAATATGGAATTATAGAGCAGAATAACGCTGCGTCTTCCGGGATGAAATTTGTGGTTGTTGGACATTCTCTCGGGGGTGGACTTGGTGCTGCTATTTCCGCTGTGACTGGAGCTCCAGCGCTGATCTATAATGCCGCTGGGTTGAATCCAATGACGTTGCGATATGCGGGGTATGCGGATCGCATTCCTGCGATGGGGCAAAACATAGTGCATTATGGTGTGGGTGGGGAAGTGTTGACCACGATGCAAAATTTGCTCTTTTTTGCTCCTAATGTAACCGCAAGCCGCTATTATTCTTGGGCTCCCAAAGGTCAGCAGTCACTTGTTGATTGGAGTTTCATCGAGTGGCATCGCCCCAAAATGACTCTTAACACAATACGGTAAATATCATGAAAAAGTTTATTTGTGTATTTGTGAGCTTATTGCATTTTGGATGTCTGGCTCAGAGAAATGCTTTGTTTATTCGGGATGAAAACTTAAATCCGAATGGAGCGCAGAATCAACTTGAACTCGCTCCATCACGAGGGACTGTGGGGCATGGAATGTATCCTCCGGAGAGTCAGGAGCCTGAGAAATATTATCGAATGATGGGTTCGGGTCGCAAGTCTTGGGTTCTTGAACATTGGGGAAATCCAAATGAAATATTCTGGAACAATGGAACCGAATACCATGTTTACAACAAACGCTCTAGAGAGGCACCTCGGTATGCGTTTCAAGAGGATCGTTACGTGAAACTCGGATATCGCCGGGATAGGCTAGTGTCGATAGAAGCGTATTTTACAAATTGTCCGAAGGGATGGCGAGGTCCGGTTTATGTGCTGCCAAAATAATGAAAGCAGATGTATGTGTAGTGAGTTCAGCTGGCATTGGATTGAATCCGAATTTCTGTGGTGATTAAATAACGATGGTCGAACCGGGAGGGTTTGATGTCAGACAATGAATCAGTATTTCAATCCAAACCTTGAAAAGATACGTATGGAACACGAGCGTTTGATGAAGGTGGCTGGAACGGTTCTTGTGGTGGCCGCTGGGGTGGTCATTGCTTGGAGGACTTCGGAAGAGATTGGAACCGGGAGGGCGGCGGAAGGTGGGCGGACTTTGGCGGTGGAATCCGTTCGCGGGGATTCCGGGCTTGAGATAGTTGGAAGACCGGGCGCGGAAGCCGGGGTTTTCAAGGCGAGCGAACACGTTTCCGCGGACAGGGAAAGAGCTGCGTCTGGCAGGAGCGACCTTCCGGATTCGCTTCAGGAGGTCTTCATCGGGGCCAGGCATGCGATCCAAGCGGTGACGGAGGAGGAACGGAAGCTGCCGGAGAACGAAGGAGCCTTGTATTTCGCCTCCAACCCGAAGAACCAAGGGCAGGTCCGGTTTTTGGAGGATGGCGCGGTCTGCTTTTCGGCCAAGGGGGAAACGTGCGCGGTTTGGCAGGGTCGCCGGATGAATGAGGTGGAACTTGAGCGCCTGGCCGGTCCTTCGGTCGAGGGTGGCGAGGCGGAGTACCGATGGTCCGGAGGCATTTCGGAAACGTTTGAGAATGTTCCGGAGGGACTGCGCCACCAGATCCGCCTGAGGGAGAGAACGGAGCCTGCGGATGGCGGCAACTTGCGGCTTGGGTTTCAATTGAAGGATTCCGTCGCGCAGCAGGATCCGGCCGGTGCCGGGATCTTGATCACGTCCCGAAATTCGTCTGACGTCGCGCTGCACTACGGCGTGCCGCAAGTGACGGATGCCACCGGCCGCGCGCTGCGGGCGAGTGTGAGTGCCAGAGGGAGTCAGGGTTTCTCCATCGAGGTGGAGGATCGCGCCGCCGTGTATCCGCTGAACCTCGGAACCCTCGCCGTCTGGAAGATCCGGGATGCGGGATTGGTGGATCCGGACGGTCGCACTCAAAGAGGCGATATGTTCGGGTGGTCCGTTGCCCTATCAGGAGACACGGCGGTCATTGGGGCTCCCGGTGACAACACTCTATTTGGAGACTCCGCCGGTAGCGTGTATGTGTTCCGGCGGGATCGCAAGGAGCGTTGGGCGCTTTTGAAACAACTCCGGCCCCCGCAAGGTGGACGAATGGATCTATTCGGAACGAAGGTCGCGTTGTCTGCGGACAGGCTTGTCGCGAGCGCTCCATATGCCTCTCCGGATGGAGAGTATGGTGCGGGCTGCCTTTGGGTCTATACTCGCAGTGGAACGGATTGGCTGCTGGATCAGCGAATCGCACTGCCTTCGATGGCTGGAAGCTTCGGGTTTGGAACCGAAATAGCTCTGTATGAAGACCGGATCATCGCGTCGGCGCCTATGATCACGGGACCCGGGCATGGAAACGTATTCGCCTATGTGAGAAAACCTGACGGATGGCAGCTTGAGGCCACTCTTGGTGATCTGCCGGAGAATCGATGGATCGTCGGAAGCACCGGAGACGGCGTTGCCCTCTCCGGAGATCTGGCAGTCGTGGCTGGAGCTGCCACCGCGCAGGAAATCGGAGTCTTTGTATTCCGCCGGATTTCGGAAACCTGGACGTTCGAAGCGTTCTTATCTCCTCCTGAATACCAAAGCAGTGATTTTGGTGTCGCTCTCGCCATTGCTGGAAACCAGATACTGGTCGGTGATCCGGAGGGTCGTCGTGAGAGCGACCTCTTGAGAACCGGCGCAGTGTCTGTGTATGAGTTCAACGAAGGAAAGTGGACTTTGAAACAGGAGATTTGTCCGGACTACCTTTATGATTACGATCATTTCGGCATCAACATCGCGGTTTCCGGATCATTGGCAATTATCAGGGCGCCCGCCCTCCGCCCAGCTGAAATGAAACCCATTCGCGGAAGGGACTATTTGTTTGAGTTGGTGGGCGGAGTTTGGGGCCGAAAAGCCACGCTGAGCTATCCTGAGGCGAGGCCTGGTGAAGCGCGCGCAACCGGGAATGCGATTTCTGGAGACACGGCATTGCTCTCAGGGGCCAAGACCGAAGTGAAGGTGGGTAAATGGAAGACGGTGGATGACGTCGATATGGTCTCAGTCATCCGACTGACACAGGAGATATCCGTGGAAGGTCCGGGGAAGACACCGCTTGCAAGCGGGCAGCCTGCGGGCAACTTTTTCGATCTGAGGTGGGAGATTGGAGAGAAGCCGACGCGGACGTTTGTGGTGAAGAACACGGGACTGCTACCCTTGGAGGGGTTGAAAACCAGCGTCGATCCCGGAAGTCCCGGAGACTTCTTCGTGAGCAAGCCACTGCCCGCGAGCATCAAGCCGGGAGAATCCGCACTGCTGATCATCGGGTTTGCTCCCAAATCCGAAGGCAGGCACAAGGCAACCGTCCAAATTTTCTCCAACGACGCCAACGAGAGGCCCTTCGAGCTCAAGGTGAAGGGCAAAGCGGTGGTGAAGAGATGAGAGAGGTGTCCTCGCTGGCCGGCTCACGGGCGCTTCTGATCGAAGAGCCACTTGATGACCTCGATGTTGTCATAAGTCTGGGTCCAGGAATCGTGTTGGACGCCGGGGTAGTAGGTGGCCTGTGGTTTGCCGCCGGCGGTTTCGAGGGCGGCGATCATCTCGCGGGTGGTTTTGACGGGGACGACGGGATCGGCCTCGCCGTGGAAGGCGTGGATGGGAATGGTTTTGTATTTGGAAACGAGCGAGGGATCGCCGCCGCCGCAGACGGGCATGGCGGCGGCGATGGTTTCCGGCGCGCGGCCTAACAAATCCCAGGTGGCGTATCCGCCCATGGAGATGCCGGTGACGTAGAAGCGTTTGGGATCGACGGGTTGTTGTTTCATCGTCTCGCTTGTGAGGGCGAACACGGCTTCTAACAGCGCGTTGGGTTTCGCCGCCTCGCTCAGGCGCATCGTTTCGCGGTTGATGGGCGCCCACCAGCGGTCGGCGGGGCATTGGGGGGCGATGAGGAAGCAGGGTTGTTTGAGTTTCTCCGCGCCTTTGAGGATGGCGTTCACGCCGTGTTTGAGCTGGGCGGAATTGTCATCGCCGCGTTCGCCCGCGCCATGGAGGAAGAGGACGAGCGGATAGGTTTTGCCGGGTTCGATGGGGGAGGGAGCGTGCCAGCGGTATTTCAAGACGGTGCCGTTCGGGGCTTTCCACTCGCGGGCTTCGGGAGTGGCGGAGAAGGCGGCGGTGCTGCCGAGGAGGGTGGCGAGGAGGGCGGATTTCATGCGGGGTTTTGTCGGTGATTTGTGGTTTTACGCATTGAACCCGGTGGTCCTTCCGGTGATCGTCCGCGCATGATCCATCTGGACGCGAATGGGAGCACGGCGATGCTGCCCGAGGTGCTCGAAGCGATGCTTCCATGGTTGCGCGACGGGCATGCGAATCCATCCGGCGCCTATCAATCCGCACGACTTGCGAGGGAGGCGATCGAGGAGGCGAGAGCGAAGGTGGCGGCATGGATCGGCGCGGAGGCGGATGAGATCGTGTTCACCAGCGGCGGCACGGAGAGCGTGAACACGGCGCTGCATTCGATGGACCGCTTGGTGGGCGCGGGGACGGTGGTGGTTTCCGCGATCGAGCATTCCGCGGTGCTGCGGGCGGCGGAGGATCTCACAAGGCCGGTGAAACACGCGCCGGTGCATGCGGACGGGAGGCTGGATCTGGAAAAGTTCCAAGCGCTGCTCTCCGGAGCGGCGATGGTTTCCATCATGGCCGCGAACAACGAGACCGGCGTGGTCCAGCCGGTGCATGAGGCGGCGGCGATGGCGCGGGAGCGTGGGATCCCGATCCATTCGGATGTGGTGCAACTGGCCGGAAAAGCGGACTTGAACGTGCGCCATCTCGGGGTGGATTTCCTTTCTCTATCAGCCCACAAGTTCCACGGGCCGAAGGGCGTGGGCGCGCTGTATGTTCGGCGCGGCATCCGTTTCTATCCGCTAATGAAAGGCGGCACCCAGGAAAACGCGAGGCGCGCGGGGACCGAGAACGTGCCGGGGATCGTCGGGTTAGGAGCCATCGCCGCCATTCTAACCAACCGCGGCGCGGAGCACGGGGCGCTGCGGGTGATGCGGGTGATGCGGGATTCGTTTGAAAGCAAATTGCTGCAGGAGCTGCCTGGAGTGACGGTGAACGGCAGCACGATCCATCGACTGCCGAATACCAGCCATCTGTCCTTCGAGGGATGCGAGGCGGTGGAGTTGATCCAACTGCTCGATCAAGCCGGACTTGAGTGCTCCGCCGGGTCCGCCTGCATGGCGGGGAAGATCCGTCCGTCCCATGTGCAGCTTGCGATGGGCATCGACGGCGCGCGCGGCCGCGGCAGCCTGCGGTTCAGTTTTTCCATTCTCAACACCCCGGCGGAGGCCCACAACGCGGCGGAGATTGTGATCGCCGCGGTCAATCGCCTTCGCGATGGGACCGGACGGGGCGGCGTGCCGGGTTTGCGAACCACGGTTTGCGGCTTGGGTGAAACGTGAAAAAAGGGCGGGGGAGCGGGGGCTGGAAACGGCATCGTGGGCGTGACGGGACTTCCTGATTTTCAAGCCGTGGAACCCCCGCGGATGCTTTGAGGAACAAGGATTCCGGCTTGACCTTGCGATGGCGGAAGAGGATTCTCGCCCGCTTTTCCCGACAGTTTTCCAGACGCTTCTTCGTTTTTCCCGGGCCGGACGCCCGCACGAAGGCCCGCGAGGGATTCCTCGGATTCACCGGATTTCTCCCACGACTCTCTCATTTTCAACCCTTTCCATGTTCAAAAAGCTTTTCGGAAACCTGTTTTCCAATGATATCGGCATCGACCTTGGCACCGCGAACACCCTGATCAACGTCAAGGACCACGGCATCGTGCTGCGCGAGCCGTCGGTGGTCGCGGTGAAAGCCGGCACCAACGAGGTGCTGGCCGTCGGCGACGACGCCAAACGCATGCTCGGCCGCACGCCGGGCAATATTGTGGCGATCCGGCCGTTGAAAGACGGGGTCATCGCCGACTTCGAAGTCACCGAGGCGATGCTCCGCCACTTCATCCGCAAGGTGAACAAGGGCCGCCGCTCGAATCCCCGGGTGCTCATCGCCATTCCCTCAGGCATCACCGAAGTGGAGCGCCGCGCGGTCCGCGAGTCCGCCGAGCAGGCGGGTGCGCGCGAGGTTTACCTGATCGAGGAGCCGATGGCCGCCGCGATCGGCGTGGGTCTGCCGGTGCAGGATGCCTCCGGAAACATGATCGTCGATATCGGCGGCGGCACCACCGAGGTGGCGTTGATTTCCCTCTCGGGCATTGTTTACGCCCGCAGCGTGCGCACAGCCGGTGACGAGCTGGACGAGGCGATCATCCAATACATGAAGCGCGCCTACAACCTGATGATCGGCGAGCGCACTTCGGAAGAGATCAAGATCCGCCTCGGCTCGGCCGCGCCGCTGCCCAAGGAAATGACCATGGAGGTCAAGGGCCGGGATCTCGTCGCAGGACTTCCCAAAACCATCACCATCACCTCGCAGGAAATCCGCGAGGCCATGTCGGACCCGCTCAGCACGATTGTTGACGCCGTCCGCACCACTCTCGAACGCTGCCCGCCGGAACTTGCCGCGGACCTTGTGGACCGCGGCATCGTGCTCGCTGGTGGAGGAGCGTTGCTCAAGGGGCTTGACCGCCTTCTTCGCGAGGAAACCGGCCTGCCGGTCCATGTGGCTGAGGATCCCCTCAGTGCCGTGGCCGAGGGCACGGGCAAGGCGCTTCAAGAGCTTTCGCTCCTGAAGCGGGTCACCAATTCGGACCGCTGAGCGCGCCGTTGGACACCCGGCCATGAAGCCGCTCAACCTCATCGCACTGTTATTGTTTCTCGGGGGAGCCGTCTGGGCTCTGACCCGCAGCGACCGTGCCGTGCGGGAGATCCAGGGCGCCTACTACAAGGCGATGACCCCGTTTCTGAAATCCGGATCGGTGATCGAGGCCAAGGCCCGCTTGTTTCTGGAGGAAACCAAGCACTCGAAGGAGCTCGAAGCCGAGCTGGAAACGATCAAGCCGGAGATCGGCAGGCTGCGGCTTTTCGAGTCCCGCTGCCGCGAGCTGGAGAACGAGAACGCGCAACTCCGGCACGCGCTGGATTTCAAAAAATCCACACACTTCGATGTCGTGGCCGCCAGCGTCATCCGCCGCAATCCCACCACCTGGTGGCAGACCGTCGAGATCGACGCCGGCGAAACCCGCGGCATCGGCATCGAGCGCGCCGTGCTCTCGAATGACGGCCTGGTCGGCAAGATCGACCGCGTGGACAAGGAACGCTCGACCGTGCTTCTTCTAACCGACGAGAAATGCCAGGTCGCCGCGCGGGTCGAAGGCTCGCCGGAGGTCGGCATTCTCAGCGGCCAGCGCGGCGCGTCCGACGGCGAACCGCTGCTCCGTCTCAAATACCTCTCACAAAACGCAGCCGTCCGCCCGGGACAGCGCGTGTTCACCACGGGCCGTGGCGGCCTGTTCCAGGCGAACATCCTTCTTGGAACCATCGAATCCGTCGAAAAAGGCGCGTTCGACTCCGAAGCTCTTGTCCGTCCCTCGGTGAATTTCGCGGATCTTGGCTCGGTGTTCGTGGCGCTGCCGAAAGAATCCTGAAGTCCGTGATCCGCTACTCCTTCATCACGATCCTTCTCCTGCTGGCGTCCTTCGTCATCCAGCAGTTCATCCCCGCGTTCACGGGGCTGAGCCACTCGCGCATTCTGTTAGTCCAGCTCGTGTTCCTCTGCTGCGCGGTCACCGTCGGCCAGCCGACGATGCTGCTGCTCGCCTTCCTCGGCGGCTTCCTGTGGGACGCCCAGTGCGCGCTCGGTCCGCACGGAGGCTCGTTGGAGGTTTACACGCATCCCGTGGAGTCGATGCGCTTCGGTTACTCGATCCTGCTCTTCGGCGGCATGGGTTTCCTGATGCAGGGCATCCAGCCCTTGTTCAAACAAGGGAAGTGGCAGTTCTCCGCGCTGTTGTCCGGCATCGCCGTGTTTCTCTATCTGATTTCCGAATACGCGATGATCAACTTCATCCGTGGCGAGTTCGTGCTCACGAGGGCCACGGTGTATCAGATGGCCCACACCGCGGTGCTGACCATGTTGTTCTCACCGATCGTTTTCTGGCTGCTCTTCTCCATCGCCGCCTTGTGCGATCATTCCATCAACCCTGAAGCCGGACGCAAACGCCGGCGCGCCCACTGATCCAATGGAGCCCGGCTATCGACTGCGCCTTTACCTGCTGACGGCCCTCGTGCTCGTCGGCTTCGGCGTGTTGTTGACCCGCCTCCACGAGTTCCAGATCGAGCGGCGCAACGAGTTCCTCGACCAGGTGCCGGGAAACCGCACCGTGACTGTTAGGGAGCCCGGCATCCGCGGCGAGATCACCGACCGCAACGGCATCACGCTCGCCAAGAACCTGCGCAAGTACGAGGTCTCGTTCAACCTCGATGAGATCCGCGACGCGTTCCTCGCGCAGCATGCCAACGAACCGAAGTTCAAGCGCATCGTCGCCGAGGACGGGATGTCGCGGGATGATGTGAAAACGGACATCGTTTCCATCGTGCAAGACGGCAAGGAGAGCACCATCGGCCGCCTCAAATCGCTGGGGCTTGCCAAGAACTACAATGCCAAGGCCCTCCGCACCCACTTCCTCACCCACGGCGGCTTGATCCCCTTCAGCTATCGGGCGGATCTCGACTACAACGGTTTCGCCAAGATCGCGGAGCACAATCTCTCACTGCCCGGCGTCTATGTCGGCATGGCCCCGCAGCGGCAGTATCCGTACGGCGCGCTCGCGAGCCATGTGCTCGGCTACATCCAGCAGTGGGACAAGCGGGACATTCCGCAGGGAGAAGCGCGGGTGTTCAACCATTACGTCGGTGATGACAAGGGCATCGCAGGAGTCGAGGCCACGATGGACGAGATGCTCAAGGGGCCGGAGGGGCGGAAGACCATCATCAAGGATGAAAAGGGCCGCACGATCAAGATGCGGGACTACAGCCCTCCCGGCACCGGTGCGAGGATCAAGCTGACCATCGACGCGCCGGTGCAGTATCTGTTGGAAAACACGCTGCGCCTGACCGGGCGGGCCGCGGGCGTCGTGATGGATGTGAACACCGGAGAGATCCTCGCGATGGCATCCGTGCCGGACTACAATCCCAACGATTTCTTTCCGAGCATCAGCCGCGCGAAGCTGGATGAATACAACGCGAACAAGAAGTTGTCTCCGTTCATGAACCGCGCGATCTCCCAGTTCACGCCGGGTTCCACCATGAAGATTCCCACCGCCATCGCCGGCGCGTTGGCGGGCATGGCGAACAAGCATTATACCTGCAACGGCTACGTGATGTACGGCACCACGCCGGTCGGTTGCTGGATCTACAACCAGTTTCACGGCAGCCACGGCTCCCAGGATTTGTCGGAGGCCATCCAGCATTCGTGCAATCCGTATTTCAACACGCTGGCCAACGCCATCGGTTGGAAAGCGATGGTGGAAGGTTGTCAGATGGTCGGCATCGGGAGGAAAACCGGAATCGAACTCCCGCGGGAGGATCCCGGCATTCTTCCGGGCAGCCGCGAGTGGCGCGCGATGTTTCCCAATGCCGTGATGACTCCGCACGAGACCGCCGGGCTTTCCATCGGCCAGGGAAACTCGATGGCCACGCCCTTGCAGATCTGCGCGGTGGCCGCCTGCGTGGCCAATGGCGGCAAATACTACAAACCCCGTATCGTGAAACGCGCCGTCACCGAGGACGGAAAGGTGCTTGTCCAGGATGAACCCAGGCTCCAGGTGGATCTCACCAAGTCCGGCATCAATCCTGAAGCGATCGAACTCATCCGCAAGGGCATGAAAATGTCCGCCAACCAGGCCGGAGGCACCTCGGGGAAAATCAAGCTGCCCAAGATCATCATCGCGGCGAAGAGCGGCACCGCGCAATGCTCGGACGACGGGAAAAAGTCCAACAACTCATGGATCATGAGTTTCGCGCCGTATGACAATCCGAAGTACGCTGTATGCATCATGGTACAGAACGGAGGTTCCGGTGGTGGTGTCTGCGGTCCGCTGGCTAATCTCGTGTATCGCGGATTGTTTGCCAGCGACAACGGAGTCCGGCTTCCGCTCCGGGCGATGGAGAAATTTGACGGAAACAAGGACCGCATCGAGAAAACCGTCGAGATTCCCGGGGACTTGATCGCCGCCGTGGAGGCGGGCGAGATGCCGCCGCTCGGTCCCGCCGCCGTGGTCGCGATCAACGAGGTTCCGCCGGACGCCGCTCCGGAGGAAGGTGAGACCGGCTCCGAAGCCGGTGAGCCGGCGGTGGAGAATCCGCCGATTGAGAACCGGGCCGAGACTCCCGCGCCCACCGTCACTCCCGAAGTGGACGATGAGGGAACCGTCATCCCGAGAGCCGTTCCCGTCCCCGAACATTGATTTCCCCAAAACACCCTGAAACTCCCAAACCATCCACTCCAAACCCTTGCCTAAAACACTTACCCACATGATTCAACACATCAAAAGACTCCTCGGCATCGGCAAGCCCGATCCCATGAGGGGAAACAGCATCGTCGTCAACGTTGAGAAACTCGAACGCCGCGTCGCTTTGTTAGAAGACGGCGTGCTGGAGGAATACACCGTCGAGCGCGAAGGCGATCAGAACATCGTCGGCGGCATCTTCAAGGGCCGCGTCAAGAACATCGAACCCGGCCTCAAGGCCATGTTCGTGGACATCGGCCTCGACAAGAACGCCTTCCTCCATTTCTGGGACGCCATCCCGGCCGCGCTCGACGCGGGACTCGAGGAAATCCAGCGCGAAAGCCGGACGAAGAAGCAGCAGAAGAAGATCAGCTCGAAGGATATTCCGGACATCTATCCGGTCGGTTCCGAGATCGTCATCCAGGTTTCCAAGGGCCCCATCGGCACCAAGGGTCCGCGCGTCACCACCAACATCTCGCTGGCCGGCCGCTACCTCGTGCTCATGCCCTACACCGAGCAATTCGGCATCTCGCGCAAGATCGAGGACCCGAAGGAACGCCAGCGCCTGCGCAAAATCGTGCAGAAGCTCTCCGTGCCGGAAGGCATGGGCGTCATCATGCGCACCGTCGCGCAGGGCACCCGCGCCCGCCACTTCGTGCGCGACCTCGCGATGTTGCTGGAACAGTGGGCCGAGATCGAGGCGCGCCGCGCGGGCAATCCGGCTCCGGCATGCATTTTCCAGGAACCCGGCCTCATCGAACGCACCGCGCGTGATTTCCTAACAGACGAGGTGAACCAGATCATTTGTGATGATGCTGAAACCACCGATTTCATCCGCCAGATCGCCGGCAAGATCTCGCGCCGCGCGAAACGCCGCGTGCACCACATGCCTATCTCCCACCAGCCGATCTTCGAACGCATCGGCATTCAGAAACAAATCGACGAAGCCTTCTCCCGCCAGGTCTGGCTGCCCTGCGGCGGCTACATCGTGATCGATGAAACCGAGGCCCTCATCGCCATCGACGTCAACACCGGCCGCAACCGCGGTTCCAAGGACGTGGACAAGATGATCCTGCAAACGAACATCGAGGCCGCACAAGAGGTCGCCCGCCAGCTCCGCTTGCGCAACATCGGTGGACTGGTGGTCATCGACCTCATCGACATGCGCCACCGCAAGGACCAGCAAACGGTTTACAAGGCGATCAAGGACCGGCTCAAGAAGGACAAGGCCAAGACCCAGGTGCTTCAGATCTCGCCCATCGGCCTGATGGAAATGACGCGCCAGCGGCTCAACGAATCACTGCGCGATTCGATGTACGAACCCTGCCCATACTGCCAGGGCCGCGGCCGCGTGAAGACCCCGATGACCATGTCCGTCGAGATCCAGCGCCGCCTCAATACCGTCATCCAGAAACACCGCGACAGCGTCGGGGACATCGTCGTCATCGTGAACAGCGACGTGCTCAATCGTTTCAAGAGCGAGGATTCCTCCCTCCTTGTCGAGTTGGAGCGCTCTCACTCCGGCCGCCTCATCTTCCGCTCGGATCCGACGCTCAACCGCGAGCGCTTCGCCATCATCGACGCCAAGACCGAGAAAACCATCGACCAAGGTTGACGGTCCTCAGCGTCCGGGCTCATTGCGGGCCCGGGCGGCATTCAGTCTGCTTCCTCCGCTCCTCCATCCTCCAATGTCACGCAAAACCAAACTCATCTGCACGCTCGGCCCCGCCACGGAGTCCGAGGAAATGATCGGCAAGCTCATGGACGCCGGAACCAACGTGTTCCGCCTCAACATGAGCCACGCCAAACATGAATGGGCCGCAGGGCTCGTCAAATTGGTCCGCAAGCAGGCCGCCCAGCGTGACTCGCACATCGCGGTGCTCTTCGATCTAACGGGTCCTTCGATCCGCACCGGTGACTTGCCGGAACCCTATACGCTCGCCGATGGCGATGTCGTCGAGTTCCGCAAGGTCGGTTCCGAGCCGACGGTCGAGAAGTCCACCACCGTCAACTATGACGGACTGATGGGCGATGTTTCGGTGGGGAACACCCTGGTGGTGGACAACGGCGCGCTGCTCATGAGCATCGATACCGTCGAGGCGGACCGCATCCTCTGCACGGTGAAAACCCCGGGCACCATGGGTTCCCGCCGCCACATCAACCTGCCCGGCGTGCGTTTGAACCTGCCGGCCCTCACCGAGAAGGACCACAAGGATCTCGCCCTCGCCGTCGAGTGCGAGGCGGACTACATCGCAGGATCATTCGTTAGAGATGCCGCCCACGTCCGCGAACTCCGCGACGCGATGAAGGCACTCGAAGGCGACGCCCAGCTCATCGCGAAGATCGAGGACCAGGAGGCTGTGAAAAACATCGATGCGATCATCAGCGAGGCGGATGTCATCATGATCGCGCGCGGCGACCTCGGCACCGAGGTGGAGTTCGAAGAGCTTCCACTGCTCCAGCGCCGCATCGTCAAGCGCTGCCACGAACTTGGCACGAGAGTCATCGTCGCCACGCAGCTCCTGGAGTCGATGATCCAGAATCCGACGCCGACACGCGCCGAAGTCACCGACGTGATGAACGCTGCCTACGAGGAGGCGGACGCGCTGATGCTTTCCGGCGAGACTTCCGTGGGCCGTTATCCCGAACGCTGCGTGGAGGCGCTTGTTAGAATCTCCACCCGCATGGAACGCTCCGGCGGCCAGGGTTTCGGCCAGGGCATGCTGCTGCGCGACGAACGCCAGAAGGTCGCCCGCGCCGCCGTCACGCTCGCCGATTCACTGCCGGACGCGCGCCTCGTCGTGCTGACCCGCCGCGGCGTGCTGGCCAACCAGGTCGCGATGCTGCGCCCGCGCACATCGGGTTTCTACGCGGTCACTCCCAAGGAAACCGTCTGCCGCAAGATGGCCCTCACGCGTGGCATCACGCCCCTCAAGCTCGCGTTCTCGTCCAGCATCGAGGAAACGATCGCCCGCGTGACCGAGCATCTGCTCAAGCACGAACTCGTCCGCACCGGCACGCCGATCGTCATCGTGTCCGACATTCTATCAGACCATTTCGGCGCGAACTCGATCCTTCTGCACCACGCGTGAAACTGATCCACGGCGATTGCCTCGAAGTCCTTCCCACTCTCGCCGCGGGGTCGGTGGATCTCGTCGTCACTTCTCCGCCGTACAACCTCGGCATCTCCTACAAGACCTGCAAGGACACTGCTCCCCGCGAGGACTACCTTCGATGGTGCCGGGCCTGGGCGGCGGAGGTGAAACGCGTGATGGCGGAGGATGCCTCGTTCTTTCTCAACGTGGGCGCGGCTCCGGCGAATCCGCTGATGCCGCACCAGCTCATCCTCGCTCTAACGGATGGAGCGGAGCCGCTGTTCACGCTCCAGAACACCTTCCACTGGATCAAGTCGATCACCGTGGAAACGACCAAGGGCGAACAAATCAGCGCCGGACATTTCAAACCGATCAACTCGAAGCGGTACGTCAACGATTGCCACGAATACATTTTCCACCTCACGAAGACCGGAAACGTGGAACTCGACCGCCGCGGCGCGGGCGTGCCCTATCAGGACAAGAGCAACATCGCCCGCTGGGGACACACCGGCGGAGCGGACCTGCGCTGCCGCGGCAACACCTGGTTCATTCCCTACGAGACGATTCAGTCGCGCGACAAGGAGCGCCCGCATCCCGCCACGTTTCCTGTCGCGCTGGTAGAACAATGCGTGAGGCTGCATGGCAAGGGTGCGGCCACGCGCTTGCTCGATCCGTTTCTCGGAATCGGAACTTCGGCGGTCGCCGCCTTCCGCCAGGGGATTAAGGATTTCACCGGCATCGAGCTGGACGAGCACTATCTGGAAGTGGCGAAAGAACGGGTGAAGGCGGAGCAGGAGAGCCGGGCCGGTGAATTCCGTTTTCAGCCTCAATGACTTGGGCGGACGGAATCCGCGGGTGATTTTCCGTTGAAACGATGCTTCACACGCTCGCGTAGAGCATGGGTTGAGCCTCGTTTTGTCACACCCCATGTTGCCATGAAACCGATCTGCCCTGGAAACCCGTTGGAGCGATACAGTTCGCGCCGTGAGTTCATGTATGTCGGCCTGCTAGGCGGGCTCGGACTCACGCTGCCGCAGTTTCTGAGAACCCAGGCCTTCGGTGACACGAAGACCTACGCGACCCATCCGCCGGTCGCGCAAGGCATCATCCAGATCTTCCTGCCGGGCGGCGTGGCCCATCAGGAATCGTTTGATCCGAAACCCTACGCTCCGGCGGAATATCGCGGACCTTTTGGTGCCATCGATACGAAGATCCCCGGCATCCAGTTCGGGCAGTTCATGAAGGAAACGGCGGGCATCGCGGACAAGGTCACGATCATCCGCTCGATGACACACGGCGAGGCCGCCCACGAACGTGGCACGCACAACATGTTCACCGGATACCGCCCGTCGCCGGCTCTTGAGTATCCCTCCATTGGATCGGTGATCTCGCACGAACTCGGCACCCGCAACGATCTTCCGCCCTACGTCTGCGTGCCGTCGGTACCCAACGAGTATGCGAACTCCGGCTACCTCTCCTCCGCATTCGGCCCCTTCGCGCTCGGTGCGGATCCCGCGCAGGGAAACTTCCAGGTGCGCGATCTCAGCCTGCCCGGAGGCGTGGACGACGCGCGTTTCAACCGCAGGAAATCCCTGTTGGAAACCGTGGACCACCATTTCAGGAGCCTGGAGGAATCCGATGCGATCAACTCGATGGATTCGTTCTATCAGCACGCCTACAAGCTGATCTCCTCGCAGAAGGCGCGAGAGGCTTTCAACCTCAAGGACGAGCCGGACGCGTTGAAGGACGAATACGGCCGCAGCGCCGCCGGACAACGCATGCTGCTCGCCCGCCGGCTCATCGAAGGCGGCGTGCGCTTCGTTTCCCTAACAGCCGGCGGCTGGGACCACCACGACAACCTCAAGGGTAACTTCGAACGCGAGATGCCTCCTACGGACAAGGCGATCGCCGCGCTCATCCGCGATCTCGACCGCCGCGGCATGCTCGACACCACGCTCGTCATGGTGACCACCGAGTTCGGCCGCACGCCGAAGATCAATCCCACCGGCGGCCGCGACCACTGGCCGCGCGTGTTCTCCGTGATGCTCGCCGGCGGAGGCGTGAAGAAGGGATTCGTGTATGGCGCTTCCGACGCGCTCGGCGGGGAAGTCGATGAGAACGGCGTCAACGTCGCCGACTTCGCCTCGACCATCTATCACCAGATCGGCATCAACGCGGACAAGGAGTTGATGTCGCCCGGCAACCGGCCGATCGAGATTGTTGCCGAAGGCCATGTGCTGGATGCGGTTCTTGCGAAGAAAGCATGAGAACTTCGAAGCCGCTCCTGATCGCGCTGTTCGTGCAGATACTGCCCGTGGCTGCGTTTTCCCCCGTGCTTTCCAAGGTCGATCCTCCGGGCTGGCAGCGTGGCGTGGAGGTGGATGTCAGTTTCCATGGCGAACGATTGGAAGGGATCAACTCGGCGCTCTTCTACGAACCCGGCATCTCCCTCAAGGACCTCCAGATCAAGGATGGCAAGCTCGCTTCGGGAAAACTCGTCATCGCTCCGGATGCGGCGCTCGGCGAGCATTCGCTCCGTCTAGCAGGTCCCGGCGGGGTCTCCGAACTCCGCAGTTTCTGGATCGGACAGTTCCCGACCGTGAACGAAGCGGAACCCAATCCGCCGGACAAGGCCCAGCGCGTCGAACTCAACCAGACGGTGCACGGCGTGGCGGGTAACGAGGATGACGATGCCTTTGTCGTTACCTTGAAGAAAGGCCAGCGGCTTTCCGCGGAGGTGGAGGCGATGCGGCTCGGACGCACCTTGTTCGATGCCTCGCTGGCCATTCTCGATGCGAAGGGATTCGAGCTCGCCACCTGCGATGACGCGCCGCTGCTGCGGACGGATGCCTTCGTTTCCATTCTCGCACCGGATGACGGTGATTACCGTGTGGTGGTCCGCGAGGCTGCCTACGAAGGCAGCGATCAATGCCAATACCGCCTCCACATCGGCACGTTCCCGCGACCGAAGGCCGTGTTTCCCACGGGTGGAAAACCGGGTGAAACCATCGAGTTCACCTTCATCGGAGATCCATCGGGGCCCATCAAGCAGAGCATCACCCTGCCCGCGGAAACCAGAGCGGACTTCGCCTTGTTTCCCGCGCATGATGGCTTGTCCGCACCATCGCCGCATTGGATCACGGTGTCACCGTTGGAATCGGCGCGCGACTCGGAGGTTTCTAACACCCAGAAGGGCGCGGTCCTATTGCCCGCCTTGCCCTGCGCCGCACAAGGTGTGATCGAGGAAGGAAAACCCGGGGACTGGTTCAAGTTCTCCGCGAAGAAGGATCGCGCGCTCGTGGTGAAAGCCATCGCCCGCGCCCATCGCTCGCCCTTGGATGCGGTGCTTTCGATCCATTCGATAGACGGCAAACGCATCGCGGACAATGACGACCAGGGGGTGCTGGACAGCCTCATCCAATGGACCTGTCCCGCCGATGGCGACTACCTCATCCACATCCGCGACCAACTCCGCCGCAGCGGCCCGGATTTCACCTACCGCATCGAGATCAACGACCGCGCTCCTTCCATCGCCACGAGCCTGCCGACCGTGGAACGCGTCAACACGCAGAAGTGGAAGACTTTCCCAATCGCCCGTGGCAACCGCTATGCCGCGGTGGTAAACCTCGGCCGTGAGAACCTGTCCTGCGATGCCGTTTTCGAAGCGCTTTCACTGCCGCAGGGCGTGCGCATGGAAGTCGGGCCGATCCCGAAATCCGTCACCAGTTTCCCGATCTTGTTAGAGGCCGCGCCGGACGCGCCGGTTGCGGCGAGCCTCCACGCCTTCAAGGTCCGCTCCCAAGGCCTGCCGCAGGAAATCTCCGGTCCTCTGGTGGACACCATCCACCACATCGACATCAACAACGAGGGGGCCTATCACTCCGCCTACTTCGACCGGGTGGCCGCCGCTGTGACCGAGGAGATTCCCTTCAAGGTGGATGTCGATCCGCCGCCGGTGCCGATTGTTAGAAACGGCAAGCTCCACCTCAATGTCCGCATCACCCGCCAACCCGGATACAACGAGAAAATCGTCACCCGTTTCCTCTGGTCGCCTCCGGGCATCAGCGGCCCCGTCACCATCGATATTCCCGGCGACAAGTCCGAGGGAGACTACGAGTTGAACGCATCGGGTGATGCCGCCACCGGCGATTGGAAGATCTGCATTCTGGCGGAGGCAAACACGCCGAAAGGTCCGGTGCTGGTATCCTCCGCGCTCGTCCCCCTCAAAGTGGCGGAACCCTACCTCGCCATGACGCTCGACATGGCCGCGGGCGAACCCGGCAAACCCGGAGCCATGCTCGCCAAGATCGAAAACCTGCGTCCGTTCACCGGAGAAGCCAGCGCCGTTCTATCAGGTCTGCCGCAGGGAGTCGTTTGCCCTCCACAAAATTTCACCTCGGACAAAACGGAGATCACCTTCCCGCTCCAGATCGCCGCCGATGTGAGAACCGGCAAACACAGCGGGCTTTTCTGCGTGGTCTCCGTCCCGGAAAACGGATCCAGCGTGCTGCACCAAACCGCCATGGGCGGAACCCTGCGCATCGATCCACCACCCGCGCCGGAAGCCGGCAAACCCGCCGCCCCGGCCCCGCCGCCGGTGGCTGGAAACGCGCCCGCCCCGCCCAAGCCACTGTCCCGCCTCGAACAACTCCGGCAGAAGGCGAAGTGATTTTATCCCATGCGCAGCGCCGCTTTCAAAAACGGTGCGGTGCGGGAGGATTTCGACGTGATGATCTTCTCCGGCGGGCCCTGGGCGACGATGGTGCCGCCGCCTTCGCCGGCTTCGGGGCCGAGGTCGAGGATCCAGTCGGCCTCGGCGGCGATGGCCATGTGGTGTTCGATGACGACGACGGTGTGGCCCTCGTCGGCGAGGCGGTGGAGGATGTCGATCAAGCGGCGGATGTCCTCGTGGTGAAGGCCGACGGTGGGTTCCTCGATCAGATAGAGATTGCGTTGCTCGAAGCGGGCGTTGTTGAGCGACTCCTTCACCGAGCGGCCGCGGATGAGCTCGGAAACGAGTTTGATGCGCTGGGCCTCGCCACCTGATAGAGTGGGAGATGGCTGTCCGAGCTGGAGGTAGCCGAGGCCGGTGTCTGCCATGAGTTTCAACGGCGCGGAAATGCGTGGCTGGGATTCGAAGAAGGCACTTGCTTCGTCGATGGTCATGGCGAGGACCTCGCCGATGTTTTTCTCACGGAAGAACACCTCAAGTGTGGCGGGGTTGTAGCGTTGGCCGTTGCAGGATTCGCAATGCACCCAGGTGGAGGGCAGAAAATCCATCTCCAGCTTCACGCGCCCGTTGCCCTTGCACTCCGGGCAGCGTCCGCCATCGGTGTTGAACGAGAAACGCGACGCATCGAAGCCGCGCATGCGGGCCTCCGGCATCTGGGCGAAGAGCGCGCGGATGTGGTCGAAGACCTTCACATACGTCGCCGGGCAGGAGCGCGAGGTTTTGCCGATGGGGGATTGATCGACTTCGTAACAGGCTTTGAGGGATTTCTCTCCGGTGACTTTGGAGAACGGCTTTTGTTTCGCCTGCTTGTTGAAAACCGCCGCCACGCACTGGTGCATGAGCGTGGATTTTCCGGAGCCGGAGATGCCGGTTAGAACCGTGAGCCGTCCGAGCGGGATGGCAGCGTTGACGTGTTTCAGGTTGTTCGCCGTGCAGCCGGTGATTTTGAGGAACGGGTGGTTCTTCTTCACATCGCGCCGCGAGCCGCGGGTGGGGTGGATGAGTGGGTTGGTCAGCGCGCGGATGGTTGGGGAAGAAGTGGCGAGTGCCGAGTGAGAAGTGAGAAGTGGTTGCTTCGCGCTCTTTGCCATATCTCCACTTCTCACTTGGCACTTCTCACTTGGCACTTGCGGCGGCTTGCCCTGATAGACGACTTCGCCTCCGAGACGGCCCGCCGCCGGACCGAGGTCGATGAGGTGGTCGGCGGCGGCGATGGTGTCCTCGTCGTGTTCGACGACGACGAGCGAGTTTCCATGGTCGCGCAGGTTGAGGAGGGTTTTGAGAAGCGCTGCGTTGTCGCGCGGGTGGAGGCCGATGGTCGGTTCGTCGAGCACGTAGAGCACGCCGCGTAGATTGGATCCGAGTTGGGCGGCGAGGCGGATGCGCTGGGATTCTCCGCCTGACAGGGTGTTGCCGGAGCGGTCGAGTTGGAGATAACCGAGGCCGACTTCCTGGAGGAATTCGAGGCGTTGTTTGATCTCTGGCAGGATGTCGCGGGCGATGAGTTGCTGGCGTTCCTCGGTGAACTTGAGTTTCGAGAAGTGCTGCGAGGCGTTGGCGATGGAGAAGGAGGAGAGTTCGGAAATGGAAAGGGAAGACTTCTGCTGGGGGGCGGCATGAAGGCGGACGGCGGAGGCGGTGGGATTGAGGCGGGAGCCGTGGCAGGCGGAACAGGTGACGAGTTCCTCGTCCTCCATGCGTTCGATGGAACGATCGGCGTCCATTTCGGCCTCCAGCACGGAATCGAAGCGTGAGAGGTCGAGGTGGAAGCGGCGTTTCGGCACGCGTCCATGGCCACGGCATTCCGGACACCATCCGTGCGGGGAGTTAAAGGAAAACAAACGCGGATCGAGGTCTTCGAAGGACTGGCTGCAGGACGGGCAGCTCGATTTGGTGGAGAGCAGGATGAACTTCTTGTCGGAGGTGAAGAGTTTGAGGAGGCCTTTGCCGATGATCAGCGCTTGGTGGATTGCCGATTGAAGATTGTTGATTTTGGATTTTTGAATTTCGGCGACTACGACATCGATGTCGTGTTCCTTGAAACGTTCGAGGCGGGTGAATCCGTCCGCGTCGCGGAATTGTTTGTCGACTAACAGACGCGTGAAACCTTGTTTGAGCGCCCATTCGGCGACTTCGGTGTGGTAGCCCTTCTTTCCGCGGATGGCGGGGGCCAACAAGGTGACGGAGCCCTTTTTCAATTGCTCGCGGATGCGGTTCTCGATGGCGGCGATGGATTGTTTTTCGACGGGCACCTTGCAGTCCGGGCAATGGAGCGTGCCGAGTTTCGAGTAGAGGAGGCGGATGAAGTTCCAAAGCTCGGTGACGGTGGCGACGGTGGATTTGCCGCCGCCTTGCGAAACGCGCTGCTCGATGGCGACGGTGGGTGGCAGGCCTTGGAGTTGGTCGATCTCCGGTTTTTCCAACTGCTCGGCGAATTGGCGGGCGTAGGCGGACATCGAGTCGAGGAAACGCCGCTGGCCCTCGGCGAAGAGAATGTCGAAGGCGAGGGTGGACTTGCCGGAACCTGATAGGCCGGAGATGACGACGAACTGGTCGCGCGGGATGTCGAGCGAGATGTTCTTCAGGTTGTGATGGCGGGCTCCGCGGAGGGAGATGGTGGAAGTTGAGGGTTGAGAGTTGCGGGTTGAAAGTGAAGAGGAAGGGCGGAATGAATTCCGCGGTCCTTGCAGAGCTTCGCGGAGGTAGGTGCCGGTGGGGGATTTGAGTTTGGCGACTTCTTCGGGAGGCCCGGCGGCGACGAGTTGGCCGCCGTGTTTTCCGGCTTCCGGGCCGAGGTCGAGGATCCAGTCGGCGGATTTGATGACTTCGAAGTTGTGCTCGATGACGAGCAGGGAATGGCCGGCGTCGACGAGTTTCTGGAAAACGGATAGAAGGCGCTCGATGTCGGTGAAGTGGAGGCCGGTGGTGGGTTCGTCGAGGATCAGCAATTTTCGATTGGAGATTGAAGATTGCAGATTGGAAGAAAGCAGCTGGCAGAGTTTGAGACGTTGGGATTCTCCGCCGGATAGGGTGTTGAGCGGCTGGCCGAGTTTGAGGTAGCCGAGGCCGACTTCGATGAGTGGTTCGAGGCAGGTGACGGCTTGTTGGGCGAGGCGTTTGTTCTTTTTGTCGGCTGAAGCCAGCGTTCCGAAGAAGGCGATGGCTTGTTCGGTGGTGAGTTCGAGGACGTCGGCGATGGACTTGTCTTCGAGCGTGTATTCGAGGGTGGAGGCCTTGTAGCGGCGGCCGTTGCAGTCCGGGCAGGTGACGTAGAGGTCGGATAGAAACTGCATCTCCACCTTTTCGAAACCGTTGCCCGTGCAGCGGTCGCAACGCCCGTCACCGGAGTTGAATGAGAAGAAGCCGGGCTTCAGACCGGCGGCTCTGGCGGATTCGGTTTCACAGAATAGCTGGCGGATCGGATCGACGGCACCGAGAAACACGGCTGGCGTGGAACGCGGCGTGCGCGCGACGGCGGATTGATCGACGAGTTCGACGGTGGAGAGGTGCTGCGTGCCTTTGATTTCCCGGATGGGTGCGGGATCTCCATCGGTCTCGATGCCGAGTTTGCGGGCGAGGTTCAGATAGACGACATCATGCGCGAAGGTGGATTTCCCGGATCCGGAAACGCCGGTGAGGCAGACGAAGAGGCCGAGCGGGATGTCCGCGTCGAGTTTGCGCAGGTTGTGGCGGGTGGCTCCCTTGATGGAGAGCGTGGCCTTGCCGGGTTTGCGGCGCTTGGCGGGGACGGGGATATAGCGCTCGCCGGAAAGCCAGGGGAGAGTGCCGGGTGAGAAGTGAGAGGTGGGAACTGGGTGCTTCGCGCTGTTCTTTTTCCTTCCACTCTTCACTTCACACTTGTCACTCGGCACTTGCGGCGGCTTGCCCTGGTAGACGAGTTCTCCGCCGTGGATGCCCGCCGCGGGGCCGAGGTCCACGAGGTGGTCTGCGGCCTGCATGACGGCTTGTTCGTGCTCGACGACGACGAGGGTGTTACCCTTGTCACGCAGGCCGTGCATGACGCCGACGAGGCGGTCGATGTCGCGGGCGTGCAGTCCCACGGTGGGTTCGTCGAGAACGAAGAGGGTTCCTGTTAGGGACGCGCCGAGGCAGGTGGTGAGGTTGACGCGCTCGACCTCGCCGCCGGAAAGCGTGCGGGTGGGGCGGTCCAGCGTGAGATAGCCGAGGCCGACCTGATCGAGGTAAGTGAGGCGGGAGGTGATTTCGGTTAGGACGAGGTTTATGGAAGTGCCGAGTGCCGGGTGGGAAGTGTGAAGTGATTGGAACCAAGGCAGGAGTTCGGACACGGGGAGCGTCCAGAGGTCGGGGAGGGTTTTGCCGTCGATCTTGAAGCAGAGGGCCTCGGGCTGGAGTCGCTTGCCGCGGCAGGCGGAGCAGGTGGTGTAGGAGCGGTAACGCGAAAGGAAGACGCGGACGTGCATCTTGTAGGCCTTGGTTTCGAGCCAGTCGAAGAAGCCTTTGACTCCATACCACTGGCCGGATGCCCACAGGGCTTCGAGCGCCTCCATGTCGGTGGCGTTGTCGGTGGAGGTGAGGTTTCCATCGCCATAATAGACCCACTCGCGTTCATCGTCTGATAAATCCTCCCACGGGGTTCTGGGATCGATGCCGCGCTCGCGGCAATTGCGGAGGAGATCGCGCTGGCATTCGTCGCCTCGCTCGCCCTGGAAGGGTTTGATCGCGCCTTGGGCGATGGAGAGCGTGGGATCGGGAACCGCTTTTTCGAGATCGAGGCCGATGATGCGGCCGAAGCCACGGCACTTCGGGCAGGCACCTAACGGATTGTTGAATGAGAACAGCGCCGGTGTGGGGGCGCGGAGGGTGAAACCGGTGTGGGGGTTGGTCCAGTTGGTGGAGAAGGTTTTAGAGACCGTGCACTGGGCGTCCTGGATGGTGGCCACGCCTTTGCCGAGGTGGAAGGCGGCTTCGAGGGCTTCGAGGAGGCGGGCGTGGTTGTTTTTGGTGAGGGTGACGCGGTCTTGAAGAATGGAAATTTGAGGTAGGAGCGCGCGAGTCCGGAGACTCGCGGTCCCTTCGTCGGTACGGACGATTTCTCCGTGGATCAGGACGCGGAGGTAGCCTTGCGAGTTGAGGAAGGGAAACAGCTCATCGATTTTGGTTTCCGGCGGGACGGGGATGGCGAAGGTGATGAGGGCGGGTTTTCCTGCTAGATTTTCCATCGCCCAAGCGGCGGCGGATTCGGGGGAATCCGGTTGTATGGGTTCGCCGGTGCGGGGATCGTAGCCGGTGGCGAGGCGGGCATAGAGGAGTTTCAGGTAATCGTTGATCCCCGTTAGAGTGCCGACGGTCGAACGCGTGGTGCGGACGTGGTTCTTCTGCTCGATGGCGATGGCGGGCGGAATGCCTTCGATGGAATCGACCTCGGGCTTGTCCATGCGGTCGAAGAACTGCCGGACGTAGGGCGAGAAGGTCTCCACGTAGCGGCGCTGGCCTTCGGCGTAGAGCGTGTGGAAGGCGAGGGAGGATTTGCCGGAGCCGGAGGGGCCGGTGACGACCGTCAGCTTGCCAAGGGGGATGTCGAGATCGAGGCCGCGCAGGTTGTGCTGGCGGCAGCCGTGGAGGCGGATAGCGGGTATTTTGTTCGCAGGGGAGGGCACGCCGCGACTCTATGCGGGAATCCGCGCTCCGCCAGTGGAACTGTTCAGAAGAAACGTGTTTCAGAGATCTTCCGCGGACTCTTCCGGTGCCGCGTTCGGATCCTTGCCGAGCATCAGTGTGGGGAAGTGGCTGGAGTTTGTCCGCGATTTCTCCACTTCATCCTCGATCATCTTCACCGCGGCGGGGTCGTTGTCCGCCTTGAGGCGTTCGATTTGTTTTTCGAGGCCGGTGATGTAGAGCGAGGTGAGTTTGCCGAGCCCCTCCATCATGGTGGCGTCGATGGCTTCCTGCTTTGCGAGGTATTCCTCGTGGATCTCGGCGAAGTCGCGGAAGGTTTCGAAGTTCTTGCCGAGTTTTGCAGGCAGGCGGTTGTTGTTAGTCCGGCACTCGGTAACAAATTCCTCCAGAGCGGTTTCCGCGGCTTCCTGCCTGGTTTTCGAATCAATGCGTCGGATCAAGCGTTTCGCGGCGCGATCGAAATCCGTTAGGTTCTTGGTCATTCCGTCGGCATTCGCCTTGATCAAGGGAGCGGCGCGATCCTGCATGAACTTGCGCGCGCGGACATAGAAACCCGGGACATCGAATTTGGGAAGCGCGGTGGCGTCCGGGGGCGGCGTGGTTTCTTCCGAGGTGCCTGTGGTTGGGGCCGCCGGAGTTTCCGGTTCTTCTTGAGCGACCTCCGGGGCGGGCTCCGATGGTTCTTCGGAACCGGGCGTGGTTGCCGGTTCCTCCTGAGCGGACGAGGAGGTTTTGCTATCCGGTTTAGAGGGATTCGGGCTGGGAGCGGGTGGCGAAACCGTGGGGTTCGGAGATTTGTCAGCGGGTTTTCCGGAGAAGTAAACGAAGGCTCCCACCGCAAGTGCGGCGACGACCAGAAGGGCGACGATTCCCGAGCCGCCGCCGGATGACTTGCGGATGACCACGGGCCGGGCGGAGCGGCGGCCGGCGGACGGGCGGTGGGTGGGATTGACCGGTTGGCCGGGGCCGCGGGCCGCCCTCGGGCCTTGGGAGTTGCCGATGGCGCGCAGTTCCTTGGAAATTTCCGCGGCGTTTGAATACCGGGCGTCCGCTAGCGGGTTGGTGGCCCGGCGGATGATCGCGTCGAACCTGTGGTCGCAATGGCAAATCAGCGATGCGGGCCGGGTGTCCTCCGCGGGAAGTTTACTGGTGAGCAGTTCGTGGAGCAGGACGCCGACAGAGAAAATATCGGCGCGGTTGTTGACCGTGTGGGGGGCATCCACGACTTCCGGTGCGGTGTAGTGGGGCGTGCCGAAGATTTCCTCCTTCCTGGATCTTGCGGTCTATCGGGCGGGCGAGTCCGAAATCGCCGATTTTCGGGCGGGCCTCCAGATCGAGCAGGATGTTGGACGGTTTGATGTCGCGGTGGAGGATGCCGTTTTCATGGGCGTGGGCGAGGCCGTCACAGATCCCAGAAACGAGGCGGATCACCTCTCCAGGATCGACCGCCATGCCATTGGACGCATGGAACAAAGACTGCCCCGGCACGTACTCCATGATGATATAGAGCATGCCGTTCACCTCGCCGAAGTCGAAAACTCCAATGAGATTCGGATGGTTGAGTTTCGCCATCGCCTTCGCCTCGGCTTCGAAGCCTTCGCAGAACGCGGCGTCCTTGCTGAATTCCTTGGGCAGGATCTTGATGGCCACGGTGCGGTCCAGCGACTTCTGGATGGCGCGATAAACCGCACCCATGCCTCCGGTGGCGATCAGGGTTTCGATTTCGTAACCCGGAAAGAGCGGAGCGAGTTCGTGAATGGAGGGTGCTTCGAAAGCTTGCGGATGGGATTCGCTCATTGACAGGTCAGGCAGCGGGAAAAATGGCCGGGGGAGGTTGGGGTCAGTGAGGATTGAAACTCAAGGCCAATGATCGGTCATATCTTCCGATCATTCGCTTACCTTGGTTACCGGGATAACACCGCCGTTTGACGGAAGTGTCGGTATTTCATTCAAAAATCGGCTTTTCGGGACTCTTGCTTTCCCGGGGTTTCTCATTCGCAGCCGGCTTGCCTGCTTCCGGAAGCGGGTTTTCCGGTTTGGGTTCCACGCCCAGGGCGCGCACCCATTCCTCAAGATTTGTGGCGGCGGAGAGAGATTCTTCGAGAGACTTGGCGGACGCGGTTTGTCCGGCCTTGCGGGCGGTGGTGATGGAGTCCTTCAACCGTGAAACGTAGGCCGAGCGGACCTTTTCCGCCTCGGTGAGAAACTCCGCGTCGATGCGCGCCTGCTTGTCCGCGCAGGAGCGTGCGACTTCCGCTATCTTCGCGGTCAGCTTGATGCCGCTGGACAGAGGGATGGAGGCAGGCACGCGGTTGTTGGCGATGCTTGCCTTGAGGCGTTCCACATGGGGTGCCCAGATGGTTTGTTCGCCTTTGGCCAAACTCCGGAGATAAATATCAAGATCCCACGGGAGCTTTTTCGCGTTGATCACGAGTTGCTCGGTGCGTTTGGCGTCCGCGGCGAGGATGAGGCCTTTCGCCTTGGTTTCGAGATCATTGGTGGAGGATGTGCCACCCGCGGAGGGTTTGGTGGGGGCGGACTTCCGGTCATCACTCCACTCGATGATGTAACCGGACGCGGGTTCTGATAGGTCGCGCGCGTCCCAACCGCGCAGGGGAAAGGCGACCAGCGCGGATTGTTCTGATTCGTCCGCACGGGATTGCCCCCATCCGGCGGATTTCCATGGCTCGCCGGTGATCCAGACCCATTGATCGCCCTTGCGGAAACCACCGAGCCAGATGCCGTGTGGTGCGGAGAGCGAGTCGATCATGGGGGAAACTCCGGCGATCTCGGAGGAATCGGAGGTGACGATGAGGTGGCCGCCGGATTTCTCTGCGGTGTCCGCGGCTTCTTTCCATGTGACGGGGCCGGCCACGTAGAGATAGCGGCGGTTTCCGATAGTCGTGGTGCCAGGTGGAAAGACGGGGCTGGGTCCGGAAATCGTGGCGCGGGTCTTGGTGAGAAGGATCTGGAGGCTGCCGGGGTTTTTGCCGTCCCTGTGCCATTGGATGACGAATGGCAGTTTGGTTTTCGTGGACTCGGCCCTGAGCAGGCCAGCGCGGTCGAGGCACAGGTAGGAACCCGATCCGTTAGGTTCTTTCCTGGGTGTCCATGGGGAACCGTCGGCGAGCGCCCACGTGGAGGTGCCATTGCGCGCCGCGCCGATCCAGATGGCGCGTTTTTCCGCCACGGATCCGGCCAGCCAGGTGAGGTCCGCGCCGGCGCTCGGGATGGCAAGATGCCCGCCGTGCCGCTCCGCGAAACCGACGGCTTCCGGCCAGGTCATTGGTTCGGTGACGAGGAAATAGTCGCTATCCCCTTGGCGGACGCTGCCAGCGGGCATTTCGTCGCGTGCACCTGCGGCGAGGGCGTTTTTCAAGCGGTCAAGGCTGTCAGCGGGGGCTTCGTTTCGCGGCTCGGGCTTTGGCGTGGTGCGGGGAACATCGGGGAGTTTGGGAGTTTGAGCGGTTCCCGCGGTGGAGGGGCTTCCGGTGTCCACATCCGGTTCGCGCGCCGCCTTTTCCCGGGCTGATTGTTCCCTGAACTCCCTCTCCTTGCGCGCGCGGGATTCCTTGAAGTGTTTCCAGGCAAAAGGCAGCGAGCCTAACAGAATGATGTTGAGCACGACGTTCGCCGCCAGTTTCCAGTTGGTCTTCGCCGGCTTGCGAATGATCGTCCGCTGGGCTTGGGCGGGCCTCATCGAGTCCGTCTTGCGTGGAGCCGACGCCATGCGCTGCGAGATGGGCGGATTGCGGACCGGGCCCGCGGGTTTTGCCGCCGCGAGATCGGTGAGGGCCTTGCGGAAGGAAACCATGTCCTCGAAACGGTCCGCCGGATCCGGCTCGGTGGCCTTTTTCCAGGTGGCATCGATCAGCGGGCCGCAATTGGACAAGGTCGATGGCGCGGCGGCGTCCGCAGCATGGGGCCGGCCGGTGACGAGCTGATAGAGCAGCGCGCCCACCGCGAAGATGTCGGACTTCGCGCTGGCGGGCGAGCCGGTGCGGAGTTCGGGAGCGGAGAAGGGCGAGTCCGCCGCGCTGTCTTGCAGCGGGTGGGTGAAACCGAAGTTGCCGATCTTCGGTTCGGCCTTCTGGTTGAGCAGGATGTCACCGGGGTCCAGTTCGCCGTGGAAAATCCCGTGGGCGTGGGCGTGCGAGAGAGCGTCGCAAACGGCCTCGATCAGGCGGATCGATTGCGAAACCTCCACCTGCTGGCCGCGCGCGGAATGTTCCAGGGATTTTCCGGGAACAAACTCCATGATGAAATACAACATGCCCTCCACGAAGCCCGAATCGAACACGCCGATCAGGTTCGGGTGGTTCAGCCGGGCCATGGTGCGCGCGGTGCTTTCAAACGATTGCCGGAACTCCGGGTTCCCGCTGATCTGCGGAGACAGCAGTTTGATCGCCACATCGCGGTCCAGCGACCGTTGTTGGGCCATGAAGACCGCGCTGAAGTCATTGGCTGATAGAAGCGCCGTGAAATCGAACGCGGGCAGCAGCGTGTTGAGCTCTTCGAGGCTTGGAACTTGGAAAAGATGGGGATTCATGCCGGATGGAGCGACGATGTGTGCTTCGGGTGGAGCCGTGAAACTATGAATGCCGGAGTTCGAGGTCAACCCAGCGGAGCGTGGTAGATCAACCACTCCGGGATCTTGATCGAGGCGTTGTAAAGCATGTGCAGGGCGATCGTGGTGGCGAGCGATCCCGTGGCGGCGTAAAGCAGGGCGCAGGCCATGCCAAAGGCACCCACGCTGGCGAGGCCGTAGCCGTCGTAGAAGTGCAGCACCGCGAACACGGCTGATGAAAGCACCGCGGCCGGCAGCACTCCGAGGCGGTTCCAACACGAGCGGAACAGGATGCCACGGTATAACAACTCCTCCGAAACCGGAGCCATGACGCACGCGGAACACACCGAGAACGCAAGGCCCCACATGCCGGCGTCACCCATGCTCAGTCCGCCGCCGGGATCCGCGGAAGTGTTTGCGCCGAAAGCGATTCTCAGTCCCTGATCGATCACCATCAGGATCGAGAACAACGCGAGGATGTGCCGCGCGGCGATGGGTTGGTTCAGCCCCATCACGCGGATGGCGTGGGAGGGCCGCCGGAACAACAGGCCCACCGCGATCAAGGGCGGCAGCAACCTCGCAGCGGAATCGAGGAAGATCGCCACGAGTGGATGCAGGTTCGGAAGCGAACTGATGCCGATTTCCAATGTCATCGTAAACCCGATCCACGCGAGGGTCGCCACCAGGAACATGGTCAAACCGAGCGTCAGAGGCCAAGCCCCGCCGTAGCCGCGTGGTTTGGCCCGCAGGCCTCGCAGCAGGGTGCCCAGCGCCGAGGGTAGAAACGCCAATCCCGTCAGCCCGAGCATCCAGACCGCGGATCGTGAGGCGAGCGCGCGCAGCCGGATCGTCTGGCCGTCCTGATGATAGGACTCCAACCAGTGCTCCACCGGGCGCATGCTTTTTTCCTCGGACTCGATCCACCGCGCATGCCACCACGTGCCGCCGTGCCTTGCGAGGGATTGGGAGGTTTCCGCCACTTCTGAAATCGGCTGCCCTTGCATCAGCTCTGCCAGCAGCTCGGGAATCGGCCGCTCGGCATCCACGGCTTTGAGAATCGCGAAAGCCTCGATCCCCGGCAGGGAGATGGCTTTTTCCCTGGCAAGCGAGCCCAGGGCGCTGAGCGCGTTTTTCCGGGCTTCCACCGGAGTCTCGGCACCTGCGAGCCAGCGCAGCCAGCTCGGATCGGCGCTCATCGCATCGGCCAGGCGGAGATCGCGGTCGATTTTCACCAAGGCCACCTCCTCGGTGCCCGGTTCGTATCCTTGGTTTTTCCCGAAATAATGGTCCCACAACCAGATCCCCAGAATGAAGGCAAGCAACGCGATGAGCGGCTCGGGATAGTCCCGCCGCAGGATTTCGCGATAGGGGTTCCTGGTGCGGTTCCCGGTGGAAGAAAGGATTTCGATAACGCTGGCGAGTCTCCGGATTTCGATCCTGTTTGCAAGCATCGGTTGATTTTTCGGAACTCCAAACCATCGCCGGAATCAGGTCCGGTGATTTTTCCGTTGGCGATCCCTCCGTGCAGAACCATTTTCCGGCGAAATCATGCCCGCCGTTTCCGAAATCGAGCTCGCCTCCGCCATCCTACCCGCCGTGCTGGCCGCAGTCGCGATCATCGCGACGCTGGGCGTGATGTGGAAATCCCTCCGAACCCCGGCGGCTCTGTCGGTGGTTCCGGCGGATGGTGAAATCGTTGCCGCACCGCTTCCGCCGGAATTGCCCGTGGGTAACGTGCCGGTGTGGTTTTATCGACCGCCTGATTTGCTTGGCGCGGCATTTGTGTTTTTCGTCTTCGCCTGGTTGGCGATCTCCACGAGCTTGGTGAAGCAGCCAGCCGTGGAGAGTCTCGCGCCGGAGATGCTCGTCGTGAGCATCTTCTTCCAGTTCATGATCGCAGGCATCGTGGCTCTGACCCTCGTGTTCCGCACGAGTGTGATCGAGTGGCTGGGCTTGCGCTGGCCGCGCTGGTATCTCGTGTTTCTGATAGGTCCCGGCGCGGTCATCGGCATGTGGGTGCTCTTCGGTGGCTTGCAGGCCGCGGGATACATGGAGTGGCTCAAGTCGATGGGCGTGGACCAGATCCAGGACTCGGTGGAGCTGCTTCAAAAATCCAACAACCCGGTGACCCTCGCGCTGATGGCGGGCACCGCCATGCTGGTCGCTCCGGTCTGCGAGGAGATCGTCTTCCGCGGCTATCTCTATCCGGTCTTGAAACGTTTCAGCGGCGTGTGGGTGGCCGGGCTTTGCTCCGCGCTGTTGTTTTCCTGCGCCCACGGCAATCTCGTGGCGCTGCTGCCCTTGTTCATCTTCGGAATCGTCCAGGTGGTCTTCTATGAAAAGACCGGGTCGATCTGGGCTCCCATTGCCATCCACTTCTGTTTCAACTCGGCCTCGGTGCTGGTGCAGATGGCCATCCGTTATTTCGATCTCCCGGTGGAGATGCCCTCGTGAAAACCCTGCGTGACATCGGCGAGGACGCCCTGATCGAGAGGCTCACCGGCCTCGTGCCGCTCGATCCATCGCCGCATGCCGGACCGGGAGACGATTGCGCCGTGATCGATGCGGGAAACAACAAGCTGCAACTCCTCAAGACCGACGCGCTTGTCGGTGGCGTGCATTTCCTAACAAACGCCGCGCCGCGCAAGGTCGGCTGGAAGGCCGCGGCCCGCGTCGTCTCGGACTTCGCCGCCATGGGCGGAACGCCGGAGCGTTTTCTCATCACGCTCGCCCTGCCGCCGGAAACCGCCGTGGACTGGGTGGAGAATCTTTACCGCGGCATTGCGGATTGTCTGATCCGCTTCGGCGCGGTGCTTGCCGGAGGAGAAACCTGCGGCGTGCCTTCTGGCTCGGCTCCGGTGATCTCGGTGGCCGCCACCGGAAGCGCGGAGCGTGATCATCTCGTGCTGCGCTCCACCGGGAAACCGGGCGATGTTCTGTTAGCCACGGGCCGCCTCGGCGGCTCGATCCATGGCAAGCACCTCGATTTCATCCCGCGG
>DAISZP010000412.1:0-5025 GCA_036824745.1 Luteolibacter sp.
GGTGGCCTCGGGGCCGCGGCTGGATTCGGCGGTGGGCAGGGCCTTGGGCACGGGGCGCTGCGGGTCAACGGCGGATGGGACTTGGCCGACGACGGGCAGGGCCGCGGCGAGGAAGAGCATCAGGGATAGGCAACGCATGGACTCAGTAAGGGATGAGGCGCTCGGGCAGGGAATGGCGGGGCCGCCCGGCGGGCGCACTGTATCATCCTGAGGCGAATCCGTCGAGCGGACCTTTGGTTTCCGCAAAAGTCACGCTTGCCGGAGGGTTTGCAAAAACCCTACTGGAGTCCATGAAAGCGCCTGAACTGCTCGCACCCGCGGGTTCTCTGGAAATGATGCGCGCCGCGTTTTCCTTCGGAGCGGATGCGGTGTATGCGGGGCTCCCGCGCTACAGCCTGCGGGTGCGGAACAACTCGTTCCGCAACGTGGAGACGCTGCGCGAGGGCGTTGATGAGGCGCACGCGCAGCAGAAGAAGTTTTTCATAGTGAGCAACGTGCTGCCGCACAACCCGAAGGTGCGGAGCTTCCTCAAGGACATGGCACCGATCATCGCGCTGAAACCGGACGCGCTGATCATGGCGGACCCGGGCTTGATCGACATGGTGCGCGAAACATGGCCGGAGATGCCGATCCATCTCTCGGTGCAGGCCAACACGCTGAATTGGGCGGCGGTGAAATTCTGGAGCAAGCTCGGGGTTTCCCGCATCATCCTCTCGCGCGAGCTCTCGCTGGATGAGATCGCGGAGATCCGCCAGGAATGTCCGGAGACGGAGCTGGAGGTATTTGTTCACGGCGCGCTGTGCATCGCCTACTCGGGACGCTGTCTTCTATCAGGCTACTTCACGCGCCGGGACTCGAACCAGGGTGCATGCACGAATTCGTGCCGCTGGAAATACAAGCTGCATGAAAACCCGGCGTTTCCGGATGACGATCCGTTTCTGCTAGAAGAAAGCGAGCGCCCCGGCGAGTTGATGCCGATCGAAGAGGACGAACACGGCACCTACATCCTCAATTCGAAGGATCTGCGCGCCGCCGAGCACGTGCCGCGCCTGATGGAGATCGGCGTGGATTCGCTGAAGATCGAAGGCCGCACGAAGAGTCCATACTACGTGGCCCGCAGTTGCCAGGCCTACCGCCGCGCGATCGATGACCAGCTCGCCGGCAAACCTTTCGATCCCGCCATCCTCGCGGACCTCGAAGGACTCGCGAACCGCGGTTACACCGGCGGTTTCTTCCAACGCCACGCGGACCCGCTCTATCAAAACTACGCGGAGGGCCGCTCCCTCGCCCGCGGCGGCCGTTACGCCGCGCAGGCACTCGGCTGGGATGCCTCGCGCGGCTTGATGGAAGTGCTCGTGAAGAATCGCTTCGATCTCGGCGACACGCTGGAAATCATTCTTCCCAACGGAAACTCACGCCAAACCGTCAGCCGCATGGAAAACGCGGAGGGCGAACCCATCAGCGTCGCGCCCGGAGACCCGCATCATGTGTGGATTGATCTCCCGGAGAACTCATCCGGAGCCTTCATCGCGCAAGTCGCCTCGCCGGACACTCCCGCACAGCGCTGATGGAGCACCCCACTCCATACGCCGGGCGTGTCCTGACACGGAAATCAAACCATCAGGACAGCCGATTCTTCAACCCATGCTGATAGATACGATCCCGCAACAGGCACACCAGCAGGACCGGGCGGGAGCGATGCGCCGGACGCAGGCGCCATGACATATCTGGAACGAATCTGACATTTCAATCTCCCCGCCCGTTCGCCTGTTTTCACGATTGACTCGCCCAGCGATACGAAGCACTACGTGGATGCTCCCCCTCGAACATGCCTTCCCCCCACAAGCCGCTTCTCGCGAGCATCCTCATTCCCGTCCGGGATGATTCGGGACAACTTGAAACTTGTCTGGCCGGCCTCGCTTCACAAGCGGATCCCAGCGGCTATGAAGTGGTGCTTGTGGATGACGGGAGCCGGGTCGCGGTTTCACCGGATCGCTGGCGTGATCATGTTCCAAGCATCCGGGTCATCCGGCAGGAACGACTCGGAGTGGCGGCCGCGCGGAACCGTGGAATCGAGGAAGCGGAGGGGGAAATCATCGTGTTCGTGGATTCGGATGTACTGGTGGGACCGGATTTCCTCACACGGGTGATGAGGGCGGTTGACGAAAATCCCGGCGACGCCGCATTCCAGATCGGCTTGAGCAGCGGCCGCGGGAATCTCACGGAACGCATGGAAGGCCTGCGCCTGAGAGCCACGCTGCGGACTGTGGTCCGGCCGGACGGCCACATCGCCTACGCGAACACATCGGCTTTCGCCATCCGCAAGGCGTCGCTTCCCGCGGGCCGGGATGTGTTTGATCCCGGCGCGGTGCGCGGGGAGGACACGCTGCTGCTCGCATGGCAGCTCCGCCATGGCATGACGCCACGCCTGATCGACGGCGGACGGGTGATCCACTCGCCCCGCATGGGCTGGATTTCCTATCTGCTCAAACATTTCAAAATCGGCTATTACTCCGCGCCGGCCCACGCGGCTCTCCGCGAGGCCACCTCCGGGGTGTTGATGGAGGGAGAAAACCGGCGTCAGGTCCTCAGTGGCATGCTCGCGGACGCGGCGGGCGACCTGCGGGAGCTGGCGGCATTCTGCCTGGTGCTCGCGGCCCATGGCTTCGAACGAGTGGGACGATCGTTTCACCGGATGTTCGGATTGAGGAGCGGCAGGAGCCAGGTGATTTCCCTGCCCGCGGACACGGTGCGGCAGGACGAACTCGTGGCCAGGATCGTGGCGAACGCGCGCAGGGGGACGGGCATGAAGCTCACCTATCTAACAGCATGGACGCTGGTGCAGGGACGAAAGGACCCTGCCATGCGCGGATTGTTCGAGAAATTCGACATTTGTTATCCGGACGGAATGGGAGTGGTCCTGAGCTCGATCCTCGTGGACGGGCGCAGGCTCCACAAGGTGACCGCGAACGAATTCATCTCCACCCTGCTGGATCAGGCCGCGCGGGAGAAACTGCCACTGGCCTTGGTGGGTGCCAGTGAATCCGGCATCACCGGTGCCTCCCGCCGCCTCATCGAACAACATCCGGATCTCAGGATCGTGGGATGTTCCCACGGTTATCTATCAGAAACGGACGAGCGGGACCTGCTGGAGAAACTGCGGGAGTGGCAGCCGCGCCTGCTGATCATCGGAATGGGCCAACCGCTGCAGGAGGAGTGGGTATTGAGAAACAGCGGGATCCTTCCGCACGCGGTGTTCCTCTGCGTGGGCGGACTGTTCGACTACATCACCGGCTTGAAACCCACACCGCCGAGACTCGTGAGGCGATGGGGCATGGAGTGGCTCTACATCCTGGCCATGCGTCCAAGCCGTTTCTGGCGGCGCTATGTGATCGGGCTGCCGCTGCTGGCGTCCTACATCCTGAAGGAACGGCTCCTTCCCGCGAAGCATGCCGGAAAACCCCAAGGATCATGAAACCGAGTTCACCCATGGAGGACGCTTCCGGAATCGACGTTTCCGTCATCGTGGTGAACTGGAACACCCGCGACCTTGTGCGCGGATGCCTGCGATCGCTCCGTGTGGTGAAAGCGGATCTCGGGCTGGAAGTCATCGTGATCGACAACGCGAGTGAAGACGGATCGCAGGAAATGGTAGCCGGGGAGTTTCCTCATGTCCGCTTGATCCGGAATGACGGGAACTGTGGCTTTGCCGCCGCGAACAACCAAGGATTGAAACTGGCGCGTGGACGGCACGCGCTTCTTCTCAACAGCGATGCGGTCCTGATGCCGGGAGCGCTTGAACGCGTGGTGGACGCCGCGGACTCCGATCCCAAGCTGGGAATGGTGGGCTGCCGCGTGCTCAACCCGGACGGATCGCTGCAGATTTCATGCATGCGGTTTCCGGATTTCCGAGGCCTGCTGGCATCCGCCTTGTTTCTCCCCCGGCTTTTTCCCCGTTGCCGGAGAATGGGATATGAGGACCTGACATGGTGGAATCATGACGAGGACCGCGATGTCGATGTGCTCAAGGGATGTTTCATTCTCGTCCGTGCGGAGGCGATGAAGGAGGTGGGGATGTTAGACGAGAGGTTCTGGCTTTATGGGGAGGAAACCGATTGGTGCAGGCGGATGCGGAATCATGGATGGAGGGTCCGGTTCGTCCACGGCGGAGAGATCATTCATCACGGCGGAGCGAGCACTTCCCAGACCGCGGGCAAGAGCCTGCAACAACTCTGGGGGGCCAAACTCCAGTTCATCGCGAAACACCGGAAGCCGGCACAACTCCTCCTGTGCAGGGCGGCCGTGGCGCTTTGGTTCGCGCTGAGGATCCTCCCGGCCCTCGCGGCCGCGGCCGTGGATCGTTCCAGATCGGAGTTTCACCTACGCCGCGCGGAAGCCTGCGTCGCGGGGTGTTTCAAAGTCGTTTTCCTCGGGGCCGGATCGCTGGTGCGAAAGGTGAAGATCCCGGATCAAGCCTGAACAAACTCCTCCATCCTCCCGGCGATGGTGGGCGGCACGACGGCTCTAACAAGAATATCATCGGCCTCGTATTCGGTCGAAAGCACCTTGGCCTCGCGGTGCAGCAGGCCGACAAGATCGGCGCGGCGTTGCGGGATGCGGTAGTCCCGGCAACGCACGCGGTCGGCGAGCACGACGGTGCAGGCTTTCAACAATTCCTCCATGCCGAGGCCGTTGCGCGCGGAGACATGCAGCGCTCCGGGAAACTGCCGGTCGAGATCCGCCAGCACTTCCGGATCGGTGACCAGATCGATCTTGTTGAGCACGGTGATCACGTCCTTTTCCTCCGCGCCGAGTTCATGGAGCACTTCGAGCGTGGTCTCATGAAAACGCCCAACCTCAGGCGAGGTGGCGTCCAGCACATGAATGAGGAAATCCGCGAGCACCGCTTCTTCGAGCGTGGCCTTGAACGCCTCGACCAGACGGTGCGGCAGGTTTCTAACAAAGCCGACCGTGTTGGTGATGAGCAGCGGCTGCCCGTCCGGCAGCTCGATGCGGCGGGTGGTC
>DAISZP010000413.1:0-5006 GCA_036824745.1 Luteolibacter sp.
GAGGCCTTCCGGAACGCGGGAGGTTTCAAGCGGGAGTTGAGATTGTTAGAGGATCACGACCTCGCGTTCCGCTTGTCGGTGAACGGGCCGTGGGCGTTTGTGGCGGATCCATTGGTGGAGAAATACAACGACACCGTGGGCATCGGCGTCGTCGCGATGGCGGACCCCATGATCCACTGCGAGGCGTGGGATGGAGTGATCCGCGGTTTCCTCGAGGATGGATTCGGCGCCGATCCTCGGTTTGGAAGCCTCCTGAAGGCTGCATTGAGGGAGGTGCGTCTGGAAATGTGGTTTTTGGAGGCCGATCGGAACCAGGGGATTCGCGGAATTTTTTCCAAGGCAGGATTGTACGTTCTTCACAAATACCAGTCGGTCAGGAGAAAGCTCCCGGGTTGGCCCAAGGCGGAGATCCGTTCCTCGTTGCCGTCGTTCCACGAAAATGTTGACTCCCGGTCAGGGGCGGCATCGGTGGAGCGGCAGGAGGGATCGGCTTGAACCATTGATGACACAACCGCTGACCAACCATTTCCGATCACATCGACCGGATCGTTGAAACGATCAAAACCTCTCATTAAGAGTCTACAAACCATCCATGAACGAAATCAGCATTCAAGCAGGACGCGGTGAACGCCAGTATTGGCGGGACCTTTGGCGCTACCGTGAACTTTTCTACTTCCTCGCCTGGCGGGACATTCTTGTCCGCTACAAACAGACCGTCATCGGGGTGGCCTGGGCCGCGCTGCGTCCGGTGCTGACGGTTGCGATCCTCACCTTCGTGTTTGGCAGGATGGCGCGGCTTGTTCCGGAAGAGTATCCGGTCCCGTTGTATATTTTCTGCGGCATGTTGCCATGGGGTTTCTTCGCGACCGCGTTCTCTGAAAGCGGAAACAGCCTGGTCTCCAATTCCGGCATGATTTCGAAGGTGTATTTCCCGCGCCTGGTGGTTCCGTTCAGCAGCGTGATCACCAGCTTCGTGGATTTCCTGATCTCGATGGTGATCATGGGTCTGTTCATGGTGTATTATCAATATGTGCCGGGATTGCAGATTCTCGCCCTGCCGCTGTTCATCATGCTTGCCTTCGCCGCGGCGTTTGGTGGCGGCTTGTGGATCTCCGCGCTCATGGTGCGCTACCGCGACTTCCGGTTCATCGTCCCGTTCGTGGTCCAGTTGGGCCTGTACATCTCGCCGGTGGCTTACGATGTGGCGAAGGTCCCCGAAGCCTGGCGCCCGTTGTACGCCCTTAATCCGATGGTGGGCGTGATCAGCGGATTCCGCTGGGCGATCCTCGGCGAGCCGAACATCTATCCGCCATCCTATTACATTTCCGTCATCGTGGTGCTTCTCCTCATCGCCACCGGCATCTCCTATTTCCGCAAGACGGAACGCACGTTCGCCGACGTGATCTGAACCCTGCCTTCAACCTTCCTCCCACTGATACATGAGCGATTCCATCATCTCCGTCGAAAACCTATCCAAGTGCTACAGGATCGGACGCCAGTCCGCCAAGGGTGACGGCCTGCGCCACATTCTTGAACAAGCCGTGCGCTCTCCGTTCTCGTGGCTCAAGCCGGAAGCACGCGCTGAGCGAGCCAAGACCGAGGAGTTCTGGGCTGTGAAGGATCTCAGCGTGGAAATCAAGCGTGGCGAGATGGTGGGCATCATCGGCCGCAATGGCGCTGGCAAGTCCACCTTCCTGAAGTTGCTGAGCCGCATTACCGAGCCCACCACGGGGAACATCCGCCTGCGCGGACGGGTGGCGAGTTTGTTAGAAGTGGGCACCGGGTTCCATCCGGAACTCACGGGGCGCGAGAACATCTTCCTCAACGGCGCGATCCTTGGCATGAGCCGCGTGGAGATCAAACGGAAGTTCGATGAGATCGTCGCGTTCGCCGAGATCGACAAGTTTCTCGACACACCGGTGAAGCGGTACAGCAGTGGAATGTATGTCCGCCTCGCGTTCGCGGTGGCGGCCCACCTTGAGCCGGAGATCCTGATCGTGGACGAGGTGCTGGCCGTGGGTGACGCGGAGTTCCAGAAAAAGTGTCTGGGCAAGATGGAGGACGTGTCCCAGCAGGATGGCAGGACGGTGATTCTCGTGAGCCACCAGATGCCCGCGATCCAGAATCTCTGCACACGCTGTATTCTGATGGAGAAGGGCCGGCTCGTGATGCACGGCGCGACGGATGACATCGTGAACTCCTACATGTCCAAAGGCGCCGAACTCGCGCTTGAGGGACTCAACGACCGCGACGACCGTGCGGGGAAAGGCGACGTGCGCATCACCTCCATCCATCTCAGGGATGAGGCGGGAAATGTCATCCACGAGGCGGTTTCCGGCCAGAACGTGAACCTCAGTCTGGAATATGAGGTGAAGGAAGGGTTGACGCTTGGAGACGGCGTGTTCTGCGTGGAGATCTGCAAGGATCTCAAGAAATACTTCTCACTGTCCTCGTCCTTGGTCGATCCGCGTCCATTGCGGCTGGAAGGAAAGGGCAGGTTGGATTTCCTCGTCCCCAACTGGCCGCTGATGGGTGGACAGTATCACGTGAATTTCTATGTGGGATCGAAGGAAGGCGTTCAGGATTACCTGAACGATGCCGCGATCATCGATGTGATTGACGGGGATTTCTACGGAACCGGGAAACTACACCATGAGGGTTGGCAAGGCGTTTCAGTGCTTGTCAACCATTCCTGGCGGCAACATCAATGAAGGGAATCGGGCGGCCTGTCGGGATGACGGGCTGCGGATTTCCACGCTATGATTGACGATTTTCAGTGGAGTCGAATCAGCAGGTTCCTGCCAACATGGTTGGCTGCGGCAACCTGGGTGATCGGATGGAGCGTCGTGGACTGGCTTACTGGGCCGGAAATCGGCGTTTCTGCGTTTTATCTACCAGGCATCATCTTCGCCGCGTGGTATGCGAGACGCGCCGAGTCTCTGGGGATCGTGGTCCTGGCGGCCGCCGCGTGGCTCTTTGCGGAGCTCCAAACGCACACGAACTACGAATTCGCCTACACGCCATACTGGAATGCGTTCATTCGCTTTCTGATTTTTTTGGTCACGGCCGTATTGACCATCGAGGTCCGTGAGCGGCGGCGGATGGAAAAGGCCTACCGCGAGCAGAAAGAGATTCTCGCTTCGATCCTTGATGGAATGGAAGACGGCGTGGTGGTGGTGAATGAAGATGACCGGATCATTCTCTTCAATCCTGCGGCTGAGCGGATGTTTGGAACCGGTGCCTCCGGAGCATCCGCTTCCGAGTGGCTATCATTGCTGGAACTGAATCGTTTGGATCCCCCGGATCGATCAGGGCGGGTCGGCAACTCGCTCCGGGATGCGATCGAGGGCAGGCTGGAAGGCTTGGGGGAAATCGTGCTGGTGGATGGGACGTCGGACGCGCGGTCATATTTCGGGTTGGCCGCCCAACCACTGTTAGGCGCGGGAAAGGATCGCAAGGGAGCGGTTCTCGTTGTCCATGACCAGACATCCGAGCGGGAATTGGACCAGCGGATTTCAGAAGCGGGCGAGCGGGAAAAACGGCGCATCGGGCAGGATCTGCACGACGGGGTTTGCCAGCATCTGGTCGGCGTGGGCTTCGCTCTCGGGAGCTTGCAGAGCGATTTGGAGAGGATCGATCAACCTGATCTGGCGGAAGCCGCTGGAGAGATTGGTGGGTTGATCCGCCAAGCGATCGGGCAGGCGAGGGGACTTGCCCGCGGATTGTTTCCGGTGGGATTGGACGAGGATCTCGATTTCGCGCTCCAGACTCTGGTGAAGTCCACCGAGGAGAGATTCAAAGTTCCTTGCACCTACGAGCGGAGGGGGCTTGAAATCAAGTTGGAGCCTACTCTGGCCGGCCACTTGTTCCACATCGCCCAGGAAGCATTGGTCAATGCCGTGAATCACGCCTCTGCCGGAAAGATCCGTGTGTCACTTCACAATGACGACACCGAGCTCCGCTTGGCGGTTTCCGACGATGGAAAGGGCATTTCCCATGGGGATTCCGTCTCACCCGGAGTGGGGATTCAGATCATGCGGCACCGCTCGAATTTGATCGGCGCGTCACTTGAAATCGACACTCGCTCTGACCGCGGGACCGCTGTAATTTGCCGCATGCCGGTTCGTTCCGGAAAACCCTCTGTGTTATGAAGCAATCCGAAAGCAATTCCGTGAAGCGCGTGTTTCTGGTGGACGACCATCCGCTGGTGCGGGAGCGGCTGGCACAATTGATCGACCAGCAGCCGGATCTCCAGGTTTGTGGGGAGGCTTCGGATGTTCCCGAGGCATTGGATGCGCTGGAGCGGACCATGCCGGATGTCGCGGTGGTCGATCTCAGCTTGAAGAATTCCAGCGGGCTCGAGCTGATCAAGGACATCAAGGCGCGTGGCTGGGACATTCCCGTGCTGGTGCTTTCGATGCACGAGGAAATGCTCTACGCGGAGCGGGTTCTCCGGGCTGGCGGCTTGGGCTATCTGAGCAAACAGGAAAGCAGCCGCGAGATATTGTTGGGAATCCGCAAGGTGATCCAAGGGCAGGTCCACGTGAGTGGTGAAGTGGCTGGGCTCATGCTCAGGCGCATCGCCTCCGGAAGCGGAAAGTCCAAGGAGGCGACGGTGGAAAGCCTGGCGGATCGCGAACTGCAGGTGTTTCAATTGATCGGGCATGGAAACAGCACCCGCAAGATCGCTGAAACTCTTAACTTAAGCGTGAAGACCGTGGAAAGCTACCGGGCCCGGATCAAGGAGAAGCTACTTCTGGACGATGGTGTCCAGTTGCTTCAACGCGCCGTGCACTGGGTGGAATCCGGTGCGGGCCGAGAGGGTAGTGCGTGACTTCGAAAGCCTGCCGGGCATTCAGGGCTCGCAGATTCACCTCCCGAACTGAATCGCGATATGTGAACATGTTGATCTTCAAGAATTCCAACATGTTTGGGATTTGAATGGTTCTCGGCACGGGTGTCCGGTTGTAACTAGAACAAATTCAATTGGTTAGGATCTGGGTTGG
>DAISZP010000414.1:0-4974 GCA_036824745.1 Luteolibacter sp.
AAATGATGGCCGCGGCCCTCGAGGCGGTTGCGCAGGGAGCGGTAGTTTTCGATGATGCCATTGTGAACGAGCGCGATCTCGCCGGATTGATCGAGATGAGGGTGGGCGTTGACTTCCGTCGGCGGTCCGTGGGTGGCCCAGCGGGTGTGGGCGATGCCGAGGGTGGTGCGTGAGAAGCGATCCGCCGGCCACTCGGCGCGGGCGCGCTCGTTGAGAGCGGACACTTTGCCGGGAGCCTTGGCAACGATGATGCGGTCGTCATCCAGAATGGCGACGCCAGCGGAGTCATAACCGCGGTATTCGAGCCGCCTGAGGCCATTGATGAGAACCGAAGGCGCGTCCGCCTTGCCGACATATCCGACGATACCGCACATGGGTGAAAAATGTTAGAGATTGGAGACTAAATCATGCTGGACGATCCCGCCGGGGCGGGTCGTGGTTCCGGGCCAGAGTTTCCGGCCGGGATAGATGGAGGTGTTGATGCCGGTGTGCACTCCGTCACCGATGATCGCGCCGAATTTCCTGCGTCCGGTGTCGATCAACGCGCCGTTCACGGTGGAGCGGTGGTTTTTCCCATCGTGGCGGAGGTTCGAGGTGGTGGTGCCGGCGCCGAAGTTTACTTTTTCACCAAGCACGGAATCGCCGACGTATGAGAGGTGTCCGACGTTGGTTTTTGATAGAATGACGCAGTTCTTGATCTCGACGGACTGGCCGATGTGGCAGTTGTCACCGATGCTGGTGTTTCCGCGGATGTAGCAGTTCGGACCGATCTTGCAGTTGGAACCGATGACCACGTTTCCTTCGATGAAGACTCCGGGCAGGATGCGGGTGCCTTCGCCGAGATGGATGACGCCTTCGATCACCGCGGAGGCATGAACCTGGCCTTGGATCGATGGTTCGCTGATGGCCGCGACGAAGGTTTCGTTCGCCCGCAGGATGTCCCAGGGGTAACGGATCCGGAAGGATGCCGAGGCGGCGAGTGTTTTGTCGGAAACAGTGCCTTTCCACGCTAGCGGAGTGCCATCGACATCGACCAGCGTCTCAGCCTCGGATGTTAGAAACTGTTGGATTTCCCCGGCATCCAGCCAGGCGTGGGGATGACACGACAACTCAGAACCGGCGGTGATCCTGCGCTGATGCTCCGCGAGCGGGATATTCGCGATGGGAAAATCCTCGATCTTGCGAGTGAGCGAAAAGGGCAGGAATTCGGCGGCCGGATCTGACATGAGGAAATGGTTTCAACCGATCTCGTCGCGGATGGCCGCGGCGAACTTGCTCACCCAAAGGCGGCATTCCTCGATCTCGCGGTGTTCCACCAGCACGCGGATCTTGTTTTCGGTGCCGGAGTAACGGATGAGATGGCGGCCGTTTTCCCCGAAGTCGGTGGTGGCCTTTTTCATCAGCTTCTTGAGCTTGGGCAAGGTATCGAGGTCCGGCTTTTTCGAAACCGGGATGTTTGCAAGCTGGGTGGGATACTCGTCGAGCACGGTGGCGAGTTGGGCGAGCGTGGCATTGCGCTCGCGCATCATGCGCAGCACTTGCAGAGCGCTGAGAATGCCGTCGCCGGTGGTGGCGTGTTCGGCGAAGATGAGGTGGCCGGAGTTTTCACCGCCGAACGAGTAACCGCCTTTGCGGATGGCTTCGATGACGTTGCGGTCTCCGACGCCGACGGTTTCGAGGCTGATGCCGTTCTTCCGCATCGCTTCCTTGAGGCCGAGGTTGCTCATCACGGTGGCGACGAGCGTGTCTTTCTTGAGACGGCCTTGTTCCTTCAAACCGATGGCGCAGAGGGCGAGGATGCGGTCGCCGCTGACGACCTGGCCGTTCGCATCGGTGAAGATGACACGGTCCGCATCACCATCGAAGGAGATGCCGAGGTCGGCGTTGAATCGGCGGACGAGCTCGCCGGCGTTTTCCGGATTGAGCGCGCCGCAGCCGCTGTTGATGTTGAGTCCGTCCGGCTGGATGCCGGTGGTGATGACTTCCGCGCCGAGTTCCTTGAAGATGAGCGGGGCGATGAAATACGCGGCTCCATGGCCGCAATCGACGACGACTTTCAAGCCATGCAGCGGCACGTTGTCGGCGGTGTGTTTCGCGAACTCGATGTAGCGGCCGCGGGCGTCGTCGATCCGGTGGGCCTTGCCGATCTGGCGCGGCGGAAGCGGCGGGGCCTCGGGTTCCTCGCCCATGATGTGGCGCTCGATGAGGTTTTCGAGTTCGTCGGAAAGTTTGTAGCCATCGGGACCGAAGATTTTCATCCCGTTGTCCTCATAGAGGTTGTGGGAGGCGGTGATCATGATGCCGGCGGCGGCACCCATGGACTTGGTCAAGTGGGCGACGGCCGGAGTGGGCAGCGGCCCGACCATGAACACGTCCATTCCCATGGAAACGAGCCCGCTGGTCAGCGCGGTTTCGAGCATGTAGCCGGAGATCCGTGTATCCTTGCCGACGAGCACACGGTTTCGGTTGGGCCCGGAGGACCTCAGCACGTTGGCCACCGCCTTGCCCATTCTGAGGGAAACCTCGGCGGTGATCGGAAATTCATTCACACGGCCTCGGATGCCGTCCGTTCCAAATAGTCTCTTGTTTTTCATTCCAATTACGAAGTCGTTTGTTCAAATGCTCCATCACAATTCAAGCCAATTCCCCGCCACGCCATCTGGCGCATCAGGGAGCGCTGCATTCACCCATCGACCGCGAGGGGCTTGTTCCGGAAACATCAGAGGGAGGGAACAAACAAACGACGGGCGCTTCATGAGGTGGTTTCCCCGGGGGATCAAGTGGTAATTTCCCTCCACTCAGGCACCGAGAACCGCGCGGTGGATCCGGCCCGGGGCTTTTTTCAGGAAACGACGGGCGAGAATCTCAAACTGCTCGGAAAGGTCGGTGAGGTACAGTTCCAGAGTGCCATCCGCGGAATCCGGAGCGAGCAGGTCGAGCCGGACGAGTTCCTGGCGCAAGTGGTCCGCGCAGGTAGTGGCGGAGTCCACCAAGCGCACATCGGAGGGCAGCAGCCGCTCCAGCACGGGAATCAGCAAGGGATAGTGGGTACAGGCGAGCATCAGGGTGTCGATGCCCTTTTCGACGAGCGGATCGAGGTAGGACTTGAGGATCAGCTCGGCGGCGGGGTGGTCGATCCAGTTTTCCTCGACCAATGGCACCAGCAGCGGCGTGGCCTGGCCGTGGATGATCAAGCCGGTGCGGCGCTGGGCTAGGGCGTGTTGATAGGCGTGCGAACCGATGGTTCCGCGGGTGGCGATGATGCCGATGCGGGTGGTATCGGAATGAGCGAGGGCGGCATCCACTCCGGCATCGATCACGCCGATGATCGGGATCCGATATTGCTCCTTAAGCGTGGGCAATGCGTGGGCGGTCGCCGTATTGCAGGCGACGACGATGGCCTTCACCCCGCGGGAGATCAGGAAACGGACGTCCTCGTCGGCAAACTGGCGGATCGTTTCCGGGCTCTTGGAGCCGTAGGGAAGCCGGGCGGTATCGCCGAGGTAGAGGATGCTCTCGTTTGGCAGCAGTTCCTGCACCGCGCGCACGACGGTCAGGCCGCCGACTCCTGAGTCGAAAAAACCAAGTGGAGCTGAATTCACTGGCGGGATTGTGCCCGCATCCCCCTGCCGGGCAAGCGGGAAGCGGCGGTCTTTTTGAGCCGATATGCGCGGAAAATCAGAAATCCGGGCGTGAAATCCTGACGGATCCGTGAATATTTCACCGCGAATCGTGATGGCTGCGGAAATGAACTTCCGTATCCGCACGAACCAACCACCACGAAACTACCCATCATGAACTCACGACGCAATTTCCTGTTCAAACTCGCCGTTTCCGCCAGCGCTCCCATCGCACTCGGCAGCAAGCTATTCGCCGAAGATGCCCCGCCGCCACCCGCCAAGGTCGAAGAGTCCGATCCAGTGGCACAAGCACTCGGGTACAAAGCGGACACCACCAAGGTGGATGCCGCGAAATACCCGAACCACAAGCCGGACCAGAAATGCTCCGGTTGCGCGCTCTACACCGGAAAAGCCGGCGACAAGGAAGGCCCCTGCACTGTTTTCCAAAACAAGATCGTGACCGCTGACGGCTGGTGCGCGACCTATGCGAAGAAACCCTGAAATGCTTCGCTGACTCCGATTTCGCTCCGTGTGCCGGAAATCCGGCACACGGATTTTTTTTCGGGCTCGTTTCCCATGTTTCGGCTTTCCCGAACCTCCATCCGGTCCTAGTTTCCCGCCCGACATGAGCAGTTGCGGTCCGAAAACGAAAATGGATCCGGCCTTGCACCGGACACAGAAGCCCGAGTGGATCAAGGTGCGGCTTCCTAACAACCCGGAATTCTGGTCCACCAAGTCGCTCATCACCGATCTCAAGCTCGTCACGGTATGCGAGGAAGCCCAGTGCCCTAACAGATGGGAATGCTGGAGCCAGAAAACGGCGACCTTCATGATCGCCGGCGAGAAATGCACCCGCGCCTGCGGTTTCTGCGCCGTGAAGACCGCCAAACCGGACGCGCTGGAGGTGGACGAACCGCAACGCGTGGCCGAGGCCACCCGCCGCATGGGTCTGCGCCATGTGGTGATCACGGCCGTAGCCCGCGACGATCTCCGCGACGGCGGTGCGGATCATTTCAAACAAACCATCGAGGCCGTGCGGGAGGCTTGCCCGGGCATCATCATCGAAGTGCTCGTGCCGGATTTCAACGACCGCGACTGGGCCCTTCAACTTGTGATGGACGCCCGTCCTCACATCTTCAACCACAACATCGAGACCGTGGAGCGCCTCACCCCTCTCGTCCGTTCCCGCGCCCAATATCAGCGCAGTCTGACTGTGCTGAAAAAGGCGAAGGCAATGGTCGATGGCAAGGTGGCCACCAAGAGCGGCATCATGTTAGGTCTCGGCGAACGCAAGGAGGAGATCATCCGCGCGCTCGACGATCTGCGCGCGCACGATGTGACGGTGCTCACGCTC
>DAISZP010000415.1:0-4953 GCA_036824745.1 Luteolibacter sp.
CGCACGACGATGCCCTTGGCCTGGCCGTTCACGAGCACGATGTCCATCATCTCGGTGCGGGGGAACATTTTCACGCCGCCCTTGGAGACTTCCTTCTGGAGCGCCTGATAGCAGCCGATGAGGAGCTGTTGTCCGGTCTGGCCGCGGGCATAGAAGGTGCGAGAAACCTGCGAACCGCCGAAGGAGCGGTTGTCGAGCAGGCCGCCGTATTCGCGGGCAAAAGGCACGCCTTGGGCGACGCATTGGTCGATGATGGCGTTGGAGACTTCGGCGAGGCGATAGACGTTGGCCTCGCGGGCGCGGAAGTCACCGCCCTTGATAGTGTCGTAGAACAGGCGGCGCACCGAGTCGCCGTCGTTCTGATAGTTCTTCGCGGCGTTGATGCCGCCCTGCGCGGCGATCGAGTGGGCGCGGCGCGGGCTGTCCTGATAGCAGAAGCACTTCACCTGATAGCCCATTTCCGCAAGCGAGGCGGCGGCGGCTCCACCGGCGAGGCCGGAACCGACGACGATGATCGTGTATTTCCGCTTGTTGGCCGGGTTGATGAGCTTGGAATCCATCTTGTGCTTCGACCACTTCTGATCAAGCGGGCCGGACGGGATCTTGCTATCAAGGACGATGGACATGGTGGGCGAGTGGTTGGAAACTGGGAAAAGCAGGGAATTTCAGCGGCCGAATCCGCAGAGAATGGCGACGGGGATGGAAACGAAGCCGATCCAGATGAAGAGGGCGTAGCCGATGGAGAGCTGGTTGAGCAGGCTGGCGGACTTTTTCGAACGCAGGCCGAGGGTTTGGAAGATCGACTGCACGCCGTGGGCAAGGTGGGAGGCCAGCAGGGTCATCGCGATCACGTAGAAGATCGAAGCGGGTGCCCAGGAGAAACCGTCGATGACCATTTTCCAGGCGTTGTGAACTTCCTTGCCTTCGAGGATGAAGCTGTAGCGCTTGGGATCGTTGTATTCGTTGGCCACCCGCACCGTGAAGTGCAGCATGTGGTAGATGAAGAAGGCGAGGATCGTCAGGCCGGAGAAGATCATCGTGCGCGAGGAGCGGCTCGCCTGGATCGTCGCCGGATGCTCGTAAGCTTTGCGGGCGGCCTTGTTTTGTTTCGTGAGCAGGATGGTGGCGATGATGTGGGCGGCCAGCATCACCAGCATGACCGCGCGGAACACCCAGATGCCCGCGCCGTGAAGCATGTGGTGGAGGAAATAAGCGTAGGCGTTGAACGGCTCCGGTCCCATGAAGACCACCAGGTTGCCGACGAGGTGCCCCGCGAGGAAGAGGACGAGGAAGAGGCCGGTGAGGGCGACGACGAGCTTTTTCCCGATGGAGGAGGACCAGTAGAGTTCGAGGCAACGGGTAAGGGCATTCATGGCGTTGAAAAAGGGGTGGCTGCGCTGGCCGCGCGAGGAATAGTCGGGCGATTCCGGGTTTTCAAGTGGAGAGTCCCCATGGGGCAGAATCGGTGGACCGAAAGGCAGGATTTGCGGAGAGTGACTTGAGGCTGGAAATCCGGATCTGACGGAATTTGCGGAGGCGTTCTGGAACTTGGCCCGCCGTCTGCTAAAAGCCATGAAACGAATTAATCAGCGAAACCCACGGTTATGTTCAAGGGCTACCTTCCCGGCGATTTTTACGATGAGATGTTCGAGTCCGAAAACGGAGTTCGAAGCCATTGCTCCCCCCTGTTGGAGAAATTCCGCCAGTATGACGAGAAGGATTTCCTCTCCCGTAAGGCGAGTTCCGAGCTCTACTTCCTGCGTCAGGGCATCACCTTCAACGTTTACCACGATGACCGCGGAACGGAGCGGATCTTCCCCTTCGATCCCATCCCGCGGGTGCTTCCCGCCGATGAGTGGGAATATCTTGAAGCCGGGCTCACCCAGCGGATCGTCGCGCTGAATTTGTTCCTACACGACGTCTATCACGACCAGCAGATCCTCAAGGACGAGGTCATTCCGCGGTTCTACGTCGAGCAGGCGAAGCACTATCGCCCGGAGTTCCGCGGAGTGGACGTGCCGGCGGACATTTACATCCACATCTGCGGCAGCGACCTGATCCGCGGCAAGGACGGGCAGTATTACGTGCTGGAGGACAACGGCCGCTGCCCGTCCGGCGCTTCCTATCTGCTGGAAAACCGCAATGCCCTGAAACGCACGTTTCCCGGCATCTTCGACGACATGGGCGTTCGCCCGGTGGATTCCTACCCGCGGGACCTGCTGGACATGCTCCACCACATTTCCCCAAGCCGCGATTCTGAGCCGGTCTGCGTGCTTCTAACACCCGGTTGCTACAACAGCGCCTACTTCGAGCACTGCTACCTTGCCCGCGAGATGGGCATCGACATCGTCGAGGGCAAGGACCTCGTGGTCGTGGACAAATTCGTTTACATGCGCACCACCCGCGGCCTGAAGCGGGTGGACGTGATCTACCGGCGCATTGACGATGATTTCATCGACCCCGTCGTGTTCCGCAAGGACTCGGTGCTCGGCGTGCCGGGGCTCATGAACGCTTACCGCGCCGGAAACGTGGCCCTCGCCAATGCCGTCGGCACCGGAGTGGCGGACGACAAGGTGATCTACTACTTCGTCCCGCGCATGATCGAATACTACCTCGGCCAGAAACCGATCCTGCCGAACGTGCCCACCTACCTCGCGTCCGAGGAAAAGGACCTCAAATTCATCCTCGCCAATCTTCCGGAGCTCGTCGTCAAGGCTGCCAACGAATCCGGCGGATACGGCATGCTGATGGGCCCCTCCGCCAGCAAGGACGAGATCGAGAAATTCCGCCAGGCCATCCTCGCCGATCCCCGCAACTACATCGCCCAGCCGGTGGTTTCCCTGTCCCGGTCACCCACCTGGTGTGATGGCGCGCTGGAAGGCCGCCACATCGATCTGCGGCCTTACATCATCTACGGAAACGAGGTGAAAATCGTGCCCGGCGGCCTCACCCGCGTGGCCTTGACCAAAGGTTCCCTCGTGGTCAATTCCTCCCAAGGCGGCGGCAGCAAGGACACCTGGGTGCTCCGTCATTGAACATTTCCCATCATGTTATCACGTGTCGCAAACACCTTCTATTGGATGGTCCGCTACGTCGAGCGGGCCGACAACCTCGCCCGCCTGATCGATGTCAACCGCCAGCTTTTGTTAGACAGTGAGCGTCTGGACAGCGAGCGCCTCAGCGCCTTCTGGCGTCCGATCATCCTCAGCACCGGTGACCAGGAGCTCTATCAGGAACTTTACAACACCGCCGGCAGCGGCGACGTGATCCGTTTCCTGACCGACGACAAGCGCAACCCTAACAGCATCACCTCGTGCATCGCCCTCGCGCGTGAGAATGCCCGCACCGTGCGCGACCAGCTCTCCGACGAGCTTTGGGAGGAGATCAACTCGCTTTATCTGTTCTCGCGCTCGCAGGAGGCCACCCACCTCATCGTCACTGATCCGGCCCGCTACTACGAGGACATCCGCCGCTGCGCGGAAACCTTCCTCGGCATTGCCGCGTCCACACTTTCCCGTGACGAGGCGTGGGAGTTCATGGATCTGGGCCGCCACCTCGAGCGCGCGGACAAGACCACGCGTTTCCTCGACATCGCGAACTACCTTCCCAGCGGCGACGACGCGGTCTCTCCCGGTGGCGGCCTCCATTGGTCCGCCATCCTCCGCTCCTGCGGCGCGCTGGGCTCCTATCGCACCTCGAAGCGCAAGATCGATGCCCGCGGCGTGGTGGATTTCCTGGTTTTCTCGTCGATTTTCCCGCGCTCCGTCCGCTTCTGCATCGAACGGGTGGACATCAGCCTGCACCGGATCTCCGGAACCCCTCGGGGAACATTTTCCAACGACGCCGAACGCGAAACCGGACGATTGCTCGCCGATCTGAACTTCGGCACCACGGACGACGCCTTTGACGGCGGCCTGCACGATTACCTCGACGCGCTCCAGGAGCGTTTCAACAAGATCGGCGAGGCCATCTTCGACACCTACGTTCTCATGCCGGAGCGGATTGATGTTTGCCCTGTGGAGAAAAGCCGGTCACCTTCCGCGCTCGCCCTATGGCAGATGCAGCAGGAGCAACAGCAACAGTGAACGGCGGCATGCGGCTATCCGTGGTGCACCGCACCGCGTTCCACTACGCATCGCCTGTTAGAGACAGCGTGAACATGCTCCACCTGGAGCCACAGGATTTTCCCTTTCAGAAAACCATCTCCTGTTTCATCCGCGTGCTGCCCGCCGTGAGGCTCCGGCGCTTCACGGACCTTTTCCAGAACACGACCCACGAGTTCGATCTGCCCGATCCCCATGTGAAACTGGAGATCGAGAGCCGCCTGAAGGTGCTCAACCAGCCGCTCGTTCTAACGGACGCCAGCCGCGAGGGGACGATGGACGACATCACGGAAGTCTCCGCCCGAGAGTGGATCTGGCAGTTTCTCCAGGAAAGCCGCTGGGTTTCCAAACACCCGGAGATCTGGAAATGCGCGGTCGATGTCACCTATGGCGTCTCATCCGTCTTCCGCCGCGCCAGCCTCCTCATGGAGTGGATCCACGGCGAGTTCCGCTACGAAAGCGGCGTCACCGAGGTGAACACGCACCTGGAGGAGGTTTTCGAACACCGCCACGGCGTCTGCCAGGACTTCGCGCATGTGATGATCGGCATGTGCCGCAGCATCGGGATTCCCGCGCGGTATGTTTCCGGCTACCTCTACAACGGCCCCCGCGATCATCTGTTAGGTTCGCAGGCCTCCCACGCCTGGTGCGAGGTCTATCTGCCACAGGCCGGATGGACCGGCTTCGATCCCACCAACAACACGCTCGCCGACGAACGCTACGTCAAAATCGCCGTCGGCCGCGATTACGACGACGTGAAACCCGTGGAAGGAAGCTACCGCGGCACCTCCGTCAGCCGCATGGACGTGCATGTGGAGGTGACGAGGGTCTAACCGCGACTGGCCCGGTA
>DAISZP010000416.1:0-4942 GCA_036824745.1 Luteolibacter sp.
AGCTTCGCGCGACGGACCTTGCCACGGTTGGTGACTTCGATCTTCGCGATGCGCGGCGTGTGGATCGGGAACACGCGCTCCACGCCTTCGCCGTAGGAAATCTTGCGGACCGTGAACGAAGCGTTGATGCCGGCACCCTTGCGGGCGATCACCAGGCCTTCGAAGATCTGGATACGCTCCTTGCCGCCTTCCACGACCCGGCAGTGGACCTTCACGCTGTCACCCACGTTGAACTGGGCGACGTCCTTCTTCAGTTGCTCTTGCTCGATCTTGTCAATGATGGTCATGGGGTCCTCCTTCGCGGAAAATTGGGATGTGCTTGGCGCGCGGGGCGTTCGGTCCGGCCGCGCGGGGCGGGAGAGCTAGCGGATCAATTTCTCAATTGCAACCGCGAAATTGCTCCAAACTTAAGGTTTTTTAGGCTTTTCCGTAAACCGCCTTCGGATCGAAGGTTTTTTCGCCTTCCAGCCACTCCAGCTTGGCCTTTTCGCCCTCCTGCGGAGCCAGCACCTTGCGGTAGAAACAAGAATTCCGCCCGCTGTGGCAGGCACCCGCGCCGATCTGTTCCACCATCAGGATCAAGGCGTCCTGATCGCAGTCCGTGCGGATTTCCCGCACCTTTTGGATGTGCCCGGACGTCGCTCCCTTGTGCCAGAACTCCTGGCGCGAGCGGGACCAATACACCGCCTCGCCGATCTCCAGCGTGCGGCGCAGTGATTCCTCGTTCATGTAGGCCAGCATCAGCGGCTCTTTGGTCACTGCATCCATCGCGAGCGCCGGAATCAACCCGTCCTTGTCGAATTTCGGGGCGAATTCCAGGCTCTCTTCAATCTGCGCCTTATCTCCACGAGGGGAAAACGTGTGCTTGCAATCCATGGCCGGGACCGTGCCCCAGCCCCCGTCCGCTGTCCAGTCCGGGTTGTCTCCACCAATTCGCGAAAACCGGGCGGATCTTGAGGGGCGGCGTGCGTCGCTTTGGAGGTGTTGGGTTTTTCGAATTGTCTAACACTCCATCCCATCCACCATCCCCCGCGCATGGCATACACGGCGGATCACGCATACGGACTCATTTCCTCGGCGCATCAGCGGGGGCGCTTGGCGCACGCGTTTCTGATCAGCGGGGCGCATGGCTCGGGGAAGGAGAACCTAGCGGCGCGCTTGATCCAGTTGGTGAATGGAAACAAGGAGGGGGCGGGTGGTTTTGACCTCTTCGGCGAGCCGGTGGTGGTGGAGACGCCGCCATTGGATGAGCTGGAAAGCGGATGGGTGCGGGTGGTGCGTCCGCGAATGAAATCACGCCGCATCGGCGTGGATGAGATCCGGGATCTGGAGCACACGCTGCAGCTCGCCGCCGCGGGCGGGGCTTGCAAGGTGGGCGTGATCACCGAGGCGGACCGCATGAACGACCAGGCGGCGAACGCGTTTCTCAAGACGCTGGAGGAACCGCCGAAGAACACCTTGCTTTTGTTACTGACGGCGAATCCGCAGCGCTTGTTGCCGACGATTCTCTCACGCTGCGTGCGCGTGCCTTTGTTAGGCGGACGGCCCTTGCTGGATGACGGCGGCGCGGAATTGGTGGCGGCCTTGAATCATGCGGCGACGCGCGGTTTCGGCACGCCGATCGCCGCGCTGCATTTGAAGGCGGCGTTCACCGGTTTCCTGGCGGATTGCCGGTCCGCGGCGGAAGATGCGGCGAAAGCGGCGGAGAAGGAGGAAACGGCGGCTTACAAGGATGGCACTGACGGCGCGTGGCTGAAGGGCCGTGAGGATTTCCACAAGGCGGCGGCTGAGGCGGAGTATTTGGATGCCCGCAGCCGCTTGTTTGATGTGTTGATGGCCTGGATGGCGGATCTTCTGCGCATCAAGGCGAAGTCCGGCGGACTGGATTTCCCGGATTCGGCGGCGGCGTTGAAAGCGATCGCGGAGAAGGAATCGGAGAGCCGCTTGCTCCAGCGGATGCAGGCGCTGGATTCACTGCGGCGGACTTTGGAAACGAACGCCTTCGAGCCGCTGGCGATCGAAGTGGGTTTCCTTAAAGCCTTCGGTTGATCTCAAAACTCGCCGGTCGTCACCGCGGGTGCTTCTTCGGGGCGGGCGATGGTTTCCAGCCACGAGTCGAGGCTGTCGAGCACGCGGTGGATGCCATCGGCCCAGCGACCGGATTGCCAGAGCGGGCCGGCCAGTTCGAGAAGGTGGTCCACGGCGTCGTGATTGAGGAAAGGTTCCAAGCCGTATCCCGGCATGATGGCTGCTTCCGAGCGGGCGGGATCGATGGCCAGCAGGATGGCGTGGTTGTTTTTCCCGCGGTTGCTCTCGCCGGCGAAGGAGGCGGCGTTGAAGAGCCAGAACACATACATCGAAAACGGATGGTCGGCGGGAAACTGATGCATCACCACCTGCAGCGTGAGCTGGGGGAAACGGCGCTGGATTTGCTCGATCCGGCCCTGGAGCTTGCGGATCTCCCCGGCTTTGAGCGAGCGGGTGGTGTCCGCCACCATCGGCTGGAGCCGGGGGACCGCTCCGACCAGTTGGCTGGTCCGCGGATAGGTGAGCCTGCACGATGGACATTCCGGTGCGCCGATGTGGACGGGATTCTGGCAAAACGGGCAGCGCATCGCCGCGAAACCTATGCGGAAAGTAACCAAAAACGAGGCGAAAATCTCTGGCAGGGGCGGGCTTTACGTTGTATTCATCGCAATGTGTTCGGTTTGAGGCATCGTTGGAAACTGAGACGCGCTTCCCGTCGTGGGTTCGCGCTGGTGGTTTCCATTGTCCTGATGGTGCTCATCGTGGTGATCGCCATCGCGATGTCCGGACTCGCCGCCATCGAATTGCGGAAATCCGGTGCCTCAAGCCCGACGGCTATGGCCCGCCAAAACGCGCGGCTCGCGCTCATCCAGGCGATCGGCCAGCTCCAGCGGACCATGGGGCCGGACCAGCGGGTCACCGCCAGCGCCGAGATCCTTTCGGGGAAGCCCAAACAGCCGCATTGGACGGGAGTTTGGAAAACGAACTTGGAGGACGGCACATCGTTCTTCAAGCGCGACGACCTTGCGGGCGGCCTCAGCGATGCGCGGTCGAATGGCAAGTTCCACCCCGAAGAGCGGGTCATGGAATGGCTGGTCAGCGGCAAGGATGACCCACGCTCCGGCACCACGGAAAACCCGGTCGTTCTCGCGAATCTTGATGATGAGGATCCGATCACGGTTTCCAAACTGGGCATCCTCAATGCGAAGGGAAAACTCGCAGGACACCACGCCTGGTGGACGGGCGATCTAGGGGCACGCGCGAACATCGGCACCCGCGATCCGCGCTCGGAGCAGATCGCCACCCGCGGCGGGCCGGGCAGCGAGGCGTGGTTCCGGCTCATGGCTTCGCAAGCGGCGGACCCCTCGATGATGACCGGCGGACCGGACCTCGATGATGCGGAAGTTTCCAAACTCGCCAGCACCGCAACCCTTGACCTCGTGACCAAGGATAAGTCCTGGAGCCGGAAACACTCGCTGGATTTCACCGTGAGCTCGTTCGGCGTGCTGGCCGATGTGGCGAAAGGCGGACTCAAGCGCGACCTGACCGCTTATTTCCAAAGCGGCGGAACCATCGGCCCGTGGCGCGGCATTCCGGGACTTGCCGACAGCGATCCGTTGTTAGGCGATGCCGGCGAGGGAAAATCCCGCCTGGCGAAAAACTCCCCACGCTTCGGCCTGCTGCGGGACTGGGCGCGGCTCGACATTCCATTCTCCGGCAAGAACGCCGCCAGCCGCCTGCCGGAAACCGCGGTGGATGCCTCGTCTGCCAGCCTCAGCCGGACGCTCGCCCTCGCCAACGAAACGCCGGTGAAGCTCGACGGCAACACCCGCAGCGCGCTCCAGCCGATCCTCGTGGAGGCCACCAACTACACGCAGATGAGCACCTACCAGCAGCCCGGTGGCGGCAACTCGAGAATGTTTCAAATGCGCCAGTTGATGTATCCGCGCGTCGTTCTCTGGAATCCCTACAACGTGGAAATGAGAACCGATCCCGCCATCGTCATGATGCAGGGAAACGGCAGGCAGGAACTTAATACCCTCACCTCCTCCGGGTTCGTGGTTCAATGGCTGAACTTCGAAGGAGGGCGTGACACGTCGTTTTCCAACGATTTCCTGGGAATCCTCAATGGAAAGGCCTATCAGGATCCTTACATGGGTTCCTATTATTTTTCAATTCCAGCGACCACGTTCGGGCCCGGCGAGTGCCTGGTGTTCTCACCGCCGAAGGCGGCCGAATACGATGGCCTCAGCGCCTATCGCAAGGGGCCATACAATCTCAACAACAACGTCCTGATCTGCGAGGCCCAGCCGGATCCCGCGAAGTGCTATTATGTCTCCGGGTCGGACATCAATACCGATGGTTTTCCCTATCTGCTCACCCATTTCTGGTACGCACCCGTCGGCTTCAATGTGAACGGCAGCGGAGTTGCCTATCAGAGTGACGACACCCGCGCCATCATGAAGAGCGTGGGCAGCGCCAGCACCGTGACCTTCGAGGATTTCGACAAACTCCCGCAGCTCGCCGTGCTTTCCGCCTCCCTGCAATACGGTGCCGGCAAGGAGCCCCGGATCGCGTGGAACACCTACAACCGCATGCCGATGGAGTTGCTGGACCGCGCGAATCCGAAACCCACGGTGATCCCGGATGTGCGCACCCGCGAGTCCGTCAGGTTGCGTTGGTTCGACGAGCACCGCTCGAACGTCGTCGGCGCGGGCAAGCTGGCGAACACGCCCTTCTTCGAGGAGGCGCTGCTTGCGAATTGGAACCCGCGCGCGCCCTTCGCCATCCGCTCGCCGTGGGAAAACATCGGCGGCACGCTTCCCGTCAGCGGAGCCACCGGCGGCCCGTGGTTCTTCGGAGCCTTCACCCGCGATCTCTTCGATCAGGACGTGAGCTGGCAGGAACAAATGCC
>DAISZP010000417.1:0-4919 GCA_036824745.1 Luteolibacter sp.
CACGGTGGGCTTGGTAGTCGCGGTGGTGTTCGTGATGGTGCGGTTGTGCCTGAAACTGGTGAGGGCCGTGTTCCGCTGAGGTTTCATCCAAGGAATTGACACCCGGGGCGGTCCGCCGCCACGTTTCCGGCATGTCACGCTTCGCCAACAAAATCGCCGTCGTCACCGGAGGTGGCCGTGGAATCGGTCAGGAAATCGCCCGCACGCTCGCCGCGGAGGGTGCCAAGGTCGCGGTGGTGAGCCGCAGCGCTTCGAGTTGCGGCAAGGCGGCCGATGAAATCAACGCCGAGTTTCCCGGCGCGGCGACCGCCTACGCGGTGGACGTGGCCCACCACGAAGCCGTGCAGGAACTCGCCAAGAAGATCGGCGAGGAAATGGGAGCTGTGAACATTCTCGTCAACAACGCCGGCGTTACCCGCGACACGCTGCTCATGCGCATGAAGGAGGAGGACTGGGACACCGTGCTCGACACCAATCTCAAAGGTGCCTTCAACACCGTGAAAGCCTTCATGCGTCCGCTGATGAAAGCCGAGGACCCGCGCATCATCAACATCGCCTCGGTCATCGGACTGATTGGCAACGCGGGACAAACGAACTACTCCGCCAGCAAGGCCGGCCTCATCGGTTTCACCAAAGCCGTTGCCCGCGAACTCGCCGGACGGAACGTGACCTGCAACGCGGTCGCGCCCGGTTTCATCACCACCGACATGACCGACGAGCTTCCGCAAGCGGTGAAGGACGCCGTCATCGGCAAAATCCCGCTCGCTAGTTTCGGCGAAACGAAGGATATCGCCGCCGTCGTTGCATTCATCGCCAGCAAGGAAGCGCGCTACATCACCGGCCAGGTCATCGCCGTCGATGGCGGGATGACGATGTGAGTTGATTGGAGCGCGGAATTTATTCCGCACGAGTGACTCACCTCTCTATCGGGCGGAATGAATTCCGCGCTCCGCCAGCCACGCCCGCCAGCCGCCGAAACGGGTGATTTCCTCCGCGCCTTCCACGGCGCGTGGTTCGGCAATGAAACCGGAGACTTCACTGTCATCCGCGAGTCTGACCTTTCCGATGCCAAGCGGTGCGGGAATCTTTGAAACAAAGTCGCCGAACTCCGCGGCACCCAATTCCCAGACCTCAACCGCAACGGTCGCGCCCGCCGTTTCATCGCGGATGAGCGCTGGTCGTGGTGGAAGCGATTCGTTTCCCGGCATGGCGAACAAGCGGTAACAGGGAGCGGTGGTTGTGCGCTGGCGAAGAGTGGCGTTGCGATCCTTGAGCTGCCAATGCAGGGCGAGTCCCTCCATGTGCGCTCCACAAACGGCGACCGGGATCTTCGGATTTGTTAGAGGGGCTATGCTTGCAGTCTCGCCCATCCATTTCGCGGCGAGTTCGAGCAGCGCGAGATCGCTTCCCGCGGGAGCGGCGAAGGTGACTCCCCATGGTGCGATGCCGGAACGGGCGCGGCCCGCGGGAACGGCAATCGCGCTCAGGTCGAGCAGGTTCATGAAGTTTGTGTATCGCCCGAGGATGCTGTTGGTGATGATCGGGTCTGCTAAATTCTCCTCCACCGTGTAGAGACGCGGTGTGGTGGGCAGCAGGATCAAGTCAACTTGCTTCCAAACCGGTTCGGTTTCACGGGCGAATTCGCGCAGCCGGTATTGTGCCTTGAACGCGGCCGCTGCGTCCCAGTTTCCGGAACCGGATAGAATCGTCTTTGTCACCGGAAAGACCGACTCGGGATGGGATTCGACGAATTCACCCACCGCGGCCCAGCGTTCCGCCACCCATGGGCCTTCGTAAAGAAGTTTCGCTGTTTCGGTAAAAGGCGTGAGATCGATGGAAACAGGCGTGCCGCCCAGAGAAATGAGTTTCTCCACCGCCGCTTCAAACAAGGCCGGTGTATCCGGATCTCCGGCGAAATCGAGGGATTCTGGCAATCCGAAGCGGAACGATGCGGGCAGCGCCGAAGTCTGTTCCAGTTTCCGAGAGAACGGGTCCGCCGCGTCATACACTCCTGCCACCTTGAGCACCTCCGCCGCGTCTTGGGGAGAGTTTGCAAACACCGAGACACAATCCAAGGAACGACAAGCGGGAACCACGCCACGGATGGAGAGCAGACCGCGGGTGGGTTTCCACCCTAACAACTCTTGGAACGCTGCGGGCACCCGGCCCGATCCCGCGGTGTCCGTTCCCAACGAAAACGCGCAGAGCCCCGCCGCCAGTGACGAGGCGCTGCCGGAACTGGAACCACCCGGCAGGAAACCGGGAGCCACCGCATTGCGCGGAACGCCATGGGGCGATCGCGTGCCGACTAGACCGGTCGCAAATTGATCGAGGTTCGCTTTGCCGATCGGAATCGCACCCGCCTGGCGAAGCAAGCGAACCACCTCCGCGTCGGCATCCGGCACGTAGGAAAAATCCGGGCAGGCCGCGGTCGTAGGCCAACCCGCGACGTCGATGTTGTCCTTCACCACAAAGGGGATGCCCCACAGCGGCAATTCGCGCGGCATGGTTTCGACAAGCCGGGCGATTTCTAACAATTCATCCTCGCCGGGCAGGTGGAGAAACAAGGCGGGATCATTCCAAGCGATGACCTTCTGATAGATCCCGGAGATCACATCGCCCGGCGTGTCGCCCGCGGCGTAACGTTCTCGGAGTTCGGAAATGTTCATGGCGAGACGGGTTTGGCGATGGCGAGTGCTTGTCCAGCTTTTACGCTGGAGCCTTCCACGGCGAGAATCTCAATGATCTCGATCTCACCGTCGGTTTCCAACGCGATCTCCATCTTCATCGCCTCGAGAATCATCACCGAAGCGCCGGATGTGACTCGCATGCCCGCTTCGACGTGCACCTTCCACACGCTGCCCGTCACCGGGCTGTCGAGCGTGTGGCAGCCTTCCGGAATCACGATCTCGTCGGTTTCCGGAGTTTCCTCCGCGGGCGCATCCATGGAGATTCCCGCCGCTTCCCAGCGTTTGCGCTCTTCGAGGAAGGCGGCTTGTTGTTTCGAACGAAATTCAGCGATGCCTTCGGCGTGTTCCTCAAGAAACGCTTCGTATTCGGCGAAACGGAACACCTTTTCCTCGATCTCCAATTGGTGACGTCCGAGCGGCACATCCTCACGAAGGCGCAAGAGTTCATCGGCCGACACCGGATGGAAACGCAGTTGATCGAAGAAGCGCAACAGCCACGGTTGTTGGAAATCATGCGTCTTCCGCCAGCGGTTCCACACCGGAATCGTGCGGCCGGTGAATTGATAGCCGCCCGGTCCCTCCATGCCGTAGATGCAGAGATACGCGCCTCCGATGCCCACCGCGTTTTCCGGCGTCCACGTGCGCGCCGGGTTGTACTTCGTCGTCACCATCCGGTGCCGCGGATCCAGCGGCGTGGCCACCGGCGCGCCGAGATAGACGTCGCCGAGGCCCATGACGAGATAGGACGCGCTGAAGAATTTCTGATAGACCTCGTCGATGGACTCCAGTCCGTTGATGCGGCGGATGAACTCCAGATTGCTCGGACACCACGGCGCGTCCGGCCGAACGCTCTGCATGTAACGGCGGATCGCTTCACGGGTGCTTGGATCGTCCCAACTCAAGGGCAGATGCACGATGCGTGTGGGCACCTCGATTTCCTCCAGCGGCGGCAACGAGAGGATTCCTTGTTCGATCCGCGACCACAGCGCGTCGCGTGAGATGAAGGCCGGATCGAAATGCACCTGCAGCGAACGAATTCCCGGCGTGAGGTCGATGATGCCCGGGATCGCCTGCTCCTTCAGCCACTCATACACGACGTGGACCTTGAAGCGGAGCTTGAGGTCGAGATGGTGCGGTCCGAACTCGATCAGGAAATTGCGATCACCCGCACGGCGCGCCACGACTTTGTCATCGCCTTCGCCGAAAGCAGCGAGTATGGCCGATTGAAGATTGAGGATTGAGGATTGAGGGGAAGGCAACTCGGCGATGTTGCCCTTGATGAATTCTGCTAGAGCCGCGGACTGCTGGGCGGCCCAGGTTTCCTCGACAGGCACAAACGTGATTTTGTCTCCGGGGCGGAGTTGACCGAGTTTCCAGAGCTCCGAATCGACCACCACGCACGGACAAACAAAACCGCCGAGGCTCGGGCCGTCGGGGCCGAGGATGACCGGCATGTCTCCGGTGAAATCCACCGCGCCGATCGCGTAGGCGTTGTCGTGAAGGTTGGAAGGATGGAGCCCCGCCTCTCCTCCATCGGCTCGCGCCCACTTCGGCTTCGGGCCGATGAGGCGGACGCCGGTTCTGGCGGAATTGTAATGCACCTCCCATTCGGTGGCGAAGAAGGTGGCGATGTCTTCATCGAGGAAGAAGTCCGGAGCACCGTGCGGTCCGTAGAGAACGCCGATTCTCCAGTGGTGGGTTAGAGGGATTGCCGATTGAAGATTGTGGATTGAAGATTGTGGTAGGGAAGAAATCGCGAGCACATCGCCGGGCAGCAGCGCCCGTCCGAACGGTCCTCCAAATTTCCCGAGCGTGAACGTGGACGCGCTGCCGAGATAATCCGGAGATTCGATGCCGCCTGCGACGGCGAGGTAGGCGCGGGCACCAGCGCCTTCGAAGCGGCCGATCTTGAGCACGTCTCCTGCATTCAGGTGAATCGCGCGGTTCATCTCCACCGCGGCTCCATTCTTCAAGACGAGCGCGACGGCTCCGACGACAGCGATGGTCGTGGCCGTGTTGAACCGAAGCGTCGGGCCGGTCATGGTGATTTCCAAACCGGGGGCGCCCTCCGGATTTCCAACCAGAGTGTTGGCCATCCGCAGCGACAACGAATCGAAGGGACCCGACGGCGGCACGCCGACTTCCCAATAGCCGACCCGTCCCGGCCAGTCCTGCACCGTGGTCATGGTGCCTGCCGCGAGCAGCTCAATCGTGGATGGCTGATAGACG
>DAISZP010000418.1:0-4918 GCA_036824745.1 Luteolibacter sp.
ACCAAAGGAATCCTCTCCAAGTTCGTCGAACACGGTCACGCCGCTGGTGCCGGTTTTGCCCATGTCCGTGCGGAGCGTGCTGCCGCTATTGTATCCGCCGTTTCCGGGCTGGTCCTGGCCCCACACGGTGGAGGCGTTGGAGGCGCTCTGTGCCACGGTCTGGCCGCCGTCCACATAGGCCTTGATGTCGGAGCCGGGAGGAAGCTGGATGCCGGAGGTGAGCGGATCGCTGTCGTTGGTGCCACCTTGGGGAACCAACTGGAGGGCCTCAATGGCCGTCGAGGTCGAGTCCACCACGAGGTATTGTTTCACCAGGCTGGTGATGCCGTATCCGGACTCCGCCATGTAGGTGGTGCGGGTTCCGGAACCGTCGTTGCGGCCGGTGGCGAAGACGTAGGAGGTGTCCGCCGCGTTGCCCGTGAACAGGCTGAGAGGTTGGAAACCACCGGAAAGCAGCGCGCGCCATTGTTGCGAGGTCACGTTGGTGATGGAAGAGCCCTCGTTGGTAAGCATGGTGAAGACCACCACGCCGCAAACCGGGCTGGGGGGCTGAAGGTTGTAGGAGGAATAGGGAGTGGAAGCCTTGGAAACGTCGGAGAACGCGATTTCGGAGGGATTCACGGCCGCACCGGTCGTACCTTGGTTGGCAAGCTCGGCTCCACCGACAACCGCGGTGGTCGCATCAAGCAGGGAGTTCTGATAGTAGGTCGGCGGAGTCGGATCGGTTACGGGAACCAGCGCGCGCACACCTTCCACGGAACCGGTGAAGCAGCAACGGATGGTGGTGGTGCCGCTCACGCCGGGGAAGGTGCCGATGAAGATCGCGCGGGTGGCTCCGGTGTAGGTGGTGCCGCCGGAGGTCGCCTGGTCATGGGCGAACTTGAACGCGGCGCCCGAAGCGACGTATTTCGCCTTGATGGAAGCGAGCGTGGCCGCGCGGAAGGCGGTGGCTCCGGTGATGTCCACCGTCACATCGGCCTGGGCCGCGGTGGTAACGGAGAGGGCTGATAGGCCAAGAAGGAATGATTTCGGTTTCATGTGTGTTTGGTCAGGTTGGTGTTGGTTTTGGTATCGTTGTCGGAAAACAAATGGGTTCATGCGGTACGTCGGCGGCGCAGGGCGAGCGCCCCGACCGCGAGACCGCTGAGAAGCGCGGACGACGGCTCGGGAACGAGGAAGGAAACACCACCATTGCTGGAGATGACCACTGTCCCTTCGAAGGTTCCCTGACGCAGCGGGCCGTCCACTTGTCCGGTGACGAACGTTTGTCCGGTCAAGGTTCCCTCCGACGAACGACCGAGGATGCGGTAGAGATCGAGCGCGAACTCGATGTTGCCGACGCCATCGACGAATCCAAGATCGCCCGTGGTTCCCTGTTGTTGGACGCCTCCGCCGAAGGTGTTGTTGAAAGCGTTGCCCTGAAGGCCGCCGGAGATTGGGTTCTGGTTGTCGATCTGCGAGATGTCGGTCAGGGAGATCGTGACCTGTGCATCGTAGTTGTTCTCGAACGCGCTGTTCTGCTGGATGATGCCGTTGGCCGCGGTGGTCATCGCGGTGTTTCCGGAAAGCGTCATGTCATACGCGGTGGAATCGGCGACTCCGATGCCCGCTGTATTCATGGATGAGCGCGCGGCGGACACATACAGCGTGCGGCCCGGGTCGCCATTTGTCAGAGTGGTGCCGGTGGAATTGCTGAAGACGCCCGCGACGCCGGCGAAGATGCCCGCATCGCTGGCCCAGCCCGCGCCGAACGCGCTGGTCAGAGTGGTGTTGAGGTTGAGGATGTCGGTCTTGTGCAGCGTGTAGTCGTTGCCGCCGATGCCGGAAGAAGCGCCGCGGTAGAGGTTCGCCGCGTTTCCGAGGTTGGCGTAGATGGTGTTGGTGCTGCCTTCCTTCTGGAAGTAGAGCACGAGATCGCCCGGAGCGTAGAACGAGTTCGCCGCTCCCGCGGGCAGGGCCGCGAAGAGGGATGGAACCGCCATTGCGGAAAGAATTCGCCTGAGTTGTGGTTTCGTGGACATGTGGATGGAGTTTGCGTGTGTGGTGCCTCTAACATCCGGAAACCGGTCCGGAACATTCGAGACGGGCGCATCATCTTCCGCGACTTTCGTTCGACCACACATGGCTTGTGAAAAAAACGTCACCGTGTTTGTTAGATGGGTTCGGACCCGGGTGCGCGTGAATGCAACAACCGCGCGGTGGCGCGTGGGAACCTCCGCCGTGTGACGAATTCGTCGCATGGACCCGTTTGTCCGGTGACGGTTTCGTCATAACTTCGTTCCGTCTCCGCATCCGGAGACGAAGTCCCGCTTCCAGTCATCCCCATCCATCCAAACCTGATATGATTCCATCGGCCAGATTCCGAAATCTCATCGCATGCGTCGCCGCCGCATCTTCATTGGCGGTTCCAGCCATCGCCCAGAATGCCAGTCACGCTCCGGGCGACCTCGTCATGTTCTTCCAGAAAACCGGCAGCACCAACACGGTGTACGCGCGCCTCGGCAATGCGGGCGTGAACTTCCGCGGCGCCGCCGCGGGACCCGATGCGGCGAACCAAGTGGCCTTCCTGAACATCAACACCGAACTCACCGCCGCCTTCGGCGCGGGATGGGCCGGCGATCCTGCGGTTTATGCAGGACTCGCCGCGGTATGGGGCACCAGCACCACCAGCGCCACACTTCAGGATGGGGATCCTCACCGCACGATTTACGTTTCCTGCCCGCGCACATCGGTTGGGACGATTGGCAGCGCGAACTCCGCGGGCTGGGACATGACCCTCGCGGGAAACACCGTGATGACCTCCGGCTCCCAGGGCATCACCTCGATGAACAACGTGTTGGAAACCACATACACCTCCGCGGTGGTGGTTTCTCCGATCCCTCCATCGTTCATCGCCGAACAGAATCCGATCTCCGGCGGCATACAGGGAAACGCGTTCAACAATAACTTCGCCGGCGGCGTGCAGCAGGTGGGATCGGTCACCTCGTTCGGCAATTTCGGAGCGGCCGGCGAGGTCGAGTTCGCTCTCGATCTCTACCGCATCCTCGCCCGCAACAACGTCTCCGGACAAGTGGCGGGTGATCTGCGTGTCGGTTCCTACGAAGGCACCATCACCTTGAACTCCAGCGGGCAGGTCTCCTTCATCACCCAAGGCTCCGGTCCCGTGGCACCGCAAATCAGCAGTCATCCTTCCGATGTTCAGGTCCATGTGGGAGGAAACGCCTCGTTCACCGTGACCGCAAGCGGAAGCGGCCTCACCTACCAATGGAAGAAAGGAACTTCCGATCTTGCCGACGGGCCGAACGTTTCCGGATCCCAAAGCGCCACACTCCAGCTCAGCAATCTTCAGCTCACCGACTCCGGTGCGTATCACGTAGTGGTCACCGGCAGCAACACGCTGAGCAGCACCTCCAACAGCGCGTTGCTCACCGTGAACCCGCTTCCCGAGATTCCCGTGATCAACAGCGCCTCCACCGCGTCCGCCGTGGCGGGCAAGCCGTTTTTCTATCAGATTTCGGGAACCAACACGCCGACCTCGTTCGGAGCGACGGGACTTCCCGGCTGGCTCTCGCTGAATCTCCAGACGGGACTGATTTCCGGAACTCCGACAGCGGCCGGAATCAGCAACGTCACCTTGTCCGCTACCAATGCGGGAGGGACCGGCACAGGCAGCCTGCAAATCACCGTGCGCAGCCTTCCTGCCATCACCAATCCTCCGCTGCCGCAAAATTTCGTGGATGGAGACACCGTGACTTTCACAGTCGCCGCCAGCGGTCAGAACCTCTCGTTCCAATGGCGGAAGGATGAGGTGGATCTCGTGGACGACGCCCGCATCACCGGTTCCCAAACCAACACCCTCGTCATCCAGAACGCCACTGCGGCGGATGCCGGGAGCTACACCGCGGTCATCACCAACGACGCGGGTGACATCACCACCACTCCGGTCGATCTAACACTCGACGAAACCCCGGTTTCCGGCATCACCGTTCTTGAAAGCGGCGTGGCATTGACGAACGGCGTCTCTAACATCGACTTCGGAAACATGGCATCCGGCATCAAGGGCTCCGCGAAAACGCTCACCATCCGCAACGATGGCGTTGCGGATCTGAGCGCTCTCGCGGTGAGCGTTTCTGGAACGAACAGCAGCGACTTCATCATCACCCAGCCGGTGGTCACCACGCTCGCCAGTGGTGCCACTACCACCTTCACCGTGAGTTTCAAACCCACCGCGACAGGCGCGCGCTCCGCCACGCTTCTCATCGCCAGCAACGACGTCGATGACAATTCCTTCGAAATCAACCTCACCGGCATGGGAACCAAACCCGCTCCGGAAATCGTGGTCGAGCAACCGGAGAAAAGCGGGCTCACCAATGGCAAGAACACCAAGAGCTTCGGCACCTCGAAGGTCGGCAAGGCAGGAAGAGCTTTGAAATTCACGGTCCGCAACACCGGCAGTGCCAACCTCACGGGCATCAAGGCCAGCGTGGCGGGAAAACAAGCGAAGGACTTCGTGGTGACCCAGGTGACAAAAGCGTCACTCGCTCAAGGGGCCAGCACCACCTTCACCGTCACCTTCAAACCCACCGCCAAGGGTACCCGCAAGGCGGACCTGAAGATCGCCAGCAACGATGCGGATGAGAGTCCCTTCGTCGTGAAACTCAGCGGCGCGGGCAACTGAACGCCTTGGAAATCCTCCAAAGCCGCCGAACCTAACAAGTTCGGCGGCTTTTTTCATGCGGTGGCCCTGCGCGTGACGATTTCGCCCCACAGTGCCGGTTGCCGGTGCCGGGGAGATTCCTAGCCTGCGGGAACCTGTTCCGCGAAGCCGGTTTTCGCGGGCCCCTGGCCACGCCGGAAAACCACGCACCACACAAAATCTAACAAATTCATCCCATGGCATCCATCCAGACAGCGCGCA
>DAISZP010000419.1:0-4913 GCA_036824745.1 Luteolibacter sp.
CGAACACTACCTCGGATGCCGAACTTTCCGGTATCATCTCCGACAACGGCAGCGGCGCCGCCATCACCCTCACCAAGACCGGCGGATCGGTTCTCACCCTATCAGGAGCAAACACCTACACCGGCGGCAGCAACGTGGCCAACGGCACCTTGAAGGCGGGCACCAACTCCGCCTTCGGAACCGGCGCGGTGAACATCACCGCTGGCGCGGGTATCCTCGATCTGAATGGCAAATCCATCGCCAATGCGATCAACAACAACGGCGCGACCGGTTCCATCATCACCAACAGCTCCGCCACCACGGCCACCGTTTCCAGTGGCATGAACGCCGCCGGAGCCGCCGGATACGTGATCAGTGATTTCACCTTCAACGGCACAGGCGACATCCGCTGGGACGGCGCTCTTAACCGCACCCTCACCACCGGCACCCTCACCAAGTCCGGCACGAACACGCTGATCCTCAACAACGACAACGTCACATCGGTCATCACCGGCATGAATCTCGTGATCAACGGTGGAACAGTCGCGCTCGGAAAAACCGTCACAAGCTTCACCAACCTCACCCTCAACAGCGGCACCCTCAAGATGGACCCGCTCTATCAGGTCGGCACCACCTTCGGCATCTGGCAGGGATCGTTCGGAAACGAAATTGTCATGAACGGCGGCGTTTGGGACCTCAACGACACCGGCGGCATCAACAACCGCATCAAGCGCGTCAGCGGCACCGGCGGCACCATCACCAACAGCGGCACTGGCGACTCCCTCCTCGTTCTCGCCGCCCGCGATGTGAACGTCGTGCCCACCGTCACTTGGGGCGGCAACATCCAGGATGGCGGCAGCGGCGGCAAAGTCGCCGTCACCATCCAGGACGGCGGATCGACCAATCAGGTCATGATCTTCTCCGGCACCCACACCTACAGCGGAGTCACCAACATCCTGCGCAACACAATGCGCGCCGGCGCGGCCGGAGTCTTCTCTCCGAACTCCGAGTTCATCCTGTCCAACAACACCGAATCCACCCTCGATCTCAACGGTTTCAACAACACCATCGGTGCCCTCTCCGGCGCGAACGCCGCCAGCAAGGTGCTTCTCGGAGCCGGCACGCTCACCGTCGGCGGGCTCGGATACAGCGGCACCTTCAACGGCATCATCTCCGGCACCGGCGGAATCACCAAGACCGGCTCGGGAAATCTCAACCTAACGGGAGCTAACACCTACACCGGTGACACCACCGTCAACGCCGGCATCCTTGGCGTGGACGGTGCCGCCATTCCGGACACGAACAAACTCATCATCAACAGCGGTGCCGCCGTGGATGTGACCGGTAACGAAACCGTCTCCACGCTCGAGATCGAAGGCAGCCCGATGCCGGACGGCACTTACGGAGCGACCGGTTCCGGAGCCGCGAACATCGATGACGACCACTTCACCGGCAGCGGCATACTCACCGTCGGAGCCGGATACAGTTCATGGGCCACGACCCACGCCGGCGGACAAACCGCCAATCTGGACTACGATCTGGATGGCGTCTCCAACGGCGTCGAATACTTCATGAATTCGGCCACGGGCTTCACCGCAAACCCGAGCATCGTCTCCGGCACCGTCACCTGGACCAACGGCGGCAACATCCCCAGTTCCGCCTACGGCACCCAGTTCGTCGTCCAGACATCCTCGAACCTGACATCCTGGACAGACGTTCTGGTCGGTGATCCAAACCTGAACAACACCGCGGGCTCCGTTTCCTACACCCTGCCCACCGGTGCCGGCAAACTGTTCGTCCGCCTCGTGGTCACCCCGAACTGATCCTCACCCGCGCGCCGGACGCTCACACTCACCGTCCGGCGCGCATCCATGATCCTCCGCTCTAATCTTGTTAGATTCCCATGAAACCCAGAAAAACCCACCCCAGAAAACCCATTCTGGCTCTCCTTTGTGTCATTGGAGGAGCCTGCCCCGGTGGCCTGCTCGCCGACAACGGAACATGGTCCGGCTCCTTGTCGGCCGGTGCCGCATGGAATGTCACCGGCAACTGGACCACCACCGATCCGGACGGTTATCCCAGCGGCGCGGATTCTATCGCCACGTTCAACAGCAACTTCACCGGCACGCTCACCATGACCGGTGACAACACGCTGGGAGGCATCAGCTTCACGGACACCAGCTCGTCTAACAACGGACTCCAACTCGCCTCCGGCACCCTCACCTTCGACACCAGCAGCGGGACGCCGACCATCAGCTACCTCAACGGCACGGGCAATGGCCTCCTTTGGATCGGCCAAGCCGCCAGCTTCGCCATCGCCAGTAACGATGGACTCACCATCGATGCGGGAAACAGCGGCCAATCCGTGCGTCTCGGCAACGCCACGGGAAGCGTCGGCATCAACTGGTCCTCCTTCACCGGAGCCCTGACCCTCGCCCGCGGTTCCTTCCAACCACAAGTCGCCAACGTATTGCCACAGGCCGCAGGCAGCAAGGTGGTGCTCGGTAGCGGATCCAACGTGGCCACGCTTTCGTTGTTCGGAAGCTCAAGAAACCAATCCATCGTCGGACTCGACGGGAACTCGGTCAGCTCCATCAACAACGGCAGCAACGGCACCACCGCAACTCTGACACTCGGCACCAACAGCATCTCCACGGAAAGTTTCAACTTCCAAGGACAGATCGGAAGCACCGCCGCCACCAACGACAACATCGCCGTCACCAAAACCGGAGCATCCACCCAGACGCTCTCCGGAAACAACCTCCACACCGGCACCACCACCGTGAGCGGCGGTACGCTAAAGCTCGGCAGTTCCACCGCGCTTGGATCAACCACCGGCGTCACCACGGTGGGCAGCAGCGCCGTCCTCGATCTCAACGGACAATCCGTTTCGGAAAACTTCGGAGACACCTCATCCATCGATGGTTTCACGGGACAAGGACTCGGAAACAACGGCGCGCTCGTCAACAGCAGCGGAACCACCGCCACCATCAACGGAAACATCTACACCAACGCCGCGGGCGGCCTAACAGGACTTGGCGTGGCCAACACCAACGGATTCGTCATCGGCTCCGGAAACATCACGCTCAATGGCGAGGTCGGCCGTCGCAACGGAGGTGTGTCATCCATGGCCGTCATCAAGACCGGCTCCGGCACCCTCACCTTCGGTGGCACCGTCACCAACGGCACCTTTGGCGACCTCTACGTCAACAGCGGCACGGTCACCCTCGCCAAAACCGGCAATGCCGTGGCGGTCAGCAACGTGACCATCAATGGCGGCACCTTGAAGATGGATTCCACCAAAACCACCTCCCCCGCCAATGTCTGGCAGGGACAGGTCGGCAACGGCGTCACTTTCGGAGCCAGTGGAGGAACCTGGGATCTGAACGACACCGCCGGAAACAACAACCGACTCAAGGGCGTGAGCGGCTCCACGGGCAGCATCACGAACACCGGCTCCGGCGCGGCGCTCGTGAAGTTCGCCATGCGCGACAACAGCGCGTTCTGGAGTTTCTCCGGCACCATCAGCGACGGCAGCGGAACCGTCGCCGTGGAAACCGCGAACGGCGGATTCGGCACCGGACAAGTCCAGGTTCTCGGTGGAAACAACTCCTACACCGGAGGCACCGCCCACAACTATGGAACCCTGAGGATGGGCCACAACAACGCGCTCGGCACCGGAACCGTCGCATCAGCCTCCACCCTCGATCTCAATGGTTTCACCCTGGCCAACACATTGACCAGCTCGGGCAATGGCGCGGTGTTCACCAATACCAGCGCCACCAAGGCCACCGTCTCCACTGGTTTCAACAGCACCCACGCGAACGGTGTCGTCATCAGCGACTTCACCGTGGGAAGCAACACCGGGGACATTGATTGGAACGGTGACATCTACCGGACCAGCTTCTCCGGCACGATCACCAAGGATGGCTCCAACAAAGTCACCTTCGGCGGCGAGATCAACAACATGGGGCTCAACCTCACCGCCGGCACCACCGATCTATCAGGATCGATCTCCGGCACCGCGAACGCCACCATCGCCAGCGGTGCGAACATGAACGTCACCACCGGCGGCCTGATGGACGGAGTGAACCTCACTTCTGTCGCGGGAGCCTTCAACCTCATGGCCGGAGGCGTCTATGACTTCGATATCGGAGCCAACGGCGTGAACGACCAGATCACCGGCAGCGGCACCGTCGGTCTGGATGGAATCTTCTCGTTCGACCTCGCCTTCGCGGACATCACACACGGCAACCTCTGGCAGATCGTGGACTTCACTTCCCTTACGGGAGGTTTCGGTTCCGGGTTCTCCGTTTCCGGCTTCACGCAAGCTTCCGACATCTGGACCAAGGTGGACGGCAATAACACATGGACCTTCACCGAGGCAAACGGCACCCTCGGCCTTGCGGTCGTGCCCGAGCCGCGGGCAGCGCTGTTAGGCAGCCTCGGTCTTCTCTTCCTCCTGCGCCGCAGGAAATAAACCTCTTCATTGGATTAGGAGAAAAATCGCCGCCGCGGAGTGAATGGATTTCTCCGCGGCGGTCGATTTTACCCTTGTTTGAGAAACCGTTGCCTCAACCCACCGATCCATGATCCGCCTGCGACTCATCGTTTGTTTCCTTTTGCTCCTGCCGAATGTCCAAGCCCGGACGCTCGATACCATCATTTTCGGAAACACGGCTTCTGAGAGTTCCCACGGTCTCACCGCGGGCTGGGATTCCCCCGCGCCAAACAACTATGTCGAGGCGAACAACGCGACCTACCCGAGCGATCCCTCGCTGACCCCACCCACCGATGTCGTGACCGGCGGCCTTGGCCAATCGGCGCGCCGCCTTCTTCCCCGCACACCGCATCCGGACATCTACGGCGGCAACCTCTCGTTCACGATGACGGTCGATCCCGTGCGGCAGAACCACCTCACCCTCAAACTTTGG
>DAISZP010000420.1:0-4878 GCA_036824745.1 Luteolibacter sp.
ACATCGTCCGCGCCGGGCTATTTCAGCACCGCCACGCCGGGCGCGCGCAATGGTGGACCCAGCACGCTGGTGATCCCGCAAACGGTGACGTTTTCCGCACCTTCGAGCACTTTCATCAACAACTTCAACCTCGTGCTCGGCGGATCGACCACCGGCCAGGTGATTCGTTACACCACCAACGGCAGCATCCCGACCTCGACCTCCGCGATCTACAGCACGCCCATCGCGATCTCCGCCAGCACGCAGATCCGGGCGCGGATTTTCGAAACCGCGACCGGAGCGTCCGGTTCCATCGGCGGTGCCAACTATGAGAAACTCGGCACCACATTGACGTCTTATGCGAGCACGGGTCTTCCATTCAAGTCGGCCTTGCCGATCCTCGTCCTGAACAACCAGGGCATCGGGGAGATTCCCAACGACAATCTCTATCGGGATCTGCGGGTGCAGTTGTATGACCGGGATGTCAGCGGCTATTCGAACATCAACTCCGCTCCCTCGCTCACCTCGTTTGGCGCGGCGAAGATTCGCGGATCCAGTTCCGCGAACTTCGATAAAAAATCCTATGGCTTGGAACTGAGACAGGAAGCCGGTGATTCACGCTCGATGCAGGTGCTGGGGATGCCGGCGGATTCCGACTGGGCCCTGATTTCCTGTGACGACTATGATCTCGCGTTCATGCGGAACGCCTGGATCTACGAGGCCTATCGGCGCATCGGAAGATGGGCTCCCCGCACGCGCTTTGTGGAGGTGTTTTTTAATCAGGATGGCAACAACCTCGATTACACGGACTACCGCGGCGTTTACCTGTTGTGCGAAAGCATCCGTGACCGGAAGGATCGTGTGGACATCACAAAGATCGAGCCATCGGATGTGACACAGCCCGGAATCAGCGGTGGTTACCTGCTCAAGGTCGATCGTTACGATTCCGATGAATTCCAGTGGCACACCACCCGTTCATTGCCGCCCGCGACGACGAACGGCAATGCGGTGGTCATTCATCGGCCGAAACTCGCTGATCTGGGCACGGGGCAGGCGGCCTATCTGCAGAACTATTTCCAGACTTTCGAGAATGCCGTATTCAGCGAGGCTTCCGTCGGATTCACCACGAGGAACTATCGGAATTACATCGATTCCGCATCATGGGTGGATCACGGAATGTTCAACCTCTTGCCGAAGAACGTGGATGCGCTCCGCCTGAGCTCCTACTATTATAAGGACCGTGGCAGAAAACTCGAAGGCGGCCCCTTGTGGGATTTCGACCGCTCCGCAAACTCAACGGACGTTCGAGATGACGCGTTCAACACCTGGGCTGGTACTGGCGACGCCACGGACTACTTCACGTTCGCTTGGTGGCAGCCTTTGTTCCAGGACATCGAGTTCCGGCAGTTGTTTGTCGATCGCTGGCAATCGCACCGCAGGAGCGCCATCTCCACCACCTCGATCCAGGGAATCATCGATGGATTCGTCGCGGAGTTCAAAACCGCGGACGCCGATCATCCGGCGGCCCGCGACTATGCGAGATGGTATGCCGGGCAGGGAAAGAACTTTCTAACGGAAACAGGTAATCTCAGAACCTGGCTCACCAACCGCGCGGCGTGGATGGATTCCCAGTTCACCCTGCCGCCGGTCGTTCTAACACCTCCGGGGCAGGTCGCCGCGGGTTCCACGGTGACTCTCGGTGTTCCCGCCGGGACCACGGTGTATTACCGCCTCGATGGCCAGGATCCCCGTCTGGAGGGTGGTGGTGTCCGCTCCGGCACCTCCGTTTACACCGGCACTCCGATCACCTTGAACAGCACGACGATGCTCTTCGCCCGCGCGTGGCGCTCCGGTTCCTACGCCACTCCCTCGACGAACTGGAGCGGGCCCGTGAAACCTCTCTATCTGATAGCTGAGTCCTACGCATCGTCCGCCAACCTTAAGGTCACCGCGATCCACTACAATCCGCTGGGTGTCGTGGCGTCCGAGAGCGCCGCCATCCCCGATGTGGCCGCTTCGGACTTCGAGTGGATCGAGCTTGGAAACACATCAGCCGGCCCGGTCAACCTGGAAGGGGTGAGTCTGGCCGCGGGCGAGCCGGTTTCCGCCGTGGTGCTGCCCGCCTTCACACTCGCTCCCGGCGAACGGGTGGTGATCGTGAAACGCCGCCAAGCCTTCCTGCTGCGCTATCCGACCTTGGCCTCCAGAATCATCGCCGAGTGGACGGGTGACCGCAGCCTCTCGAATGACGGGGATACGATCCATGTGCTCGACCGCACGGGCGCCGATATCGCGTTCTTCGATTACAACGACAGCAGTTCATGGCCATCACGCGCGGACGGTTGGGGCGCGGCGTTGCAATACATGGGAGCCGGAGTTTCCACCGCGGACTATGAAACAGGCGCGAACTGGCGCAGCAGTGCGGAAATCGGCGGCACGCCGGGTAGTGCCGGGACCGGTCCCCGCAACCGCGTGCTCATCAACGAGATTCTAACCGAGTCCGCCCTGCCGCAAGTCGATGCGATCGAACTGATCAATCCCGGAACCGCGGCGATCGATCTGAGCGGCTGGTTCCTCTGCAATGCGAACGGGGTTTCCTCCGCTGATGATTACCGGAAATTCCGGATTCCCGACGGCACGGTGATCCAGCCCGGCGGGCATCTGGTTTTCACCGAGCAGGATTTCAACCCCAACGGCGCATGGAACCCCACGCCATCAAGCGCCGCGGAGTGGGAGTTCTCGCTGGATGGCGCTCGGGGAGGAAACGTCTGGTTGATCTCTGCAAATCCCGCCACGGGAGTGTTGGATGCGTTTGAGGACAGGGCGAAGTTCGATCCATCGATCCCCGGGGTTTCCATCGGCAGACCCATGGATCAAGGCGTTGACCTACTGCCGCTGGATTCAGTCACCATGTTTGACGAGGCCTCGGCTCTATCACCCTTGCCTGCTGCCGGCGCTGTGAATTCGGGGGCGCGGCATGGAAAGATCCAGGTTTCAGAGATCATGTATCACCCGGCGTCGGGAATGATGGAGTACGTCGAGTTGGCCAACACGGGTTCCGGCTCCGTGTCACTGGATGGTTGGACCTTGCGCGGTGATGTGGATTTGGATTTCAACTCGGCTCACGCCCTTGCCGGCGGTGAGTGCGCGTTGGTCGTCGGATTTGATCCGGTGGCACAATCCGCGATCGCCACGCAGTTCCGGGATGCCTATCAGGTTCCGGCGGGAACCCAGTTGTGGGGACCATGGTCCGTTGGAGATTCGCTGGGGAACGCGGCGGGAGAAGTCAGGCTCAGGCGCAAGGTGCCGCCCCCGTCGGAGGATCCGTTGTTTGTCGGTCTCATGGTGGAGGACGAAGTGTTGTATTCCGCCAGCGCGCCATGGCCCGTTGGCGCATCCGGCACTGGCTCTGCAATCCATCGGCTTGGAATTCTAAAGGATGGCAACGATCCCTCGTCGTGGATCGCGGCCTCCACATCCGCAGGAACGGAAGCGGGTGGCATCGCTGGCTGGAACCGGATATATTTCCCAAGCGGCGGCGCATGGTCGGGCCCCATGGCGGACGCGGATCACGATGGGCTTCCGAATCGGCTTGAGTATTTGTTAGGGAGGGATCCGCTTGTTTCCGACAACCAGCCGTGGTCGGAGATAGGCCGCTCCGAATCGACAGGAGATTTCCTGTTTGAATACCGTCTTCGCAGGGATCGCGACGAGCTCTTGTTAGTGCCGCGGCAATCGGCGGATCTCGAACAATGGATGGACGCGCCGCTCGTCGAACATGTGGGATTCGACGGTTGGTGGGAAATCCGGCGGGTGCGCGTGCCGGTGGCCGGACCGCGGGCATTCCTTCGCTTGGAATCGCCGGTGACGGATTGAGGATCGATCACCGATCAAACAAAGCCTGACGGAAACGTGGTTTGCCAGCCTGCGGATCCCAATATCCGAAGCCGGCTTTCCATTCCCACATCGTCCAAGGAATTCGGAGTTCCTCACAGACGTTCCGGACGTCCTTGAGGTATCGGGCGCGGCTCGCGTCATCGCCTGTTTGATGCGCGCCGAATTCCCCGAGGTGCACGGGCCTGCCGAAGTGGTCCGACCACTCGCGGGCTTCCTTCATCGTCCGCCGGATGGGATGCCTCGAGCATGGATTGATGTCGGTGGGCAGTGTGTTGTAGGCGGAAACGAATGCGGCCACGCTGGAGTTGTCCCCTAATGATTCGGGAAGCTGGAACGGTGTGGCGGGAGGACCGGGGTATTGGATGCCCTTGAGAGCCTGCAAGCCAACCCAGCCTGCCCCCTGATGAGTGAACTGGAACGGCTCGTAACAATGAACGGTCACGATGATGCGGTCGTCATCCGGAAGATTCAGCCGGTCCAGTTCACCGACTTGTCCCCACTGGCCGGGGCTTGCGACGATGATTCTGCTCGGCGAGATGGAGCGGATGGCGCGGATGGCTTTCTGATAGACCGGCCCCAGGGCTTCGGTGGTGAGGAGGTCACAAGGTTCGTTGAGAAGCTCGAAGAAGATCAAGGGCGATGCGGACTGATAGTGCCGGGCGATGGCTTCCCATCCTTCGATGAAGCGGGAAAGATGGGCGTCCGGGTCCTTGGTGAGTCCGTCGAAGTGGTGCCAGTCCAGCAGAACCCGGAGCTGGCGTTCCGTAGCGCGTTTCAACACGGGATCAAGCTCGGCGAGCAGCTTTGGCGAGATGTTCCATCCGTTCTCTCCACGCGTCAGATAGTGATGCCATGCCACCGGGATCCGCAGGTGATCGAATCCCTCATCGGCAGCATGGTCCACATCGTCCGGAGTGAAACGAATGCCCCATGATTGATCGGGCGGAGCCTCCCAGCCATTTCCAAAATTGACACCCCGCTTGAGCAGCGCGCACTCGCGAT
>DAISZP010000421.1:0-4862 GCA_036824745.1 Luteolibacter sp.
CGGTGCCGCCCAGAGTGCCGGCGTTGACGGTGGTGGCTCCGGTGTAGGTGTTCGCCCCGTTGAGCGCCAGCTTGCCCGCGCCGGTCTTGGTGAGACCGCCTCCGCCCGTGCCATCTAACAAGGGAACGTTGATCCCGATGTTCTGGCCGTTGGAGTCAATGGTGACACCGCCGGATTTCACGGTGGTGGTGTCGATTCCGTCGATGAACAAGGCATTGGCTCCGGTGTTCGCCACCAGCGTTCCGCCATCGAGGTTGATGGCGCTGATGCCCGCGCTGACGTCCTGGATTTGCAGAGCCCGCAGGGTTCCGCCCGCGTTGAGGTTGAGCGTGCCGGTGCTGCCGGCACGGGTTGCCATTTCGATCTGATAGCCCTTGGAATCGACCACTCCGGTTCCGGAGATGGTGAGGGTTGCGTTTCCGGACTCGGCGAGGATGAGCGTGTTTCCTGGAGAAACCTGATTCACGGTGCCGCCGGAGACGTTCCACGTGGCGTTCGATCCCGCATTTCGACCGATGGCGAACCAACCGGTGCCGTTGACGGTGCCGTTGCTTTGATTCCAGGTGGCGCTGCCGTTGTTGCCGAACCAGATGCGATCGTTGTTGCCCATGTTCACGGTGCCGCCGGTCTGGGTGATGGTGGCGGTGGAGGTGGCGTTGTCCGCGATCGTGATCGTGTTGGCGTTGAGCGTGCCGCCGCTGATGTTCATGGTGCCGATCGTTCCGGCTCCCTTGCCGATGAACATGAGCCCGATGGAAGTGATGTTGGCACTATCCTGGATGTTGAGGGTTCCCTTGGAGTTGGTGACATCGCTGACATTGAAATCGCCGCCGTTGGAAACGAAGGACGCGCTGCCCTTCACGGTGAGCGTTCCCATTCCTGCCACGCCGAGGGAAATGTATCCGGTCGCGGATTTCGTGAAGCTGCTGGTGCCTTCGAGCACTAGGGAGCCCGAGGAGTTCGCGCCATTGCGGCCAAGCAGCAGGGTGTTGTTGAGGTTGACAATCGAGTTGTTCGTCAATGTCACCGTGCTGGTGGAGTTGTTGCTTTCCGCCACGATCATCTGGCCCGAGTTTGTCCACGTGGAATTGGAAAGGCTGAGGAACTGGTCGCTGTCATTGTTGGCCAGCGCGTTGTCAAAGCCCGAGCTGAAGTTGGCGGAAGTGATGATCGAGTTGGTCGCGGTGAGATTGGCGATCACACCGTCACCGTTGCCGCGGCCGAGGGCGATCCAACCGGCCACGCTGAGAAGTCCGCTATCCACTTCAAGATTGGCGGGGACCCCCGGAGTGGCGGAAACCCAGAGGTCGCCGGGAACGTAGGCGGTTTGTCCACCAGTCCCATCAAGCTTGAGGGTGCCACCATTGACTCTGGACTGCCCGGTTCCTCCCAGCGTGAGCGAAAGGCCGGAGAGCGTGAGTTTTCCGGCTCCTGTTTTGACAAAGGCTCCGGCGGTGCCGAAGACGTCTCCGGTGATGGTGAGGTCGTTGGTGGTTTCGATGCCGCTGTTAGCGCCGGAAACGGTGAACCCGCGATCAATGGTGGTGGCGGGGCCGGTGTAGCTCAGGATGCCGCCTGCGAGCACGAGATTGGAACTGCCGCTGTCCGCGGCACCGAGCGGGCTTGCGACGCCGCCGTTGGTCAATGTCCCGACGCGGAGGATACCGCTGTTGACCGAGGTCACTCCGGTGTAGTCATTGGTTGATTCGATGGTGGTGGTTCCCACACCCTGTTTTGTCAGCTTGGTGGTTCCGGTGATTTTTCCGCTTCCCCACAGCGTGTAGTTTTTCGCGGCATTGGCGAAGGTCACGCCGCTGCCGCCGGGAGCTACGGTGTTCAAGAGCATTACGGAAACCTCCGGCCCCACATCGATCACGCGGTCATCGAACATGACCGGATCTCCATCTGCGTAAGTGGAGGATGTTTCCGCATAGTCATCATTCCAGTTAGCGGTCGTGGTATCCCAACTCGTGCTGATCGCGCCGGTCCAGTAGGCGTCGTTGACGCGTGTGACGTTGAGCGAGACGAGATCCGTTCCGTTGTCGTCGAGCGTGGCGACCACGCCATCGGGAAGAACTCCCAGAGCGAAAGAACCGGGGCCGGACTTGCCACCGGTGTAGGAAACCAGCGGAACTGAGCCAACCGCCGGAAGGCTGTCGATAATGTTGACGGTGACAGCGCCATTCAAGGCGAGCGCGCCGCTGCCGGTCACCACCAGCGGGGCGTTCGCGGTGGACCCGGCGAAGTTTCCGAGATCGAGCTCGAAGTTGGTGGCATCGGCAGCTCCGAAGGTGACACCTGCGGTCGTGTAGGAATCATCCACCGCGGACTGGGTGAGGCCGAAGGTGGTGGCATCCGCCAGCGAGATGGCACCCGTGGCATTGGAAGCGGTGGTGATGGAGAGCTTGCCTTCGGAAACGGAAGTCGCGCCGGCGTAACTGTTAGCACCGGTGAGGGTGAGTATGCCGGGACCGCTTTTTTCAAGCCCGCCGGAACCGGTGAAGACCTGCGCGCTGGCAAGGTTGAAGGTGTTCGTGTTCAGCTTGAGCCCCCCGGCGCCGAGAGTGGCGGTGTCGAGGTTGTTCACAAACGCGGTGCTGGCGGCGGTGGCGATGATCTGGCCGCCGTTGAAGGTGAAGTTGGCCGTGCCGGCACCGCCGGTGATCTGGCCGACACGCAGGATGCCGCCGTTGAAATTCACGGTCCCGGTCGCCGCGGCGTTGACGCCAAGGGTGAGCCTCGCCGTTTGGAAATCCGCGGTTCCGGACATGGTGAAGGTTCCGGCGGTGGATTCACCGACCCATGTGATGCCGCGGTCCGCGGTCGCGCTGGCTGCGACCGTCACGGAGCCGCCGCTCATGGTCATGGCTCCGGTGTTGCCGGTGCCGCTGGTGCCGATGATGAAGTTGCTGTCAGCGCCGGTCTTGGTGATCGAGCCGCCGGTCATGTTGAGGCTGCCGTTTCCGCCCTCGCGCCCGATGGCCACCCAACTGTTGAGGGTGATCGTGCCGCCGCTGAGGTTGTAGGTCCCGGTCGCCTTCGGTGTGCCGGTGGTGTTGGCGTTCTGGCCGATCCACAACTGGGCGCCGTTGGTCATGTTCAGGGCGCCCGAATTATGGTTCACCGTGCCGTTGGAAGCGCCTCCGTCGCGGGCACCCACCATCACGTGGTTGGCCGTCTGCTTGTTGATCGTGCCGCCGTTCAGGTTGAGAACTCCGGTGGCACCACCACGGCCGACGGTGAACCAACTGCTGGCGGTCAAGGTGCCGCCGGTGAGATTCAAGGTTCCGGAGGTTCCGGCGAGAGCACCGTTTCCAATCCAGGTCTCGCCATTCACGCTGATCGTTCCCGCGGAAACATTGGCGAGTCCCACGGAGCCGTTTCCACCAACCACCAGAACATCGGCACCGGTTTTTGTGATGGAGCCGCCGGACATTCTGAGCGTCCCGTTGCCTCCGGTCTGGTAACCGACGCGGATCGGACCGTTGACGGTGACGGAGCCGTTATCGAGATTCATCACGCCCGTGCCGCCGGTGCCGCTGATGTTCATCGCCACACCACCTGCCAGAGTGCCGGTGGTGTTGACATTGAGGGTTCCGTTGCTACCCGCACCGGAACCGCCGACCCACAAGGTGCCGCCGTTCACGGTCATGGAACCCGAGCCGATGGCGAAACCCGTGTGCGTTCCGCCGGTGCCGCTTGTGTTGGCGAGATTGTAAACGCCAGTGCCGCCGGCGGTGCCCACATACATCGAATTGGTGCTGCCGGTCGAAGCATCGCCGGATGCATGATCGAGCCGGCCGTTGCCAACCGCGCCGCCAATGGTGATGTCCACCGGCGCGATGATTCCCAAGGTGATGGAAGGAAAATTCGGAGAGGTGGTGTTGATGACGGCGTTTTGATCGGCGGTTTTAGTGGGAACCGCGCCGAGGCTCCAGTTAGCGGCGGTGTTCCAGTCCCCGGAAGTGGTGCCCGTCCAAAGATTGTCGGTGGCGGCCATGGATGCTCCGGTCATGCACAGCATGATCGCGGAAGTGGTGGTGAATCGCTGGAGACGGGCTTGGATGTGGTTGAATTTGGGTTTCATGATGGGGAATGACACGATGATGGAAACTCCGATGTGAAACCATCAGCGCAGCGAATGTCCGGCGGTGATGATTTCAAGCACACGAAGGGTTTGGTGGAATCTCCGGCACGGCAATGACCGGGTCTTGGAGAACCCTGATGCTGCACTATTGTCGGCACGCTCCCGGCCGACCAGCCCCCCGAAAATGGGTTCAAATTCAAGGGAACACTTTGTGATCTCGTAAATCCCAGTATGGAGCGCCGGATTCCCACCGCAAAAACAACAGACCCGGACGTTTGCCCGGGCCCGCGTTCTGAGAGACATGGTCCGCCGCGGTCCCCTCCCTAATTGGGACGCGCGGCGGACCTTGTTTCAACCCATGATCATGGTGACTCGATGACCGCGCGCAGGAAGTCCGCGGGATCAGTGCCGACGCCGCCGGGGCTTTGGAACGTGCGGTAGGTCCAGCCGCCGTCCAGCGCGGGAAGGCCGCTCTCGATGGTGGTCTTGTCCGTGCCTGTCACCTCGCTGACGGCGAGGTCCCAGACGCTGAGCTGGTCGCTGCCCTGGATGTGATAGATCACGCCGTCGATGAGGGCGGAGACTTGTTCGGTGCTGCCGCTGAAGCTGGCTCCGGAGCGCACGGGAAGTGTGAGAACCAGGGTCGGGTTTCCACCCACGCCGGCCACCTTGCCCACGACCTTGCCGGTGGAGGCTCCGGACGCGGGGTTTCCGTTGAGCGCGAACTCGGCGATGTTGGCAACGCCGTCGCCATCCGGATCGTCGCCGGGCTCGC
>DAISZP010000422.1:0-4857 GCA_036824745.1 Luteolibacter sp.
AGGATCTGGTCCGCCGGAAGCCCTCGCGCCAGGAAAACTCGATCTCGCCGTCCGTTCCATTCTCCACCGTGAGCGAGGTCGCGCGGCCGTTGTCCGAGTTCGCGCGCATCGCCTCTTCGGGCGAGAGCAGCGGCGATTCCTGGGTTTTCACCTCCGCTTTTTCCAATGTTCCTTTTACCCCATCGAATCGCCAACCCTCGCCAAACGCCCGCAACAAGACCGCTTGCCCGTCGTTTTCCGGTTCCACCGAGTCCAACGGCAGATTCTTCGCATCCACCGGCTTTCCCGTCTTCGCCTTCAAGGCCGCTGCCAGCGCCGCGTGATCGAAGGCCGGGCGCTTTTCGCCCGTTTTCAGATTCACTTGGAAATACTCATGCTCGCGCGGCCCCGAGTTCACCCGGTAGGCGAATCGCTCACCATCCGCAGACCAGAACGGTGTCACCTGATTTCTCATCAACAAGCTTCCCGCCTCGCGGCCGAATGCCTCCGCGCGCTCCATGTTCCGGCGCACCTCCGCCTCCGCTCCCGCCGCCAGCGGAAGAGCCATCCAGGAAACCATCCACAACCATTTCATGAGCAACGCCAAACAGCAGAATCCGGGGCGCTCTTTCAAGCTTCCGACCACTTGCTGAAAAGCCCAGCTCCCAGTCCATGATCCGCATAAAATCCGCTCACGATCACATGAGAGCGAGCGATCCCGAATTCCGCCGCGCGCGTGGCGGTTGGTCTCAAGGCTTCCCGAAAAGGGCAAATTCCTCGCAATCCGGTCAGGTAGATGCAGACTTTTCGCATGAAGTTGAAGCTCTTGAGTCTTTCCGCCTTGTTAGTCCTGACCATGCCTTTGGTTTCAGAGGACAAATCGTTGATCATCGAAGGGGCGCCAGACCCGGACGAAGTGGCGGCGGATGCTTCCGGACCTGATGGCCAGATACCGAACGACTTGCTCGACGATGCGGACGTCCGTCTGGAACTTGCAGTGAACCGATTCACCGCTCCTTCGATCTCCAAAATGTTTGATACCTTGCAGTTTCTGATGCCTTTGCCCATCGCCGAGGTCGAGCGGAAGATGCCTGCACGGATGTCCCAGGATCGGGCGGATCTTGCGGTCGAGCTTGGGTTTCTCATTGCTGACGGTTTCCTCATGGTTCAGGCCGAACAGTTGGGGAACGTGGAAAACATGGCGAAGGATCTGACCCGTTATGGGAAAGCACTGGGCGCCGGGGACCGGGTCAACCGCCACGCGGCTGGCTTGTTGGAGAGCGCGAAGAAGGGAGATGCGGACCAACTGAAAATCGAACTGGCCGCCACCCAAAGGGATGTGGAGGATGAATTGGTCGCGCTCAAGGACGCGGATCTGGCCCACTTGATTTCGTTAGGTGGCTGGATCCGGGCACTGGAGGTGTCATCCGTGGCCGTGGACAAGCAGTTTTCTCCCGAGCGGGCCCGCAAGGTGATGCGCAGGGATATCGCGGAGTATTACGCGGAATGCATCACCGGCTTGGAGCCGAAGATCTCCGCCCGACCGAATTACCAGGGCATTCGGAATCTGCTCCAGGACCTTGCCAAGAAGATGGATCTCAAGAACGGCCGGGAGCCGAGTCCTGAATCCATGAAGGGGATCCGCGGGATTGCGGCGAAACTCGTGGGACTTGCCCTGACGCGCCAGCAGTGAGGCCGAGGCAAGGCCCCGGTGCAAACGGCTTGGCTCATGGCACACCCTCTCCTTACGTTCCGGCGAGACCATGCAGCACTTCCCTGAAATCCAGCTCACCTTTCAAGAAGCCCGTGTTCTCGGGTGCTTGTTAGAAAAGGAAATCCTCACACCCGACAGCTACCCGCTCACCCACAACTCCCTTCTGCTCGCCTGCAACCAGACCACCAGCCGCGATCCCATCACCCGCTTCACCGGTGAGGAGGTTTCGGAAGCCCTCCGCGGACTTTCGGAAAAATACCTTGTCGAAAAAATCCTCGGCGGCCGCGCTCCGAAATTCGAACACTGCATCCAGGACGTGCTCAGCATGCAGCCGAGCGAGCGAGCCGTCCTCACCGTCCTGCTGCTACGCGGATCCCAGAGTGCCGGCGAAATCCGCCAGCGCACCGATCGCCTGCACACCTTTGCCTCCCTCGACGATGTGGAGGAAACGCTCACCTGGTTCATCGAATACCCGCACGGCCCGCTCGTCAGGCGAATCCCCGTCGGCGAAGGCCGCCGGGTCGAAACTTTCGTTCACCTTCTATCACCTGCTGCTGCGGAAAACCCATCTGCCACCTGTGCCCCTCCAGCAGTTTCCGACTCCCAGGCGGAAAACGATTGGCGCGCCGCCATCGAAGCGCGGCTAGCCAGCCTCGAAGCCGAGATTTCCGGGCTCAAAGCCAGCCAGACAGGCGATTCATCGATGTGAATCCGTAAGCGCGTACCCCCGGTTGCTGACCCCATTTACGCGGGAACGAAAACCAACAGTTTGTCGCTTACTCCGGCCCGGATCTTGCTATGGAGGATTCGCCCATGTCCATCACTCCCATCCCATTGAACGTTCTTTCCTCCGATCTTGGTGTCGGCATCCTCACACCGGGCTGGAATCTCGATGTCGCCGGGACGGACGCGGACGAACCTCGTAGTTTCTCGGTGCCCGTGGTTTTCGCCGCGGAATTCTCGTCGGTCCCGGTTGTTCATCTGGGATTGACGGGACTTGATGTCGACCAGCGCGACAGCTCCCGCGTCACGTTGAGAGCGGAAAACATCAGCCCATCCGGTTTCCTGGCCGTGATTTCGACGTGGGCCGGTTCACGTGTCTTCTCCGTTGAGTTCAACTGGCTGGCGATAGGAGCTTGAGAGGGGCGTCGATATCAGGGGCAACTCATCAAGTTCGCGGGATCGATCATCATTCCATGTGATTTGCGGGAGTTGAACGACTGACGAATTCCCAACCAAGCCTCACCACCACACGATGCTTCGTGATCGATCTCTGCTTTCAAGTCCCGGCGCTTGATCTCGTCTCTTCCGGGCCAACGGCCCATCCCATACCAGCCTAGGCCGCAGGCCTGGGACCAGCCACACCAAGATTTGGAGGGCCAACGGCCCGATCCATTTGCCCGGCTAATCCCACACGTAGCGCTCGTCGAATTCGATCCCGTAGTGTCGGAGGAAGCTTCGATATTCGTCTTGAAACGTCTTCGTCCGATGATGCTCCTCCTGCCCGTCGATGTAGGCGAGCACGGCTTCCAAATCCTTCGGGCCAATGGAAAACGCGCCATAACCGCGTTGCCACGAAAACTTTGAAAGCCCGGGACCCTGCTCCTTCATCCACTTCGAGGACGACGTTTTCAATTCACTCACCAAATCCGCGAGTGCCACCGTGCGGGAAAGCCGTAGCGCGAGATGGACATGATCCGTCACTCCGCCGACTCGATAACATTCCCCATCATTTTTGCGCGCGACCGTGGCGAGATAAGCGTGGAGATTCGGGAGAACGTCGGACGTGATCAGCGGCATCCGGTCCTTCGTGCTGAAAACCAGATGAACGAGATTCAGGCTGAGGGATTGTGGCATGGCGGTTGTCGTTCTGCAACGGGATGGAGCGGGCCGTTGGCCCTTGGTTTTGTGGGTGGCGAAGGGACCTAGGCCTGCGGCCTAGGCTGGTATGGAATGGGCCGTTGGCCCGAAAGAGGATTCGATAGAAGACCAACCATGAGACAAACAAATCAAGCCGTTAGTCCGCCCCGCAAGCAAGCGCCAAAGGCGCATTCCATACCAGCCTGGGCCAACGGCCCAGGAAACAGACCGAGGAAGTAAAAGAGGGCCAACGGTCCGATCTGTTGCGGAGGATGAGGATGGTCGGATGTGAATCCGCGAGAACCGACCCCATTCACGATGACCCCATTCACGATGACTTTGGAAGGCTCGCTATGTAGTCCTCAATCGAGGCGAATCCTGCTGGAATGTGAAGCCAACCTTTCTCTGCCGGAGTGAATTCAAAATCCGCGAAGTTTTCTGGTTCTGCAGGCTGCGGCGTGACTCGCCCTAAATAGCTGTAGAATAGGTGATTGATTTGGCAGCCTCCAAGTTTGCTGCGCAAGGAATGCCAGCGATCATCTTCTGAGAAGTTTTCAGCAACGCTCGGGGGGCAAACGAATCCCAGAATTTCCGCCTCCGCGTGTTCTATGGTTTTACCCAGCGTCGCGAAATGCTCTTTCGTGTAGTGTTGCTGTGGATCAACGTGAACCCCGAGATTCACATAGCAATCATGCACAATCTCAAGAAGCATAACGAGGTAACGGCGGCTCATTGACACTAGATCGGTTTCATTCGAATGGGAAAATAGGAGTATGCCATCCCGTTTCAGGAAATATTCTGCCTTCCCATTTTGAAAAGTTCCGCCACCGACCGGGTATTCGCCGCCATGAAGGTGGCTATTCCGGAGATCAAGGAATTGTTTGGCGAGTGAACTTGCGGCTAGAGCTGCACGATGCGGGGCATACCACTCGTCAAACCCACAAACGTGACTAAAGTGTTGTAGTGCGAGCGTCGTGGTTCGTGCAGCCGAAAGGAAGGCGCTGAAGTAGAATCCGAATTCGTCAATCCTAGCCCCGGCACCACACATCTTACCGAGGAAGAACTCCGCTTCCGCAGCTTTCAAATCCACAGTGTCAAAGGTATTTCCCATGCTTCTGTGGGCAAAGGTCAGGCTGATTGATAGACTTCTGCCCCCTTCTCAACGAATTCCTTGCTCTTCTCCTCCATCCCCTTCGCCAGCGCTTCTTCCTCGGCGATGCCTTGTGCGGCGGCGTATTGACGGACGTCTTCGGAAATCTTCATCGAGCAGAAGTGCGGGCCGCACATGGAGCAGAAGTGGGCGG
>DAISZP010000423.1:0-4845 GCA_036824745.1 Luteolibacter sp.
GCAGATTGTTGGTGGTGGCCAAGCCATGCTCTGGGTGGATTGCCAAGTGTTGGGCCGGTTTCTGCTGGGACAAGGCGGGGGAGATCACAACGGCGGATGCGTGGCGTTCCCACGTGGTCCAATTCACCGAAAAGCTCGCGGCTCCGATCAAGGTATCCGTGGATCCATCGAAATAAACCGCCCACTTTTCATTCATGAAACTACCCTCGCTCATTGCTATTTGCGCCGCGGCCATGATCGGCTCCGGATTCGGCGCGCAGCCTGATTGTTATGGAAACTGGCCGGATGGGAAATCTCCGGAAGCTGTCGGGAAGCGGATCGCGGAGGATTTCCTCACGCGCAAGTTCCGCTATCAGACCAATCCCGCGAAAGCGAAGCTCGGGGTGATCTATCCGGAAGTGATCTCATGGTATGGAGCGCTCACCGTGGCGGCGCTTTCCGAGGACACCGACCTCCAGGGCCGGCTGGTGGCGAAGTTCGAACCATTTCTAACCGAACCGGAATCGAAGAACATCAACCGCAGCGCGCATGTGGACTACCGGGTTTTCGGCGCGCTGCCGCTGGAGATTTACATCCAGAAAAAGGGTGATCGATGCCGTGTCCTCGGACTTGGCCTCGCCGACGCGCAGTGGGGGAAAACCACGCCGGATGGAATCACGGCCGAGGCCCGCTATTGGATCGATGACATGTACATGATCCCGCTGCTGCAGGTACAGGCGTTCCGGGCGTCGGGCGAGGCGAAGTATCTCGATCATGCGGCTCTGGCGATGGCGTCCTACTTCGACCGGCTGCAAAAGGAGAACGGTTTGTTTTTCCACGGCGAGAACGCCCCGTTTTATTGGGGCCGGGGAAACGGCTGGATGGCGGCGGGTTCCGCGGAACTGCTGCGCTCGCTTCCGGAGAACCATCCGCGCAGGGAGCGCATTCTCGTGGGGTATCGGAAGATGATGAAGGGTCTGTTGGAAACGCAGGCCGAGTCCGGATTGTGGCGTCAGCTGATCGACAAACCGGCGTCATGGCCGGAGTCCAGCGGCTCCGCCATGTTCACCTTCGGCATGGTGACAGGCGTGAAGAACGGCTGGCTCGATGAGAAAACCTATGGAACCGCTTCCAGAAAGGCGTGGCTGGCCCTGGTGGATCTGTTGGATCAAAAGGCTCAGCTTCGCGAGGTCTGCATCGGGACGGACAAGGGTTTCACCGAGGAATTCTACTTGGAACGTCCGCGCGTGGCGGGGGACCTCCACGGCCAGGCCCCGATGATGTGGACGGCTTCCGCCTTGATGCGCTGATCTGGAGAACAAAAAACCCGGTCGCTCGCGGGGAGCAACCGGGTTGGTGAGAGATCAGGTCCCGATTACTTCGAGGACTGGACCGGAGCCGGAGCGGGAGCCGGGGAGCTGCTTGGGCAGCAGGAAGCGGCGAACAGCGAAGCGGCGGCGGCGACGAGGGCGAGTTTGGCGATTTTCATGATGTTGGTTTTCTGTGGTTGTTGTTGCTTGATCCGGTGATCAAAGCCGGATCGGTAGGCAGGCAGACTAGCAGCCCCGGAATTGCTGGCAAGCCCCGAAATTCGGGGGAAACAAAGGTTTTAATCCGATGGGAATCCGGCGGATTCCGAAGGCTTTCCGCTAGATCTACCGGTTCCGCCACGAAAATTGGAGGCAATGGGGTTGTCACAAAACGTGGATCTTGCCATGGTCGGCGCCTGATGAGTGAAGAGGAAAAACCCAAAGGGGGCCTGCTTAGACTGGTTGGCTTTGTATGCTCGGCTATCACCTGGCTGGTCCTTGGAATCGGCGGATTGTGGGCCTTCGGCGCGCTGTGGTTCGACTTTCCGGATGAGTCGGTGAAACAGTGGGCGGCGGGAGCTTTCGCGCTGTTGTTTGTCGCTTTGGCGGTGTTTCTCAGACCCCGCTGGCGGGCGAAGCTGGTGATCGCCATCGGAATCGGAGCTGTGGCCGTGTGGTGGCTCAACATCCAACCCAAGCAGTTTCGCGATTGGAAAACAGAGGTCGCTCTCCTGCCGGTGGCCGAGATTGATGGCGATATCGTTACGATCCGCAACGTGCGGAATTTCGACTACCGTACGGTGACGGATTTCACGCCGTCCTACGAAGTCAGGCGCTTCGACCTCAAGAACCTGAGGGGTGTGGACATGTTCATCAACTATTGGGGTTCTCCCTACATGGCGCATCCGATCGCCTCCTTCGACTTCGGCAAGGATGGAAAAGTTTGTTTCAGCATCGAGACGCGGCCCGAGAAGGGCGAGGCGTATTCCGCGCTGGGCGGGCTCTACCGGCAGTTCGAGCTGACCTATGTGGTCGCGGACGAGCGGGATGTCATCCGTGTGAGGTCGAACTATCGGAAGGGCGAGGATGTTTATCTCTATCGGCTCAAGGCGAAGTTCCTGAAGGAATCGTTCATGGAGTATGTGAGGACCGTGAACGAACTCCATGGCACTCCGCGATGGTACAACGCGATCACCAACAACTGCACCACCGCCATCCGGCATCAGCGTGCGGCCAACGAGCGCGCGCCATGGGACTGGCGGATGCTGGTCAACGGGTTCGGTGATGAATTGCTCTATGAGCGCAAGGGAATCGATACCTCGCTGCCGTTTCCCGAATTGAAGCGCGTTTCCCGCGTCAACGAACGTGCCTTGGCGGCCGACAAGGATCCGGATTTCTCGGAAAAAATCCGGGTAGGCCTTCCCGGGATGCCGGGGAACTGATCCTCAAGCCGCGTCCTGATCCGCGCGCTTGCGGCGGATGACGGGCGGTTTTTCGCCGATGACAACCTGGCGGTTGATGGTGACGGACTCGATGTCATCACGCGATGGCACATCGAACATCACCTCAAGCATCATCCGTTCGAAGATCGAACGCAGGGCGCGGGCACCGGTTCCGCGGCGCACGGCTTCCTCGGCCAGCGCGCGCAGGGCGTCGCGGGTGACGCGGAGTTTCACGCCGTTCATCGCGAGTTGCTTGCCGTATTGTTTCACCAACGCGTTCTTCGGTTCGGTGAGAATGGACATCAATTCGTCCTCGGTGAGCTTGCGCAGTGAGGAAAGCACGGGAAGGCGGCCGATGAATTCCGGGATGAGACCGAAATGCAGGAGGTCTTCCGGTTGCACCCGTTCGAGGACGTTCACGGACGGGTCGTCGAGATTTTCGGAGTTGTTTCCTGAGTGGAAACCCAGCGTGTTGCTGCCGAGGCGGCGGCGCACGATGTCCTCAAGTCCCACAAAAGCTCCACCGACGACGAAGAGGATCTTCTCGGTGTTCACCTGGATGTATTCCTGTTGCGGGTGCTTGCGCCCGCCTTGCGGCGGCACGTTGCAAACCGTGCCTTCGAGGATCTTCAACAGAGCCTGTTGCACGCCTTCACCGGAGACATCACGGGTGATCGAAACGTTCTCGGTCTTGCGGCCGATCTTGTCGATCTCGTCCACGTAAATGATGCCACGCTCGGCGCGGGAGACATCGAAGTCCGAGGCCTGGAGCAAACGAAGGATGATGTTCTCCACGTCTTCTCCGACATATCCGGCTTCCGTGAGCGTGGTGGCGTCCACGATGCAGAACGGCACGTCCAGCACGCGGGCGAGCGTGCGGGCGAGCAGGGTTTTTCCAGAACCGGTGGGACCTAACAGAAGAATGTTCGACTTCTCGATCTCCACATCGCGGAACTCCTCATCGATCTTCGCCTGATCCTGACGGAGGCGCTGATAGTGGTTGTAAACCGCGACCGATAGGACCTTCTTCGCGTTTTCCTGGCCGATGACGAATTCGTTGAGCTTCTCAAGAATCTCCGCGGGTGCGGGCATCTTGAAACCCGGGCGTTCCGCCGTGGTTTTGCCCTTGGATGGAGTGCCGCCGAGTTCCTTCTCCAGAATGTTCGAACAGACGTCGATGCATTCGTTGCAGATGTAAACTCCGGGCCCGGCGATCAGTTTTTTGACCTCCGAGTGGCTCTTTCCGCAGAAGGAGCACATCGTCAGATTGGAAGCGCGGGCCATGGGAGATGGGTGTTGGAAATTCGGCCTCGGCCGGGATCAGTCTTCGGCTTTTTTGGGTTCGATCAACCCGGCCACAGCATCAGGCAATTGCTTGCGGCTTTCAAGCACCTTGTCCACGAGTCCATAGGCCACGGATTCCTCGGCGGTCATGTAGTTGTCGCGGTCCGAATCGTGCTCCACCTGCTCCACGGTCTTGCCCGTGTGTTTCGCGAGGATGCCGTTGAGGCGCTTCTTCAGGTTGAACATGAAGCCGATGGTGCGCTCGACGTCGGAGGCCGTACCCTGGGCTCCGCCGGAAACCTGATGGATCATCACGTGCGAGTTCGGCAGGCAGAAACGCTTGCCCTTGGTGCCCGCGGTGAGCAGCACCGAGCCCATCGAGGCTGCGATGCCGATGCAATACGTGTTCACATCGCAGGTGAGGAACTGCATCGTGTCATACATCGCGAGACCGGCGGTCACGGAACCGCCCGGCGAGTTGATGTAGATGTGGATGTCCTTCTTGGGATCCTGCATTTGCAGGAACAGAAGTTGGGCGATCACCGAGTTCGCCACGAAATCATCGATCGGCGTGCCGATGAAGATGATGCGGTCCTTGAGCAGGCGCGAATAGATGTCGAAGGAACGCTCGCCGCGTCCGTCCTGCTCGATGACGACGGGGACGTAATAGCTGTTGCGGGGTGCGGGTGAACTCATGGGTGAAAAGGTCATGTTATTCTTCGGTCAATGTGGCTTCCACTGATTCCACAACCTCCGCGTTCTGCACGAGGAAGTCAATGGCCTTGCCGATTCCGATAGAACTGCGGATCGACGGCAGACGGCCGCCGCGA
>DAISZP010000424.1:0-4834 GCA_036824745.1 Luteolibacter sp.
ATCGTTAGAAAGCGGCAAGGTTTACATCTTCGAATGTTGGGCCACCTGGTGCGGGCCTTGTCTTGCGGCGATTCCCCACGTGAATGAACTTCACAAGAAATATCAGGAAAAGGGACTCCGCATCTATGGCATGAATGTCTGGGAGGACGGTCTCGACAAGGTGGAGACGTTCGTGAAAGGCAAGGGTGAGGGCATGTCCTACCCGGTGGCCTACGTGGGAAAAGGCGGTGCTTTTGAAACCGACTGGCTCGTTCCGGCGGGAGTCAAAGGCATTCCACACGCGTTCGTGGTGAAGGATGGCAAACTGCTTTTCACCACCCATCCATCGCAACTGACTGATGAACGGATCGATGCCCTCCTCTCCGGCGAGGACGGCGCGAAGAAGGTGGCGAAAGAACTCAACGCGGCCAAGGAATCCCGCGAGCAGGCCGCCAGGATTCTGATGGAAATCCGGAAGGCGGCGGCAGCGAAGGATGTCCCGACGATGGAAACCAAGATCGCGGAGCTTGAAGAACTGGATCCTAACAGCCAAAGCCTCGGCCCGGTGCGCTTCGAACTCCTGATCGCGAAAGAGGATTGGGCTGGTGCCTCGAAAGCGGTTCAGGAGATGGAGGATGGGCAGGTGAAACAAATGATCGTCATGAACCAGGCGTCGAAGATCGTGTCGGGAACCGGCGGCACTTGCCCACCGGATTTCATCAAGGTGATCGCATCGGCATTCGCCGCCGTCACGGAGAAACAAAGCACGATGGCCAATCCATACTCCATGGTGCTTCTGAGCCAACTCCAGCTGAAGGCTGATGACAAAGAAGCCGCCAAAGCCACCGCAGACAAGATCGCCGGGGCCATCGACAAAATACCTCCCCAATCGAAGATGCCGAAGGAGCCATTCACCCGCTATGCCAAGGCCATGGGCGAAGGCAATCCGCCGACGATGCAGGAATTCAGCGGCTGGATGAGGGAGGCCATGAAACCGGCGGCCGCGCAGTGAACTGCTGATTTCCGCTCAGCTTTCAATCCAGATCCGGCCTTCCCGCCGCCTGATTCTCCTGCCGCCCGGCAGTTGAAACGAAGGAGGGTTCGCCGGATCCATCGTTTCAAGACAGCGGTCCAGCAGCTCCCGGCTGATAGAGGCGATTCCGTGTGCGACGAGATACTCGCGGAAAGCAAGACGCTGCAAGTGCTCGGGAAGCCGCTTGAGCGCCGGAAGATGGAGCCGCCCTTGCGGATCCTTCACATCCGCGTTTCGAAGCTCCAGCAGATCGAACTGCTCACGCTCGTGGTCATCGCCGGCACCACGGCACAGGGGCGGGATCGGATCACGGCCGGTGATTTCCCTGAGCAATGGGAGAACCTCATGACGCAGTCTGTTTCTAACAGCAATGGGAGCGGCGTTCGACGCGTCCTCGCGCCAATTCAATTTCCGGTCAGCCAACCACTGCCGCAAATCCTCACTGCGAACCGCCAGCAAGGGCCGGATAATCCGCAGATTGATCCCTGAAACACGAATCGTCTGCGTTTCCCGCATTCCCTTCAGACCGTGGGATCCACGAAAGAGATTCCAGAGAACAGTCTCCGCCTGATCCTCCGCGTGATGGGCGAGGACCACATTGCGGCAGCGATGGATTTCCGCGCAGCGGGTGAAGAACTCATGCCGAGCGTTTCTGGCGGCGGTTTCCATGGATTCCGAAGCCGTGGTCATCCGCCGCGCCACATCCTCAACGCCCGATTCGCAAGGAAGGTCTAATTTTCGAGAGAGTCTTTGAACGAATCCCGCGTCCGCCGCCGAGGCGCGTCCCCTCAGACGATGGTTCAGGTGGCAGACCACCAGATTGCGAAACCCAGCCTCCACGAGCAGGTGGAGCAAGGCGACCGAATCCGCACCGCCCGAAACGCCGACCAGATATCGACTGGATCGCCGGGCCAAGCCCAACCATGAAATCTCGTCCGGTTTCAACACGCTACGGCATTCCAACAGGATTGATCCCTGATGCAATCCAAGATGCTCAGTCCCGCGCAAAGCAGGATTTGCACAGGTTTCGGCAATTCGTGACTGAACCCTCGAACAATCCACTTTGCATCAGAAATCCGCCGGTCCTAGAGTATCCGGTGCCATGAAAACCTACCCATTCCAAATCGGTCATTCGGGGCCCCGCGTCAGCATCATCCAACCGCTTTCCGGGATTCTCCGGATCGTGATGGCCGTTGTTTGCGCCACGCTTGTTTCCTTCATCACGCCAAGCGCTTTGGCAGGCGCGGCGGATGGCGACTATGCCTTTGTCAGCGCTTCCGGAAATCTGAAATCAGGTGGTGACACGCTCGAACTGCCACAAGATGTCCTTCAGGAAATCGGGGCGATTCAATACGGCAAGATCGTCATCAAGAACAACAAGATGCAGCTCAACCGCAAGGCGGCCGCACGCATCATCAACGGCATTGGCAAGGAACTCGGCATCGAATTTGAAACGACCATCACCGGGCCCACTTCGCTCAAATTGAACAAGTCCGGAAAATCCTACGTGGGCAGCACCAGCGAACCGGTGGTCGTGACCTTCGCCGCCACTGTGGATGACGAGGAAATTTCCGGAAACATCAAGACCTACTTCCAAGCCAAACTCATAGGAAACAAACTGACTCTCAAGGTGCCGATCACCGGAAAATTCTCAGATTCGAAGTTCAGCGGCGAGCTGACCATCGTATGCGAGCGCTGAACTCCGAATTCATCCTGCCCGGCCGGTTCCGTTAGAACTCGACCTCGGTCCCAAGCACACCCACGGCCACCTCACCGGAGTGTTTTTCCCTGAGCGCCAGACAAAGCGTCTCAGACGCCAGGGTTTCGCCATGGACCAACCACACCTTGTTCTTCGGTCCGGTGGTGTGGGCGAAATAGTCGAGCAGTTCCGAGTGATCGGCGTGGCCTGAGAACGAGTCCACCGTTTCGATGTGGGCGCGCACCTTGTAGCGGCCGCCGAGGATCGGGACTTCCTTTTCCCCGTCGCGAATGCGGCGGCCGAGGGTGTTCTCCGCGCAATAGCCGACGAAAAGCACCGTGGTTTTCGGATCGCCGATGTGGTTCTTGAGGTGATGGAGAATCCGCCCCGCCTCGCACATGCCGGAGGCGGAAATGAAGATCGCCGGCCCCTCGATGTCGTTCAGCGCCTTGGAACCGCTGACCGAGCGCACCAGCGTCAGGTTTTCGAAACCGAACGGGTTTTGTTTCTCAAACAAGGACTGATAGACCTCCTCGTTGAACGCGTCCGGATGCAGCCGATAGATTTCGGTGGCGCTCACGGCGAGCGGACTGTCCACGAAGACCTTCAAATGGGGGATTCTTCCGTTTTCGAACAGCTCATTGAGCACGAAGAGGATCTGCTGCGTGCGTTCCACGGCGAAGGCCGGGATCAGAATCTTGCCGCCGCGTTTGACGGCCCTGGTGATGATTTCTCCAAAATGATCGCCCACTCCCGGAGGCGCTTCGTGCTCCCTGCCGCCGTAAGTGCTTTCCATCAGCAGGAAGTCCACGTTTTCCACAGGCACCGGATCCCTGAGCACTTCATTGTGCCCGCGGCCGACGTCTCCGGAGAACATGAAACGTTTCTGTTTCCCATCCGCCTGATCCTTCACATCCAGCACCACCTGCGCGCTGCCGAGTATGTGCCCCGCATCGATGAAGGTGACGGTGACACCATCACACACGGGCATCGGGCGGTCGTATCCGATCGTCACGAACTGCCGCAGGCAGCGCTCGGCGTCCTGTTCGTTGTAGAGCGGAGTGACCTCGCCGAGGCCGTTGCGCGCGCGGTGTTTGTTGAGCCAGGCGATGTCGCTCTCCTGGATCCTGGCGGAGTCCGCGAGCATGATCTGGCAGAGATCGCGCGTGGCATGGGTGGTGTAGATGTTTCCGGTGAATCCGCTCTTGGCGAGGTTCGGCAGGTTTCCGCTGTGATCGATGTGGGCGTGGGAAAGGATCACCATGTCGATCGACGCCGGGTCGAAGTGCGGGAAACAGCAGTTCACCTCGTAGGCTTGCTGGCGCGATCCCTGATAAAGCCCGCAGTCCAGCAGGATGCGCTTGCCGTTGATTTCAAGGAGATGTTGCGAACCCGTGGTGGTGCCGGCCGCGCCGCAGAATTTCAGTTTCATGGGAATGGGTTGGGTGATGTCAGGGTTTTGTTGTTAGAGATCGGGAAAACACCAGCGAATCGCGTCCGCTGGCTTCATACTGGCGGCGGCGGGCGGCGGGCAGCGCCTCCACGGAAGCCGGGGAATAGCCAAGCTTGTCCGTGAAAAATCCCGCGGCGCGGTTGCTCAACGCGAACACTCTGGGAATCCGGCGTTGCTCCGCGACGGATTCCGCGTGTTTCACCAGATCCAGCCCGTATCCCCTGCCCTCGTGCGCCTGCTTGACGTAAAGACACGCCACCTCGGCGGTTTCCTCCGCGGGATATTCATGCAGGGCGACGCAGCCGACAACGTTGTCATCGATGGTCATCACGTGGAAATCGCCGATCCTTGATTGGATGTCCTCGTAGGTGCGCTCGACGAGTTTCGTCCGGCGGACGGAGCGCCCGATCATTCCTAACAGCTCGGGAATATCCTCCTCGCGCAGCGGGCGGATCATCCGGTAGCTGTCCGCGTGGACCATGGTGCCGACGCCTTCGTTGGAGAACAATTCATCCACCAGCACTCCCTGGCGGCGGCCGTTGAGCACATGCACCCGGGGGACGCCGCGGCGGCAGGCTTCCGAGGCGGCGAGCAGAAGTTTCGCGCCATCAGGCGTGCAGCTCGCCATCAACGATTCCGCATCGGCCGCGCGGACGGCGTGCGCTGGAGC
>DAISZP010000425.1:0-4824 GCA_036824745.1 Luteolibacter sp.
GGGAGAAGAAGCGGTGATAATCGCCGGACGAACAAACCGCCTGTCCGCTGACGGCGAGCCCGCCCCAACACGAGCCGGGGCGGTTTCCATCCTCGATGCCCACGTGCCAGAAGGGATGGTTTCCGTTTCCTCCCATGGCGAAGATGTCCCTGCCGAAATCGATGAGCGCATCGGTGATGCCCCGCGCCTTGGCGAGCTTGGCGACCTGATCGACCGCGTATTCCTTTCCGAACCCGCCGAAATCGAGACCCATGCCGGCGAGCGGCAGCCTGACAGCACCATCGCGGCGCTCGACCTTGTGCCAACCGGTCAGATCGAGCGCGGAGGCTACCACGGATCTATCAGGCAGCGTGGAGTGGACTTCCTTCCAGTTCCAGACGCGGAGCAAGGGAAGCACCGTGGCATCCACCACGCCCTCGGTCTGGCGATGGACGTCCGCCGCGAGGTCTAGCAGCCGATCGGTTTCCTCATCGATCTCCACCCATGGTCCTCCGGCAGAGCGGTTGATCCGGGTGACGACGGAATCCGGGCGGAAACGCGAGAACTTGTTTTCAAACCGGCCGATCCAGGCGAGCGCGTCCGAGGCTAATTCCAACGAGGCGCGGTCGTCATCCAGACGGAACTTCACCAGGCAGTTCGTGCCCATCGCCTTGAATTCCAGCGAACGCACGCCTTGCGCGTCGGGCTTCAATCGGGAGGTGGTTTCCGCAGCGGTCATGATTGTTAGAATTCGGCGTTCAGTCCGAAGGTCCAGATGTCCGCGGATGGATAGGCCTGCCCCTCCGATTGCGAGGACGAGGATCCGGTTCCCTCCATCACGTAGCGCTCGTATGCGGCGGAAAGTCCGAAGTGATCGCTGATCTGATAGTTCAGGCGCAGCCCGCCGCTGATGGTGTTGAGCGAGGAAAGCCGGTAGTCCGCGGAGTAGTTCACACCGCTGCCGTCCGGATCGGGCGAGGGGGTGCCGACGTTCAAGCCATCAAGCGAACGCACGAAGAAGTCCGCATCGTTCTGATGATAGAAGCGGAAGAACGGAACGAGCAGGAGCTTCTCACCGACTTCCTGACGCCACTCGATCTGGGCGGTTTGGGAAAAGACCCCGTAGTCGTCGTTGGACAAGCGCAGCGTGGCCTCCACCGCACCCTTGGCCGGCTCGACGTAGTGCAGGCCGTCCAACTGGAGAACCTGGCGGAAACGGCTGTCCGGGCGGTTTTCCCGATAGAGATTCACCACCGGCACATCGATGGTTCCGCCGAGACCGTCAGGAACCTTCTCGATATCGGTGCGTTGGACGACCTTGTAGGGATCGTTCAGATAGCCGTCGTTGTATCCGAGTGTTAGATTCGCGGAAACGATCGTGTTCTTGTCGATGATCTGGCTGACGCCGGTAAAGAAGTCGAAACTGTTCTTCTGTTTGTCGTCGAGCATGGGCACCTTCACCGTGTCGTCCAGCAGGTTGACGCCGAAGGAGAGCGTCGTGTTCTTGTCGTTGAGTTCGACGGAGTCCGAGAGCGCGAGACCGCGGGAGATGTAGTCGTCCTCCTCGCTGTAGGAGAGTTCCATTTCCACCCGGTGATCGCCGAATTGATGGGCATAGGCCCCGAGGATGCCCTCGCGGACGTCTTCGAGTTCCACGTAGAATGGCTGCACGCCGCCGGACAAGGCACCGGTGGGCGAGGCTCCGCTGATGGCGTCGTTGAGATATTGGAAACGGAAGGATCCGAGATCGCCGAAGTCCGCGTTTCCACGGACATACCACGACTCGATCTTCATCCGGTCGTCGTCTTCCTGATAGAGCTGGTAGCTCAGATCATAACGTTGGGTTTCCGGCGACAGGGTGCCTGCGCTTGCCGGGACAACGGGCAGGAGCAGAGGTGCGAGTGCGATTCGGTGGGACTTCATCTTCCTTCGGAACTCTCAGGGGAGTTTCCGCACACGACAATCAAGGCTTCGTTACCAGGCGGTTACAAAGGGCATGAAATGCGGAGAACCGAGCAAGGCATGCGGCCCGGACGGATTTCACAGCCAAATCCCGTTTTGCCAGGCCGGAATCCTCTCACTCACATCCCGGCGAAAGGGGAAAAACCAAGTATTGCACTTTTCCGGACCATCCGCACACTCCCGCGCATGGAACTCGACTTGATCGACGTGCAATTCGACCTCCGGAGCATCAAGCCCCGCGAGCTTGAGGAGGCGTTTGAAGATCCGTTCTCCGTGCGGTTTCTGCCGGATGCGGAGCGGGCGGACGGACAGTCCCGGTTTTATGCACTCGGCCGGACCGTGGCGGACCGCTATCTGTTTTTCTCGTTCTGGACGGATGGCAAGACGACCCGCGTGGTGGCCGCGCGCGAGATGTCCGAGACCGAACGCAAGTTCTACGACCGCAAATACGCCGAATTCCGCTGAAACCCGATCATTTTCCAACCGCATGACACCCATCGCCCGCTGGTCCGACATTCCGGAATTCGCTGATGAAACCGCCGAAGCCCGCTTTTGGGAAACCCATGAGCTCGATGGCCGCCTGATGGCCACCTCGATCCACGAGGCGGATTCACGGGAGTCCACGACGATCACCCTGCGCTTCGACCCCCGCATGCTTTCGCGGATCAAGCGAATCGCCCGCTCACGTTTCCTCAACTACCAGTCCATGATGAAACAATGGCTGGCGGAGCGGCTCGAAGATGAAATGCGCAAGCTTTGAAAGAAGAGGAACTCAAGCATTTCTCGACCATCTGGCTGCTTGCCCTGATCGGCTGGACGGGGTTGCTTTGGACGCTCTCATCGATCGAGGGCGGGGTGGGAGCGGACTATTTCCCGCACTTCGACAAGCTGCAGCATTTCTGTTATTTCCTGAGCGGCGGGCTGCTCTTCGCCGGATGGCGCTACACGCGGGCTCCGGAGACGGCGGTTTGGAAACACATCATCCTGCTCACCACGCTGGTCATGGGCATGGTCGGAGCGCTCGATGAGGCGCACCAACTGTTCACCCCAGGCCGCAGCGGCGGCGATCCGTGGGACTGGCTGGCCGATCTGGCCGGAAGCTGCGCCGGGGCGCTGGTGTTCAAATCGTTTCATCACCGCCTCAAGTGACATTCATGGAAGGGGCCGGAAATCGCGGCTTTTCATCTTCCCATCCCACGGCCCGGAGCCTATCGCTTGGGGACTCCCATGAGCGTGAACCAACTCGACCAACTCAAGCAGATCACCACCGTCGTGGCCGATACCGGCGACTTCGAATCAATGAAGATCTATCAGCCGCAGGACGCCACCACGAATCCCTCGTTGATCCTGCAAGCGGCCGGGAAACCGGAATACCGCCATCTGGTCGATCAAGCGGTGAACGAACTCAAAGGTTCCTCGTTGGATGCGGTCATGGACCGTATTCTCGTCCTTTTCGGGCTCGAGATCCTCAAGATCGTCCCCGGCCGCGTTTCCACCGAGGTGGATGCGCGGCTTTCGTTTGATACGGCCGGCACCATCGTCAAGGCGCGCCAGCTCATCGCGGCTTATGAAAACGAAGGCCACTCGCGTGATCGAGTCCTGATCAAAATCGCCTCCACCTGGGAAGGCATCAAGGCCGCGGAAGTGCTCGAAAAAGAAGGCATCCACTGCAATCTCACCCTCTTGTTCTCCTTCGCCCAAGCCGTGGCCTGTGCCGAAGCCGGCGTGCAACTCATCTCGCCCTTCGTCGGCCGCATCCTGGACTGGTACAAGGCGAACTCAGGCAAGGACTACGACGGCGAGAGCGATCCCGGCGTCATCTCGGTCCGCAAGATCTACAACTACTACAAGAAGTTCGGCTACAAAACCGAAGTCATGGGAGCCTCGTTCCGCAACAAGGGCGAAATCCTCGCCCTCGCCGGCTGCGACCTGCTCACCATCTCCCCCGCCCTGCTTGGTGAACTCCAGCAATCCAGCGATCCGGTGATCCCCAAGATGACTCCGGCGGAAGCGGCGAAGAGCGATTTCACCAAGCTCAACCTCGACGAGAAAACCTTCCGTTTCCTCCTCAACGAGGACGCCATGGCCACCGAAAAAACCGCCCAAGGCATCCGCAATTTCGCGGCGGACATCGTGAAACTCGAAAAACTCGTGCTGGAAATCCGCGGATGAGCGACCGGTTGCCAGAATCGCAGCCACCTGCTAATTTCCGCCCATGACCGCACTGAAGAAACCCGCCTTCATCTCCATCGAGGAATACCTCGCTGGAGAAGAAGAATCTGAGGTGAAACACGAATACCTCGGTGGAGCCGTCCACGCCATGGCGGGGGCGACCATCGCACACAACAGCGTCGCGACGGCGGCTACAGTGGCGCTGGGAATGCAACTTCGAGGCAAACCCTGCGGGCCATTTAACAGCGACACCAAGATCCGCATCGAATACGCGGATCACACCCGCTTCTACTACCCGGACGCGATGGTGGTCTGCGATTCCAACCCGCCGGGCGACCATTTCCAAGACCGCCCCGTGGTCATCATCGAAGTCCTGAGCGAATCCACCCGCCGCACGGACATGGGGGAAAAGCGCGATGCCTATCTCACCATTCCCACGCTCAAGGTGCTGTTGCTGGTGGAAACCGACAAGCCCTCGGTCACGGTCTATCGTCGGAAACCCGGACTGGGATTCGAGTCCGAACTTCACGAGGGCATGGACGCAGTCATCCCGCTTCCGGAAATCGAGGCGGAGCTCTCCCTCGCCGAGCTTTACGAGCGGGTGAGCCGCCCATGAACCCCACGCCAGCGCGTACTTGCCGGATACCGGTGAATCGGGCAGGATGCGCCGCATGACGGACGCCCCCCCCGCCGCGAACAAGCCTGCCCGCG
>DAISZP010000426.1:0-4812 GCA_036824745.1 Luteolibacter sp.
TTTTATGGAGCTGCCAGCCCATCCAGAGCGTGGGCAGCAAGGTGGCCGCGGAAAACATTCCGAGGGTGAGGCGGCGGCCGAACCGGTCTGATAGAAATCCGCCGGTCATGCAGAACACGGTGAAAATCACCGAGCAGAACAGCCCCATGGTCGCGATTTCGTTGTCGGTCATGCCGAGGGTGGGGGTAAGCACGTTGGAAACCGTGAGGCTCAGCGCCATGCCGCCGCTGGGCACGAGCGCGAGCAGGAGACCGAGAAGGCCGCGGCGGGTGGTGAAGAACACGCGGAAGACGACCGCCAGATAGGCCGCGGTGCGCTCCAGCGAGTGTGCGAACGTGTGGTGCGGCACCTGAGTTTCCTCCGGATCCGTGGTGCGGGTGTTTTTTTCCAGAATCAGAAAGACCACCATGGTGAGAATGGCGGCGATCACGACGGGGGCGAGGAGAGCGGCGGTCTTGAAACCGAGGCTGGCTTTCAGATAGATGACACCGGAGCCGCCGATCGCCGCACCGATCTGGGCACCGGCGAACATGAGGCCGTTGGCGAGGCCGCGTTCGTGTTCCTCAAGGGTCGAGCAGGCGAGGGCGTCGATCGCCACATCCTGGCTCGCGGCGAAGATGTTGTGAATCAGCAGGATCTGCGTGAAGACCGCCATGCCGATGAACGCTTTCGAGCCGACCGCGGAGGAGGGAAAACAAAGGATGGCCGCGATGAGCGTGCCCACCATGCCGAGCTGGGTGAAAATGATCCACTGCTTGCGGCGGCCCAGGCCTTTGATGTGAAAGTTGTCCACCAGCGGTCCCATCAGGAACTTCCAGGTCCAGGGCAGCATGATGATGGCGGAGAAGGAGCCGATGGCCGCGCCGGTCATGCCCATGCGCTTGAACTCCAGCGCCACGGCCGTGGCGGTGAAGCCCTGGGGCAGGCCTTCGCAGACGTAGAGCAGGAAAAATCCGACCAAGCGGCCGATCCGGGTTTCGAGGAGATTCGGCAGGGAGGGCATGCGCGGGGGAATTGGAATGGCTACAGCGCCCGATGGAAAGCAGCTTCCGCACCGGATGCAACGGCTTGTGCCTGTGAGAAATCCCGAATCCTTCTCCTTGCCAAGCCCGGATGCGCCCGGTAGTCATTCCGTCCGCCGCACAAGGTGACTGGTCCCGTGGTCCAATGGATAGGACGATGGCCTCCGAAGCCGTAGGTTCAGGTTCGATTCCTGACGGGACTACCAGTTGAAAATCAGTGGGTTGAGGGCACGGATGTGGATTTCACCGAAATCCTGGAAGGCGTGCCGTCGAGGGCGTGAAGACCGTAGTCCCGTGTGTTGGAAATGTCGTGGTTCGAGTAAATCTCGGTCGTGCCCGCGGGGAGGCGGATGCGGATCCGGCCATCGATTTCGAGTTCCAGCGGGCGATCGGATTTCACATCGATATGCCAAGCCTCGCCGGCCCAAAGGAAATCCGGATTTCTGCATGCGCTCACCGATACCGGGAGGCCGGGGGCGATATCGACGGGGATAGGTTTCGCTTGGTAAGACCGGAGGTAGGCTTCGCCCACCACGAGCGCCAAGAAGACGACGGCATAGCCAATGACATGGCAGGCAATCCTGAGCGGCTTTCTGAACTGGCAAGACTTCCCGTGCATGAGATCCAACGAGCTTCACACTGACTCTTGATCGATGCGGACGAAGTCGAATCCCAATCGAAAGTCGTCAGCATTTTCATCGGAACCAGTGATCGGCGTGGGAAACCATCGATTCCGCCAGATCCGCGGCGAGCCATGCGGCGAGGGCTCCGGTGATGACATCCATCGTGTAGTGGGCGCGCAGGATCAAAACGATCAAGGCTTCGCCGATGGCGATGAGGATCGCGATCGCACCGAGCCACCAAGGGGCGATGCGGCAGATCTCGATGGCTCCCAGCACGGCCAGCGCGGTGTGTCCGGAGAAGAAGAAATCGTTTCCCACCTTGTAGGTCACGAGGGCGGTGGGGAAGCCCGGATCCCTCCAGATCATGCGCGGCGGGGCGGGCAGCGTGCAGCACATTTGTGAGATCTGGCGCATGGTGAACACGATCATCATGGCGATGAACGGCGCGAAGCTGCTGGCGAACACCGACAGGGCGATCAGCGATAGGCCGAGCACGTCGATGCAGAACGAACTGCCGATCAGCGCGCGGTCCGCCGCCAGCTCGTGCGTGGCGAAGTAGTGGTGCAGCCGTCTGGTGAGCCAGTGGATGCCATCGCCGATGCGCTTGCCGGAGTCGGCCCTCGCGGCGATGAGTTTCTGGGTTTGAAACCAAACGATCAAGGCCACGGCGATGACCAGCAGGCGGATGAGGATCGGGTTCATGGGATGGGATTTCAAATGATCCGCCGCCGGGTTTCCTCCAGCATGGAAGCAAGCCGTTGCCTGAGCACGCGGGTGATGGATTCCGTCGTCTGTGCCCTGCCGGTGCCCACCTCGATGGCATCGCCGACGGTGATGACGGCACGCAGGGGAAGGTGCGGTCTGGCTTGGTCGGTGAGGTCTTCTTCAAAACGTTCCACGGTCTCGATCAACCGCTCCGGCGTGGGGTTTTCGAAATAGCCGCCGGGATAACAGTGGAGCTGCTGCACCAGATAGAGGTCGGAAAGTTGACGCCAGCGCGCGGACCGTTCGTCGTCCGTTAGATTCCCGCCCGCGAGATCCGGCAGGATGGCGGCGCGGAGGCGTTTGACGCGCGACATGGTGTCGCCATCTTGGCGCGACGCGGCCCACTGCGTTTCGAGGGGTGCCAGCAAGTGATCGATCAAACGCTGGATCCGCTCCTCCGTCGTGCCGGTTTGCGGAGCCTGGAGGTATTCGATTTCCTTGAGGGCGAGCAGGGCGTCTCCGAGCTTCGCGATGCGCTCCGTCACAGGCATGCGGCTCTGAGTCTGCCAGGACAAGCGGCCTTCGATTTCCTCGATCACGGGAATGAGGCTGCCTTCCAGATCGCCCTCGAAGAAGTAGCGGATGAAGACCGGGTGGATCATGACCTTGCCCTGCGGATGTTGTTTGGCCGCGTTTCTCGCCACGAACGCGGGGCCTTCCATCAAGTGGACGAGCCGGTCATTGCTGCGAGTGATGATGCCCTCCGGAAAGATCACCAGCGGATGTTTTCCTCCCGCGACGATTCTAACGGCGCACTTCAGCGATTCGCGGTCCATGCCCTCGCGGTGGATGCGGAACCCGCCGAGCCGCGGCAGCAGGAACCTCTGGATGCGGCTCGTCATGAACACATGCCAGCTGGAAATGATGTGAAACGGTCTGCGCACGGCGGCGGAAAGCGTGTCCAGAACCATCGGATCACAAGGACGGCAATGGTTGGGTGCGATCACGACGCCGTGGCCGGCCCTCAGCGAGGCTTCAAGTTTCTCCATGCCCGCGCACTCCACCCGGGAGATGCCGTATTGCTTCCGGAGAATGCGTGGCAGGATCATGCGGACCAGTCCGTGCCAAAGCCGGCTGTAGCGGGGCGGGATGAACGTGTAGGGTTGATCGATGACGACGCGTTGCATGGTGGTGGCGGGAGATGGCCATTGATTTACCACCGGGCGCGGGCATCGGGTTAATCGATAGTTTCCATGCATCCATGGATGGGATCGATGGGTATGTCCCGGCGGTTTGCTCCGAATTTTCCAATGCAATCCGGTGATGCTGTGATTCAATCCGTCCATGTCATCCGGATCGCCATCCCCTCAGGAAAACCACGTCGCCGCCGTGCGGCATGTCCCCGAAGCGCGGCGCTTCGAAATCCGCCATGAATCCGATGAGCTGGCGGTATTGACCTACACACCGCTCGGCGGTGCGATGAACTTCGACCACACCCATGTCCCGGAGTCGCTCAGGGGCAGGGGGATCGCGGCGGATCTCACCCGCGGGGCTTTGTTGGAGGCGCGGCGTTTGGGATGGAAAATCGTCCCGGGCTGCTCGTATGTGGCCGCGTTCATCCGGCGGCATCCGGAGTTCGAGGATCTGCTCCGTGAACCCTGACACGATCTAGCAAACATCATGAAACCCGATCAACTGTTCATTCTCAAGGCGGACTTCCTCGATCAAGGCGAAGCTTGGTTCTGTCCCGGATGCGCCGAGGTGCTCGGCATGCTCGAATACTATCCGGCGCTGAAAGCCGGCATCCGGATCCAGCAGGTGGATTATCCACGACCAAGGCCGGACATCGTTCCGCTGTTAGGTGAGGAGTTTCAAAGCTGCCCGGTGCTCGTGCTCGGCTCCGTCCCATCGGAACCGGTGCCCGGCGTGCGGATCCAGCATGCGAACGGCCACGCCTTCATCAACGAGCCAAGGGAGATCGGTTTGTATCTCGCGCACGTTCACGGGACCGGCAAACCTCATTGAAACTCTGAGTATGCGCATGCTGTCATGGCAGCTTTCCGCGCAAAGTGAACCGGCGGTATTGCCGGAAACCGGACGAGCCCCCAGCGTTTGGAGGAATGAAGCCCATGCCCAAGAACCTCCGCCGGATTCCAATCGTATTATGCCTGTCCATTGCCGCGAACTCCGCCGATGCCGGGGAAGCGATGGACTACCAATCTCTTGTCGAACGACTCACCCGCATGGAACGCCTGGCGGAACCATTGTCGGATGGAGAATCCGGCGGGGCCTCGACCAGCCATGACCGCAGTTCGCGGTATGACGCCGCGGCGGACATCTATCAGAATTGGTCGGCGAACGACGATGGCAAGGGCTTCATCCGGCGGGAAGGCGACGGCGAGGTGATGGTGGATCTGCAAGGACCCGGCGTGTTGTGGCGCGTGTGGTCGGCCAAGCCTGAG
>DAISZP010000427.1:0-4810 GCA_036824745.1 Luteolibacter sp.
CCGCCCGCTCCGCGGAACTTTCGCCGGAACAACGCGACGAACTGTCCTCGTTGAAATAGGCCGCCGCCGGCGGATCCGCATTCCGGATTGACAGAATCGGAACTCTTCGAGCCATTTGATTCATGTTCGTAATCTGTCTCTTCCGGCCAAATTTGGCGGCGGCCCTCATGCTGGCCGCGGGTGCCGCCCTGCCGTTGCGCGCCCAACTTGTCGCATACGAGGGCTTTAATGACTACGCCGCCGACGTCCAGATCGAAAGCGGGACCAACGGCTCCGGCGGTGCCGGCATTGACGGTGGAGCGGGCTGGAGCGGCCCGTATGATGTCAGCGATTTCATCAAATCCCTGGTCAGAATTGAGAACCGCTCATCCAGCCCGGTGAATTACACCAGCGGCGGCATCACGATTTCCGGCGGCAGCCGGGCGCTCCGTTTTTATGACACCGCCAACGGTTCGTACGCGCTTCGCCGGCCACTCGGAACGGTTTTCAGCGCCGCCGCGGGTGAAACACTATGGTTCAGCGTCCTGTTCCGCACCGCCACCGGAGGCGCCAGCCCGCTTGCCAACCAGGATTTCTTCCAGATCGGTTTCGATGACAACGCCAACGCCTCATCAGGCAATCCGCGCGTCAGCATCGGGGCCAACACCACCCAAACGACCTTCCCGTCCCCATGCCGGTTCTTCGCGCGCAGCACGACGGCGGTTTCGTCCAGTGATTTTTGTGACAACCAGGATATCGCCGCCGCCACCACCTACCTGCTGGTCGCCCGCATCCAGCCCCATGACGGGGTTTATGATACCGTCAGTCTGTTTGTGAACCCGTCAGCCTCCGGGCAACCCGGCCCGCCCTCGGCGGAAATCGTTGTGGCCTCCGGCCTGAACAGCCTCTCCCACGCTTTCATCCGCACGGCGAATCTCGACCTCGGGGACGCCTATGTTCTGGACGAATGGCATGTCGGCCGGGACTACGGCTCGGTCGTGCAATCCCTCGAGGGTTCCCTGCGGATGCACCCCGCCGCCTTGCCGGATGTCCCCATGATCCTGCGTTGGCCCGTTTCACCTGTCGGCACGGTGCTGGAAAGCTCGGACACTCTCGCCCCCGACTCGTGGATCGTGGATCCCGGCCCCTTTTTCCTCAAAAACGCCGAATGGGAACTCGGGATTCCCATCGAGCCGGATTCACCCCGGCGTTTCTTCCGCTTGAAGCGGTGAAAAATCCTCAAAAAATCCTGTCACGGCGGATCGCGGTCCGGTGCATATGCCACAAAGTGCCAATGCTCCCCCCATCCTCCACTGCCGGGCCGGACCGAACAGGCCATCGTCGGCCATCGCGCCCAGATGAAGGGCGTGATAGCTGGCCGGAAACCGACCACCCCGCTCTGACAACACTTCGGAACGGCCCGGCAGCGGAAGCCGATGCGGTCCTCCGGCGCTTGTTCGTCGCCTACTCGCAACCATTGCGCCACTACATCCGCCATCAGTGGCCGCTTTTGCCAGAAACCGACATCGACGACCTCGTCTCGGAATTCCTCACCCTCTGCCTCACCGGGGAAAAGGCTCATTTCCTGACCTACCAGCCGGAGCGGGAAAGCTTCCCCACGCGTCTCCGCACCTACCTGCGGACCATCCTCGATAATTTCCTCCGCAACCACCACCGGAGCGCCAGCGCCCGTATCCGCGGCGGCGACCGCCAGTTCGAAGCCCTGGACACCATCAGTCCCGCCGCCCATCAGGAAACTCCGGGAAATGGTGTCGTTCCCCCACCCGGCGTGGACACCGAGGCATATGATCGCCACTGGGCGCAGCATATCCTCAGCCTGTCCTTCCTCGCCCTCGAAAACGGAACGCCCGCCACCCGCGAGTGGCTGCCTATCCTCCGGCCATGGATTCTCGCCGATCCCGGGGATTCCTCCCTCAAGGAAATCGCCACCGTGAAAGGCTGCACCCATGATTGTGTGCGCACCCACCTCCACCGCCTCCGCAAGGCTTGGCGCAAGTCTGTCCGCGACGCTGTTTCCAAAACCGTGTGCCGCCCCGAAGACATCGACGACGAACTCCGCCACCTCGCCGCCGTGTTGGCCAAGCATCCGGTCGATTGAGAGCTCGCCGCGGATTGGGGAAAGGGGAAAAAAATTCTAGATTCCCTGTCACACCGCCCTCGGAACCGTGCATGTCCCCATGAATACCGCAAAACACCCTCCTCTCAAACATCCCCGCCGCGCCCCTCTCGAAACCGTCTACTGAGAAATCAGCGTCCTGAACTTCGGCGGTGAACCCTGAACCATACCGGCCAAAACTCCATCCTCCCATACCAACCCATGATACTCAACTCCGTCCCCGTCACGGCGTTCCCCATCTTGCTCGCATCCGCGCTCCTTCCCTTGGCAGGCCAGGCCGCGGTGATCGGTCTTGAGAATTTCGACTATCCTGACGGCTCTGTCGTCGGCCGGACCGGTGGCACAGGATGGACGCATGAAGCCTTCAACGATGGAAACGCCCCGCCGCAAACTCCTTCCGACTGGGATCTGGAAGGCGGGAATATTCCCCAAGTAGTTTCCTCAACCCTGATCACCAACAATGGCGGTGCGATCCGCCAATTCGGCGGCATCACGCAAGGTGAGTTCGACAGCAACGAACGCGAAGGCGCGATCCGTGGTGTGGGAAGCGTGTTCTTTTCCACCTCCATCACCGTGGCCGCCATGCGACCGGAAGGCCAAAACCAGTGGGCAGGCTTCAGCTCCCATGATTTTTTCCCCGTGAATCCCAATCACGAAAAAATCTTCTTCGGCGTACCGGGACAATCGACCGAAACGCGCTACTTCGGCCTCTCCTTGGGCGGTCCGAACCCCGGCACGTTCACGACCATTCCGGTCATCGCAGGTCAGACCTACACCCTCATCGGCATGGTCGATTTCGACAACGACCTCGCCGCCATTTGGGTGAATCCGGACGGCGGCGATACGGTCTCGAGCTACGACGCCTCGCTGTTCTTCGCCTCGAACAACTGGCTGACCGGACTCCGTCTGGCCTCAAACACCGGGGTGGCTTGGGACAACGTAAAAGTTGGCACGACCTTTTCCGATGTCCTGCCCGTGCCGGAACCCTCCATGCCTTTGCTTGGACTCGCCGGAACGGTGTTGCTGGCGCGCCGCAGCCGTTTCGTTTGAGGGCAGGTCCGATGTTTGCGATGTGCCTTTCAAAAAACGTCCCTCGATGAAAAACAAAACACACAAACCATGAAACCCCTCATTCTGTCTCTCCTGATCGCACCCTCGGCCCTTGTCAACGCGGCCACGGTGGTTTTTGACAACCAGTTCAACGGTACTTGGTCCGGCGTGGACAACGGCACGCCATTCGGCCCGGTGGCCACCCGCAATCTGGACACCGTGGGATCGACATTCACCAATGATGGCGATGCCAACGGCGCCGTCTGGACGGTGGACATCATGACTCCGGCGCCATGGAATTATGGAGGTGTGATCTTCACGGGAGCAGAAGTCACGACCGGTCAGATCTCCACGTCATTCAATACGATCCTGGGCGCAACCTACACCGTGTTTTGGGGGGTGGATCAGAATCCCGGTGGATGGAATACAAGCACCGACCTCAAGGCCTCGGCGGGCGGGCAGGAGCAGATTCTCGGCACCGGGCAGGACGGTTCCTTCAGCTTCACCGGGGACGGCAATTTAATGACCTTGGTGATCGGCGTTAACTCGGTGGGGTCGTTTAACAGCGAATCGGATGTGCAGGTAGACTATGTCAGGGTGGAGTACATCCCCGAGCCTTCCGCAGCATTGCTCGGCGGCCTGAGCCTTCTCGGTCTGCTGCGCCGCCGTCGTTGATGGATCTCGCCGGTTGAATGTAGTCAGAGTATACCGATTAACCCGAAAACCGAAGTTGGATGAGGCATCGTTTGCTGGGGGCCATGTGGAAGAAGGGTTGTGTCGAATAACCACACACCGCCTCCCATCACCAAACGATGTATGCATCGTGCAATCCCATGTTACCCGAACGGCAAGTCCGGCTCGCCTCCAAGGCCAAATCCATCACCCCCATCGGCGAACTCAGCGGCCTTGTCGCCTTCTTTGAGCAGATCGGGCTGGCCAGTCTGATCGCCGGGCTGATGCCTTTTTCCTACACCAGCCCCAACGCCTACCCTCCGGCTTTCATATGGATTCCGGGTGAAGAACTCTCAGGAACACAACTCTCCAATGATTTCAAGGCACGTGTTTTCTTGTGTGGTCAAGTCACATTCCATTTATCTTGAGTCTCAAAAAGCAATCGGAAGGCAGGCACGACAGATGATGAGTAGAATGTTGATCGAACACTCTAGGTGAACCACGAAACCGATTATCCCGGCAATTCCATTCCTGTTTATAAGGCCATGATGACCTTCTCCAGTCTCCTCCAGCTCATTTTCGAATGTATCGTTTCCTTCATGAACGCATCGCTAGGAAAGTTCGTAATGACTCTGGGAATTTCAACTCTATTGAGCGGCTTGAGCTGGTTCATTTGCGCGAAGTGGACTTATCTGTGGAACAAACGCTTTCGCGCCCGCCCGGTTCATCACGCGTTTTGTGGTGTGGCCTCTACCTTGACATTTCTCTTTGTGGTCGCTTTCCCGAGCCTTGCCTTCCTCAAGCCGGTAGCAGACTTGGCAGTCGCCCGCTGGTCTGCCATCCTTACTGTCGCCGCTGGGGATTCCGCCGGAGGCACGGACGCGATTGTTGTAGCGTTAATCAAAGAGCTTGCTCAAAGCGAGGGGAAGCGGGCCGAGAGTTGGAGTGTTGAAACATTTTGGACCGCCCGTC
>DAISZP010000428.1:0-4793 GCA_036824745.1 Luteolibacter sp.
TCAATGGCTTGCTCGCCAATCACTGGGCGCGCCATCCGGAAGCATGAATCCCGCGGATCAAGCGCGGCGCAGATAGTCCGGCACCTGGTCCCGTTGCGATGCCGGCGGAACGGAGGCGCTCGCGAATGAAATCACCGCGCCGATGCCGGCCGCGTGACTGCCTCCCAGGCGGGGTTCCACTTCGAAGTCCGGAAAACGGTATCTCGCGCGCCGGCGCATGATGGAGAGGGACACGAGCGCGGCGGCCATCAATCCGATTCCCGCGGCAACCGGCGCGACGAATGGTTTCGCCGGCTCTAACAAGGGCTGCATCCTGGTCAGGACCGAGGGCTTCGTTTTCTGCGGCTTCGGCGGCCGCACCGTGAGCAATGCCTCATCGACGGGCACTTCCCCGCCTCCCATCATGCGCTCCATCCAGTAAATCCGGATGGACATCTGGATGAGGAATGACTCCAACTGCCCGGCCGGGTCCACATCCTTGAAGGCCTGCATCACGGAGCTTTCCAAGGCTCTTTTCTGTTCGGCGGAGGACACCACGTCGGTCAACGACGGGCTGAGATACATCACCGATTTCTGCGGCGCTCCCATGTAGTAAAACACAACCACCGCCGGACGGCCTTCGGAATAGAAACGTTCGACGAGCTCCTCCTCGCGGACCTCGCCGGGAATCGATTGGTCGCCTTTGAAGAGATAAACGAAGAGATCGATCGAAGAGTCGCCCGCGTGGTAGTTGAGGAAATTGAGGCGGTTCTTCGCCTCCACCTGGCCCAGCAGCCCCTGCGGATCCGCTAGAAACCCCGCCGGACGTTCTCCGAAGTAGGCGGGCAGGAACTTCTCCGGGATGTCGCTTGAAGGAGCCTCGGTTTCGGCGATTTCCTCGGCGGTCGGCTGGGCCACGTCCAGAGGAGTCTCCGGCTCTTTTTCCGGCACTTCCGCGACCGGTTCATCGGTTAGAAGAAGCGCGCCGGCCACCCATCCCTCGGATTCGAGCTGCTTGCGTTCGCCCTCGCCCCACACCGGAAGACCGGGCTCCACCTGGGCGGCTCGAACCGCGGTGAAGAGCACCATCCAACAAGCTGGCCACAAGACCCGCTTCATGGAGACACCTCCGCGTTTTCAATCTCGCCTGCGGATGCGCCCCGGTGGCCGGAGCGGATGCGCCGCACCAAGTCACCCATCATCGCGGCGGGCATGACCTTGCGTTGGAAGTGCTCGGGATCCTTGCGTGCGTGACGGCTGCGTTTCCTCAGGATTCCCTCCAGATGCGCCAAGGCCTTGATGATGCCATCCGCGTATCGTTCCTCCAGCCAGTAGGCATGGGCGCGGGAAAGGCACTCGAAGGTGTCGCTCTCCTCAAGAAACGGATCAAGCAGGTAACCGAAAACCATGCCCGCGGCTTTCGATTCCGGATCGATGGTCAACAGGATCCCCGCTTCGTTCGGTTTCTCCACCGGCACGTCTTCAAACGCGGAGCGGTTCAGCAGCCAGAAGCCGAACTGCCGCATGTTCGCCACCTCTCCCAGCGAGCCGGTGTAAACCGCGACGAACACCTGGGGAAACTGTTTCCCCACCCGCTCCATCGCCGCTTCCACTCGCTCGCGATCACCGCGACGCAAGATTCCCGCGCTGTCCGTCAGGCACCTCAAGCGCAACTCCTCGCCGCCGAATCGCTCGTCCGCATCCGCGATCGAGAACCCGCAATGCGGGCACTGGGCCGCGGCACGGTGGATTCTCTGGACACAGCGGGGGCACTTCATGGGGTAAAGCTGCGGAGTCTTACGAAGAACGCCGTAGTTCGTCAAAGCGAAACGTCAAGCGATCCGGAATAAATGCAGGGCTTTCCTTTTCCTTCATCCCTTGAAACGATCCATCCAGCCGATGTCCGATTTCACCGAGAACGACCGCGAGGATTTCCGCAACCTGCTTGCCGAGATCGGCAGGACACGCATGCCCTTCGGGAAATTCGGAATCCAAGCCTATCCGCCCGCGGGGGTGCCCATCATGGATCTGCCCGTCGAATACCTCGTGTGGTTCAAGGACCGCGGATTTCCCAAAGGACGGCTTGGTGAGTTGATGGCCCAGGTCTGCGAGATCAAGGAGGTGGGCATGGACAGCGTGTTTGATCCAATGCGTCAGGCAAACGGCGGCCGCTTCAGGCTTCAACCACAGCGTCGAAAGTCCTTCGGATTCGATTGAAAACCCCGGCTTGGCATGGGCGCTGCACGTGGCAGATTGTTCGATATGTCCGCCACCCACATTTCCAGAAGGCGATTTCTCGCAGGCACCGGCGCATGGCTCGGCGCGGCATCCTCGGTCTTCGCTGCCGACCCGGCGAAGGCCCGCACGGTTTCCATCTTCCACACGACGGATCTCCACGGCCACATCGTTCCGACCAAAACATACGACGGCATCGAAAACGTCGGCGGACTCGCCCGCTGCGCCACCTGCATCCGCCAGTGGAAACGCGAAACGCCGGATTCCCTGCTGGTCGATATCGGAGACGTCTATCAGGGCACGAATGAAAGCCTGATCAACCAGGGAAACCTGATGATCGGCCTCTTCAACCGCCTCGGCTATGACGCATGGACGCTCGGAAACCACGACTTCGACTGGGGTCCGGAGATGCTTGAGAAAAACCTGGCCCTCTCGCAGATGCCCGTCCTGACAGGCAACCTGAAGGTTTCCGGAAAAAGCAGCGGTCACTTCGAAGGCGCATGGAACAAGGTCCGCCCCTGGATGATGAAGGAAATCGGAGGCTTCCGCATCGCACTGGTCGGCCTCATCACCCCCGGCCTGCCGTATTGGCTGGCGAAGGAAACGCTCGGCGCGGCCGTCGTGGAGCATCCTGCCGAGTCACTCAAGCGATCCATCGCCGAAGCCCGCTCGGCCAAAGCGGACGCGATCATCGTCATGGGCCACATGGGCTGGCGCAAGGAGGACGACTTCGCGAATCCAGTTAGAGAGATCCTCAAGAACACGCCCGGCGTCGATGTGTTTCTCGCCGGCCACACCCATCAGGACCAGCCCTCGTGGAAAACCGGCGACGTGCTCTGCACCCAAGCCAGCTACTACGGCATCCACTGCGGCCGCGTGGATCTCACGTTCGACACGGATTCCAGAAAGCTCATCGACCGCAAGGCCATCACTGTGCTGATGGATCAAAAATTCGATCTCGATCCCGCGGTGATGGAAGCCGCCAACCCCGACTTGAAGAAAAGCGCCGAACAACTCGCTCGCAAGGTGGCCACCGTCACTCAGTCCATTCCCGGAACCGGTGGAAACAATCCCCTCGCCCGGCTTTTCTGCGAGATCTTCGCCTCCGCCCTCAAGCGCAAGAACATCGAGGTGGACGGTGTGTTTCACGGCACCTTCGGCACCGGCGACCTCCTACCCGGCGAACTCACCGTCGATGATTGTTGGAAACTCCTTCCCTACGAAAACCTGTTAGCCACCGCGCGGCTTTCCACCAACGACCTGATTGAAGTCATCAAGGAGGAACGCCGCATCCGGAAATCCGACCGCACGCTCTGGCCCTTCGACTTGAAACTCGACCGCTCCGGCACCGTGACCAGCTTCCAACGCGATGGCAAACCCGTGGAACCCGGCGCCACCTTCACCATCGCCATGAACAGCTACGACGCCCAGTCCGGCGGCCAATCGCTGATGCGTCTCCGCGAAATCGTTTCCCGCCCCGAGGCGAAGCTCACCCAAACCGGCATCGAGACCCGCGCCGCCCTCATCGACGGACTCCTCGAGCGGGGGACGCTTCCTTGACACCTTCGCCTGCTTGGCTAAGCTAACCTCATGATCTCCGTGAACATGCATGAGGCGAAATCGCGGCTTTCGGAACTCGTGAAGGTCGTGGAAACCACGGGAGAATCCGTCGTGCTCTGCCGGAATGGCTCACAGGTGGCGGAGATCCGCCCGATCAAGCCCCGGAGGAAAGCCAAAATAGACCGTCTCAAGCCACATCCGGAGCTCAAGGCCACATTGGTTCCCGGTTACGATCCGACGGAGCCTCTTCAAGCCGACGAATTGCCTGACTGGATGCAATGAACTGCCTGCTCGACACCTGCGCCATCATCCATCTCGCAAACTCGGATGCATCCCTCGGTTCCGCCGCAAGGCGGAAAATTGCCGATACCTCGTGCACCATGTACGTCAGCGCGATCACCGCGACTGAAATTTCGATCAAAGCCGGCAAAGGCAAACTCATGCTTCCCATGCCGGCCGGGCAATGGCTCTCGGAAGTCATTCGATTGCATCACCTCACTTTTCTCCCCTTGGAAATGCCCGAATCCATCGCTTCCGGCCAGCTTCCCTGGATCCACTCCGATTCATTCGACCGGCTGCTCATCGCGACCGCGCAAACGAGGAATCTCGCCATCCTCACCTCGGACCGGATCATTCCCACCTATCCCGGAGTGCGGGTAATCTGGTGATTCTCCGGGATTCTTCGCGCTTTCTTCATTGGCATTTCACAATCCGCCGCTGAAATGCCCTCATGTCACGAGTTCTATTGGTGGAAGACGAACCGGCCATCGCCGACACGCTCATTTATGCGCTGGAAACCGAGTGTTTCACCGTCACCCACACTCTAACCGGAACGGACGCGCTTTCCGCGCACCAGACCCAGCCCTTTGATTTCGCCATCCTCGACATCGGCCTGCCGGACATGACCGGCCTCGAAGTCTGCCGACTGCTGCGCGAGAACTCCTCCATCCCCGTGCTCTTCCTCACCGCCCGTGACGGGGAAACCGACCGCATCCTCGGCCTCGAACTCGGCGGAGACG
>DAISZP010000429.1:0-4781 GCA_036824745.1 Luteolibacter sp.
CGGGGGTATGCGAACTCTTTCCATCTTAGTATCCGCAGGCGAATTCCGAGGAGCTGAAAATCGAGGACGCCATCCTCAGCCGCGGGTACTTCCGCTGGACGAACTACGCGGATCTGGTCGCCGCCGGGGATTCCAAGTATTCCGCCTTCAGCCGCGATGTGGCGCTGGCCTTCGCTTTCCAGAAACTGATCAAGGGCCCGCCCGCCGAGATCAACCTGAACGGCATCAACGACCTGAAGAAGAAAAAGCCCACCATCATCACCGGCTACCCGGCGGACAACCTCTATGAGGACAAGAACCTCACCGGATACTACCTCTACAAGACCGGCCCCGTCCGCACCCCCTACAAGCCTTACTCCGGCCACGCCCTGATCACCACCAAGGTCACCACCGGCCATGGAAACAGCGGCGGGCCGATCTGGACCAAGAACGCCAAAGGTGATTGGAACGCCGCCGGCGTGCTTGTCGGCGGACTGCCCTCCGAGAGCGTCGTTTATGCCTTCTCACAGGACATGAGTTCCTTGCTCTCGGTCGCCAAACCGACCCTCCGTCCGGAAATCGGCATGACCGAACTCTCCAAGGAAATCAGTTCCACCTCCCAGTTTTTCCCATACCACAAGGACCAGAAAATCCCCGACGGCCGCCACAGCTGGACAGCGTTCAAGATCGGCGTCGATCTTCCGGACCGCGAAGCCAAGCTCACCGCCTGCCGCATCTCCTTGGACATCCGCACCAAGCACCGTGGCGATCTCCAAGTCGTGCTCCAGGCCCCCGGCGGCTATCAAGCATTGATCCACAACGAAGGCGGAGCCGGCGCGGACGACCTCATTATCAAGGACATGGACGTTTCCGCAGCCTTCAAGGACATTCTGCCCCGCGGTTCCTGGTTCCTCCTCGTCCAAGATCGGCTCAAGGGAGACATCGCCACCTTCAAGTCCTGCGTTCTCGAAATTTCCCAGGACGAACAGCCCGGCAGCACGCCGGCCCCGTAAACCATGAGCCTCACCGGAAAGCGCCGCCTGTGGCTCGCCCTGCCCGTCGCGCTCACCGCCTTTTCTTGGTTTCAGATCCGGGAAAACCACCGCCTACCCGGCCAATCGGGAAACCCGGCCGACGCGAAAACCCGCACCGCCCCCCCGGACGCCGGGCATGAACGCGCCAGCCCTCAAAAACTCGCCCGGCAGGCCATCTCCTCAGACTGGGACCAACTCCTCCTCTGGCTGAATTCCCATCCCGATCCCGACGCCGTCCGCGCGCGCCTCACCGAAACCAAATACCGCTGGACCGAAACCGATCCCCAAGCGCTCGCCCAAGCCCTGCGCCGCCTTCTCGAATCCGGCCAAGACGCCCCCACCGGTCTTGGTTTCAGAGTCGGAAACCACGGGTTCCTCGCCGATTGGCCTACGTTGCGCGTTTTCCTGCTCGATGTCCTCGCCGCGTCCGATCCCGAGATGGCCCTCCAAATCGCGCGCGAAATCCTCGCCGACGCCCGCTCCGCCGAGGAATACGCCATCGCCCTGCGCTCCCTCACCCGCCCGGGCCTCGGCCGCGCTCCCGACGCCGAACTCCTCGACCGCTTCGACCACCTCCTCACCCGGCCCGAGTGGCAGAGTTCTCCCGGCTTCGCCGAAACCTTCGACCTGCCGCGCTACCTCGGCACTCCGGATGCCGCCCGCCACCTCGCCGCCTCCACCGGAAACGACAAACTGCGATCCATGGCTCTCCATGAATTCGCCGCCGAGCGTCCCGCCGCCGTCATCGAGGCGCTCAAGGAATCCACCCTCCCCCGCGCCGACCTCATGGCCCGCGCCGATCCGCAGGACCCCGCCCAGCTGGCCGCGGTGGACGCCTACCTCCGCGACCCCTCGCTTCCCCACGAAGATGCCGTTTCATTTTTAAAAACCTTCCCCCTCCGCAGCGCCACCACCGGATACCGCCTCTACGGCAAAACCCCCGCCCCCTACACCTTCGAACGCATCGCCGCCGGCGACCGCCAAGCTGCCGCACTCGCCGAAACCTGGGCCGCCGACCCTGCCCTCGCCCCCTACCACGCCGAAATCAACGCCCTCAAAACCCGCCTCTCCAAATGGACCGAGCAGGCCCGTTGAAGCATCTGGCAGCGGTTGCGCACCGCAACGTGAACTACTTCGCGTAATAACATGAAGTGACCACGAAGGTCTTGTATTGCGGGAGGATGAGTTCTTCGGCGAGGCAGTCGCCGGATTTCATGACGCGGGTCTGGCGGTCCACGAAGAGTTCGGTGTTTCGCGGGAAGTCCACATGCAGGCGACCTGCGGAGTTGATGCCGTCGATGAGCGCCCAGCGGATGGGATCGCTGGTTTCGGTGTCGTAGGAAAACACGATGATGACCGGGCGGCTTTGCGCAAGGTCGCGGCGGATGAGCTCGGAGACGTCCTTGAGATTTTCCGGATTCAAGACGGAGAGCACGGGCTTGCTGCGGACGCCGGTGAGTTTGACGAGGTTGCCGAGAAAATCCTTGCCGGGTTTCCGGTCGTGGAGTTTCAGGGCGCGGCCCTGGTCGTGGATGTATTGGAAGAAGCCGTCGATCTCATCAAGGCGCGCAGGATTGTCATCTCCGCCAGGGTTCCAGCTCAGGTGGTTGAAGTCCACGGCCTCCGCCGCCTTGGTGGAAGCGAACCTCGCGGGGCGATAGTAGGCGATGAGCTTGGCCAGCACGCAGGTGGGGCTGTAGCCGACGTAGGTCTCGCTGGTGTCATCCGTTTCGTTGCTGAACTCGGTGTAGAGGTAGCCGTTGTTAGAAAACGAGTCGGCGAGCAAGGGGCCGATGCCGGCGGGCGTGGCCTTGAGGTCCGGAGTCTTGATGACTTTTTCCTCATCGCTGTATCGGACGCCGATTCCGTTGGTTGCCCAAGCGCGGACGTAATAAGTCGTGTTCGGCGTGAGATTGATGGCATGCCCGCGGTACCACTCGCGGTGGGCGAGCGTGAAGGTGGAATCGCGCACGGTGGGATTCTTGGAAGTAGCCCAGCAGAAGCCGTATTCGGTTTTCAGCGGCTCGCCGCGGAACTTGATGGTGCAATCCGCCGTGAAACTGGTCGGCTGGATGTCGGTGACGTCATCCAGGCGGATCTGCGGCAGCATCGAGTTCGTGTAGGCGCTGCCGGTGACGGGATGGCGCTCGAATTCGAGATCGAAGGTCAGCGTTTCGCCATGTTCCTCGATGTTTTTGAAGGAAACCCCGCCGTCCAGCAGATTGGGCAGTCGCGAGGACGGCTCGGTGTTCATGTTGAACTCCGTGCGCTTGTGGGCCTTTCCGAAGAGGCACTTCTCCGTATCGCCCTTGCCGCGGAAAAAGGGATCATTGGGCCGGTAAACGTAGAAGTAATCCGGCGAGCCGAGGTAGTTTCCAGATCCCAGATTCACCACGGAGATGAGCATGCCCTCGTGGCGCGTGCCCACGCCGACGGTTGCGTTTTCCTGATGGATGTATTCCACCTGATAGAAATAGTGCGGATGGTTGCTGGGAATCAGGTAGCCCACCGCCTCGTCGCCCTTGGGATCGATGTGCCGCGGATGCAGCGTGTAGGTGCCGGAGGATTTGATCGTCGGGTGGTTCTTCTCCTGGATGAAGGCGTGGTGATAGAAGCGGCTGAACGCGTTGGCCGTGGGGCCGTAGGTGAGCAGGCAGGCCTCGCCGCCGATGCCGTCGTTGAAACGGCCGATCCGATAGACGTCCGGCGCGCCGAGGCTGTGCCCGAGTTCGTGGGCGAGCGTGCCGCCGGAGAAGTCGTTGATCTGAACCTTCGAGTTCGGCCACATCGGCTCGCCCCACTTGCAGCGCGGCGCGTAATAGGCCCAGGGATCGAACTGGTTCGTCTGCGGTTGTTTCTTCCGGCTCTTGCGCACTCTAACCGCCCGCGTGCGCCCGGGGTCCTCGCCGCGGTTCTGATAGAAATGCAGCAGCATGTTCGCCACCTCCTTGGCGGGAGCGGCGGGTCGGGTGGTGACGTAGTTGTAGCAGATGAACCGGGGTTTCACGCCGCGATACGATTTCATGGCGAAGCGCATGGCGTCCTGATTCATTTTGGCCACGCGTTCCCCGCCCTCCTCGGGATCGTGCCAGCCGATCGGGTTTTCCCAGTAATCGTATTCGCAGAAATAGCCGTAAAAGTGCGGATCCTGATAGACGGTGAATTCATCGGGCATCGCCGCGACTTTCGGCCAGGTGATGCCGTTGCTATAGGTCTTGAAATACTCTTCCAGGTTCGCGCCGGACGAATGGCTCGCGGATTTCCCGCCCGCGCCGGGATCGTGTTCGCTGTGGGTTCCGGTCACCTGCTCCAGCCCCTTGACCGCCTGGTAGATCTCGCCGCGGACCGCGGTTTCCTTGAACGTGATGGTGATGAGGCCGAGAGGGAATTCCCCGGTGACGACCGGTTGTTTGGCCGGGCTGTATTCCGGAACGGGAGCCGGTTTGGGAGGCTCCGCCTTCTTTTTCTCCGCACCCAGCACCGGGCTGGCAAGGCAGGCCAGCGCGATCAACGAACAAAAGTATCCCCGCATCTGCAATTTACTGAATCTCCCGGCCACATTGTTCATCCCACGTGGAATCGAGCGCCACAAGGATTGCCAGGCAATTCCCGGCCGGACCGCATTCCCGTTGACCCCGGGGCCGGGCTGGGGCAAGGGTGGCGGCATGTTCATTGACCATATCCGCATCTACGCCAAGGCTGGCGACGGAGGAGACGGCGTCGTTTCGTGGCGTCGGGAGAAATTCGTGCCGCGGGGAGGCCCGGACG